>DATHTO010000130.1:0-13265 GCA_035463115.1 Actinomycetota bacterium | reverse complement strand
GAAGACGATGCCGTGCTCCCGCGCGAAGTCCGCGAGGCCTCGCACGAAGCCCGGAGCCGGAACGACGAAGCCACCCTCGCCCTGGATCGGCTCCAGGATGATCGCCGCGATGTTGTCCTCGCCGACGTGCTTGTGCATCTCGTCCACGGCGTAGGCGAGTGCCTCCTCGGCGCAGCGCTCGAGGGCGCCGAGCCACCGGTAGGCGTACGCGAAGGGGAGCCGGTACACCTCGGGGGCGAAGGGTCCCATCCCTTGCTTGTACGGCATCACCTTCGCCGTCAACGACATGCCGAGCAGCGTGCGGCCGTGGAACGCGTGGTCGAACGCGATCACCGCGGAACGTCCGGTGTGCTTGCGGGCGATCTTCACGGCGTTCTCGACCGCTTCGGCGCCGGAGTTCGCGAACATCGTCTTCTTCGCGAAGCCGCCCGGGGTGAGCGCGTTCAGGCGCTCCGCGAGCTCGATGTAGGGCTCGTTCGCGGTGACGTGGAAACAGGTGTGCGTGTCGCGCTCGAGCTGCGCCTTCGCGGCCGCGACGACCTCCGGCGCGGTGTGGCCGACGTTCAGCACCGCGATCCCCGTGGACAGATCGATCAGGCGGTTGCCGTCGACGTCCTCGATGATCGCTCCGGATGCGCGCGACGTCACGATCGGATGGATGTTCGCGACGCCGGCGGCGACGGCGCTCGCGCGGCGCTCGAACCACTCCTTGCTCTTCGGCCCCGGGATCTCGGTGACGAGCTTGCGCTCCTGCGGGATGTCCATCGTCGCGTCCGCCTCCACGGTCGTGCGTCGCCCGGTCGTTCGCCGGCGCTCCGGCGTCGAGTCTCGACGGGCCGCGGGCCTCCCGTCAGGTGATCGCGTGTCGCCGAACGCCGTGCTGCTTTGTACGAGATGTCGAAGTCCCACGCAACGCCGCAGCCCCGCCGATCCGGCGTGTGGACGTTCCGTACAATCGCGCCATGCCGGTCACCGTGCGGGACATCGTCTCGATCCCCGGGATGCCGCTCAAGCTCCTGGCCGGTGAGGAGCATGCCGAGCGGCCGATCCGATGGGTCCATGCGAGCGAGCTCGAGGACCCCACGCCGTGGCTCAAGGGCGGCGAGCTCTTGCTCACGACCGGGATGGGGGTCGGCGCCACCCCGGCGCGACAGCGCGCGTACGTGCAGCGACTGACGGCGGCCGGCGTCGCCGGTCTCGGCCTCGGCCTCGGGTTCGGGCACGACCGGGTGCCGCGCGCGGTCGTCAACGCGGCGAGGAGCGCGGGCTTCCCCCTGTTCGAGGTGCCGTATCCGGTGCCGTTCATCGCGATCACCGAGGCGGTCTCGACGCGGCTCCTCGCGGAGCAGTACGACACGCTCCAGCGCGCCGTCGACGCGGAGCACGTGTTGACGCGCGCCGCGCTCGAAGGTCGGGGGATCGAGGGCATCGCCGGTTCGCTCGCGGCGGTGACGGGTGGATGGGCGTTGCTGCTGGATCTGCACGGCAACGCCGTCTCGGCCACGTCGCGGGCCGCCGCGCTCCGGCACCAGCGGATCTGGGACGAGCTGCGACGGTCCCGTCCCGACGGCGCGAGCTTCTCCCTGTCGTTCGTCGACCGGGGTCATCACGTCTCGGTCCAGCCGGTCGGCGCGCAGGGACGGGTCGAGGCGTTCCTCGCCGTCGGCAAGGCCGAACCGCCCGGCCAGCTCGACCGCATCGTGGCGGGGCACGCCCTGTCGCTGTTCGCGATCGAGCTCGCCAAGTCCCGCGCGGTCGCGGAGGAGAAGCGCAGGCTCCAAGGCGACTTCTTCGACCGGATCGCGCGTGGCGAGCTCACCCGCGCCGAGGCGCGCCGCGGGCTCGCGCGCTTCGGGTTCCATCGCGACGCCCGTGTGGTCGTGATCGCCGTCGAGGCCGCCGAGGGGGTCGTCGATCCTGCCGCCCTCGCCGTCGTGGCGACCGATCACCGATCCCGCCTCGACGACGGCTTCCTGGTCTCGGCGCACGCCGACGGCATCCACCTCCTCGCGCCGGCCGATCCGCCGCCCGATCTCCCCGAGCTGTCGAAGGCCCTCGGGGAGCGCGTCGGCGTGGAGCTCCGTGCCGGCGCCGGGTCGGCCGTCACGGCCGACGACGTCGCGAAGAGCCTGCGCGAGGCGAGGTACGCCCTGCAGGTCTGCCGTCTCGAGGGGTGGAGGCAGGCCGGGTTCGAGGACCTCGGAACGTACCGGTTGCTCCTGTCGATGTCGGACCCCGACGCGCTCCGCGCGTTCGCCGACGCGATGCTCGCGCCGCTCGACGCCTATGACCACGAGCACGCCGGTGAGCTGATCGCGTCGCTCCAGGCGTTCCTGCAGCACAACGCTCGATGGGAAACGGCGGCGGCGCAGCTCTACGTGCACCGCCACACGCTCCGGTACCGGATGCGGAAGGTCGAGGAGCTGACGGGTCGCGACCTCACCAACTCGTTCGACCGCATGGAGTTCTGGCTCGCGTTGCGCGCCCGCGACGTCCTCGCGACCGACGCCGATCGCTGACCCCCCCTGCCCGGCGCGGCGCCGTTTGTCCACGTTGGCCAGCCGCGCGCGAGGCGCGTGCCGAGCCGGCGGGTAGCCCGTCAGCGGCGGCCGCGGCATACTCTGTGCTGCGGCCGTTCGGGCCGACGGCTCGTTCGCACGGCACCGGGAGCGCGGCAAGGGACGCCTGGCCGGTGCCCGCCGCGCCCCGCGCGGGCCACGAGGAGGAGGGGAAGATGGCGGACACGTACCAGATGTTCATCGGAGGCGAGTGGGTCAACAGCGCTTCCGGCGAGACGCGGTCGATCGCGAGCCCGGCCACCGGCGAGGTGCTTGCCGAGGTCCAAGAGGGTTCCGCCGACGACGTCGATCGCGCGGTCGCCGCGGCGAGGGAGGCGTTCGAGGGCACCTGGTTCGACTCGACGCCGGGGATGCGTCAGGCCGCCCTCCTGAAGATGGCCGACATCGTCGAGGAGCACGGCGAGGAGTTCGGCCGGCTCGAGTCGGAGAACGTCGGCAAGCCCTTCGCGGTCACGATGTCGGACGAGATCCCCGTGATCGCGGATCAGTTCCGCTTCTTCGCCGGCGGCGCCCGGTTCCTCGAGGGCCGCTCGACCGGCGAGTACATGCAGGGGTTCACCTCGATGATCCGGCGCGAGCCGATCGGCGTCGCAGGGCTCATCGCCCCCTGGAACTACCCGCTGTACATGGCGGCGTGGAAGATGGGTCCGGCGCTCGCGGCAGGGAACTGCGTCGTGATCAAGCCGTCGGAGCTGACCCCGATCACGCTGCTGAAGTTCGCCCACTACGTCGCCGAAGCCGAGATCTTCCCGCCCGGCGTGTTCAACGTCGTCACGGGTGACGGCGTGCCGGTGGGGGAGCGCATCGTCGCCAACCCCGACGTCGGCATCGTGTCGCTGACCGGCGAGACGTCGACCGGCAAGCTGATCATGAAGAACGCGGCCGACACGCTGAAGCGGACGCACCTCGAGCTCGGCGGCAAGGCGCCGGTGATCGTGTTCGACGACGCCGACGTGGCATCCGCGGCCGAGTGGGTGAAGACCGCCGGCTTCTTCAACAGCGGCCAGGACTGCACCGCTGCGACCCGCGTGCTCGCCGGCGGCGCCGTCTACGACGACCTGTTGAGCGAGCTGGTGCCCGCCGTCGAGGGCCTGAAGGTCGGCGACATCTGGGACGAGGGCACCGAGATGGGATCCGTGGTCTCGAAGGACCAGTTCGACCGCGTCTCGGGCATGGTCGAGCGCGCGCAGGACGCGGGAGCGAAGATCGCCACGGGCGGCGAGCCGATCGAGCTCGGCGAGGGTCGGTACTTCTACAAGCCGACCGTCATCACCGACGCGAAGCAGACCGACGAGATCATCCAGCGTGAGGTCTTCGGTCCGGTCGTCACCGTGCAGCGCGTCGACGACGAGGCGCAGGCGCTCGAGTGGGCGAACGGCGTCGACTACGGCCTCGCCGCGTCGGTGTGGACGCGCGACGTCGGCCGTGCGCTGCGGATGGCGCGCCGGCTGCAGTTCGGCACCGTGTGGATCAACACGCATATCCCGCTCACGCCCGAGATGCCGCACGGCGGCTACAAGCAGTCCGGCCACGGCAAGGACATGTCGATCTACTCCATCGAGGACTACACGAACATCAAGCACGTGATGGCGTCGCTCGACTGACGCGACGCCCATCACCGGGAGACACGCGACGCCGGCGCGCCTCGGAGGCGCGCCGGCGGCGCCTTCAGGAGGGTGGTGAGCGAACGATGGCGGTCCGTCCGTACCTGGTGAACGGCGACTGGCGCACCGGCGACGGCACGTTCGAGGTGAAGAGCCCGTACGACGATTCCGTCGTCGCCGAGATCGGCGTGCCGACGGAGGCCGACGTGGAGGAGGCGACCGCGACGGCGGCGTCCACGTTCGAGGAGCACAAGACGCTCCCGATCCACGCGCGAGCCGACGCGCTCGATCACATCTCGAAGCGTCTCGGGGAGACGATCGAGGACAACGCGAAGCTGATCGCGGCCGAAGGCGGCAAGCCGTTGAAGTGGGCGACCGTCGAGGCGACGCGCGCCGTGTCGACGTTCCGATGGGCGTCCGAGACGATCCGTCATGGCGACGACGAGTTGATGCGGCTCGACACCGAGGCCTCGCTCGGCTCGCGCGTCGGGCTCCTCCGCCGGTTCGCCCTCGGACCGGTGCTCGGCATCACGCCGTTCAACTTCCCCCTGAACCTGGTCGCCCACAAGGTCGCGCCGGCGCTGGGGGTCGGCGCTCCGATCGTCGTGAAGCCGGCGAGCGCGACCCCCCTCGGGTCGCTCCGGCTCGCCGAGTTCTTCGCCGAGACCGACCTCCCGAAGGGCATGTACCAGGTGCTGCCGGTCAGCTCGAAGGTCGCCGACGGCATGGCGCGCGACGACCGGTACCGGAAGATCTCCTTCACCGGATCGAGCGAGATCGGCTGGTACCTGAAGGGCTTGGACCCGAAGAAGCGGGTCACGCTCGAGCTCGGTGGCAACGCCGGCGTGATCGTCCACAGCGACGCCGACCTCGACTTCGCCGCGCAGCGGATCGCCTACGGCGGCTACTACCAGGCGGGGCAGAGCTGCATCAGCGTGCAGCGCGTGTTCGTGGCGAGCGAGGTGTACGAGGACTTCGCGGCGCGACTCACGAAGCAGGTCGAGTCCCTGAAGACGGGCGATCCGATGGACCCAACGGTCGACGTCGGTCCGGTGATCCAGCGCAAGGAGGTCGACCGGATCGCCGAGTGGGTCAAGGAGGCCGTGTCGCAGGGCGCCGAGGTCCTCACCGGCGGCGAGGGCGACGGGCCGTTCTTCCAGCCGACGCTGATCTCCGACGTGAAGCCCGAGATGAAGGTCTGCCGCGAGGAGGTCTTCGGACCCGTCGTCACGATCAGCCCCTACCAGACGTTCGACGAGGCCCTCGCGCTCGTGAACGACTCGAAGTTCGGCCTGCAGGCCGGCGTCTTCACGAACGACATCAACCGCGCGTTCGAGGCGCACCGCGCGATCGAGGTCGGCGGCGTGATCGTGAACGACGTGAGCGCGTTCCGCGCCGACCAGATGCCGTACGGCGGGTCGAAGGACTCCGGGTTCGGCCGCGAGGGCCTGCGCTTCGCGATGGAGGAGATGACCGAGCCACGGATCATGGTGCTCTCGCACGTCCCGCTGTAGCGGACGACCAGCCCCGTCGGCGAACGACGTGCGCGCCGTGAGGGCCGCAGGCACCGAGAGGGGCGCCTCCGAGCGCCCCTCTCGGGCGTCGGGTCGCAACGGGAGCGGCGTGTCACCATGACCCTGTGAGCGACGATCTCGTCTTCGTCCTGCTGCCGTTCGTCACGGCCGCCGCCCTCGGCTTCGGCTTCCTGATGGTGTTCCGCGAACGGGCTGCGGCCCGCCGCTCGTGGGCCGAGCGCCGGCTCGTCGAGCCCGATCTCGCGGCACCGCCGCGCGATCCCTCGCCGCCGCGCGACCGACCGTGGTGGGGGAGCCCATGGGTGTGGCTCACGGCCTCTGCGGTGTTCCTCGTGCTCGGCATCGCCGTGTGGCCCGGCCTGTTCGGCGGCACCTTCCTGTTCCTGCCGTTCCTCTGGATCTGGCGGCCTCGGCGGAGCCGGTCGGTGGACCCGCGCACGAACGGGCAGGGTCGCGGGAGCGGTGACGGGGGCACGTTCACGGCGCCGTAGCGCTCAGGCGGTCGACCGCAGTCGACGGTCGGCGAACGCACCGATCACGCCGGCCGCCTCCTTCTCGCGACGCCAGAAGTAGTGATCGGTGCCCGGCACGACCACGACCTCGGCGTCGGGGAACGCGTCGGCGTACGCCCGCAGGTCGTCGGGCGCCGCGTGCTCGTCGTTCTCGCCGGCGAGCAGCAACGCGGGTCGCTTCAACAGCCGCAGATCCGCCGCCTCGGGCAGCGGCGGGAGCGAGAGGTCCTTCGGTGAGGTCGGCATCCCGACGAGGGCGAGGGCGTCGACGCGGCGATCGTCGATCGCCTCGCGGAGCGCCACGCTGGCGCCGAACGACCAGCCCACGAGCAGCGTGGGCCGGTCGTCGGCCACGTGGGTTCGGACCTCCGTGACGGCGGCGCGCGCATCCTTCAGCTCGTCGCGTCCGCCGCCGTACGTCCCGCTCGACCCCATGATCCCGCGGAAGTTGAACCCCAAGACGGCGAGATCGCGTTCGACGGCGAGGTCGTTGCGGATCGCCCACAGGAGCGGATGGTCCTTCGAGCCGCCGAAGCGCGGATGCGCGTGGCAGATCACCGCCGATCCTCGAGGCTCCCCGTCCGGCATGCGGAGCTCGCCCTCGAGCCGCACGCCGTCCTCGCAGGTGAAGGACACCGGTTCCACGGTCTGGCACGATGCCAGCCGTGTGCCCCGCTCGGCAAACCGGAACGACCGGCGTCGCGATCCGCGACCCGTGGCCCTGGCCGGTGTTCTCGGGACTGACACGCCTCGCCGAAGCCCTCGGCTACGGGGCCGTCTTCCTGCCCGAGATCGCCGGCCGCGACGCGTTCGCCGCGCTGTCGGCCCTCGCCGGCGAGACGGCCACGATGCGCCTGGGCACGGGGGTGGTCGCGATGCCGTCGCGGACGGCGGCGCTCACGGCGATGGCCGCCGCCACGGTCCACGAACGCTCCGACGGGCGGGCGATCCTCGGGATCGGCACCGGGCCGGCTCGGCCGGGCGCGCTCGATGCGCTGCGGGAGACGGTCGGTGAGCTCCGAGGGCGCTTGGCCGCGGTCGGCGGCCGCGGTGAGCCGCTCGCGCTTCCGTCGCCGGTCCCGGTCTGGATCGCGGCGCTCGGCCCGCGGGCGATGCGGCTCGCCGGGTCGATCGCCGACGGCGTCCTGCTCAACTGGTGCCCACCCGAGCGCGTCGGGTCGGCCGTCCGCGAGATCGCCGAGGGCGCGGCCGAGGCCGGCCGCGACGCGGCGGAGATCGAGGTGGCCGTCTACGTGCGAGCGTGCCTGATCGACGACGAGGCCGACGCGCTCCGGGCGCTCCGCGCCGCCACCGGCGAGTACGCGTCGTATCCGGCGTACGCTCGGCAGCTGCGGAACGTGGGCCTCGGCGACCTCGCCGACCGAGCCGCGGACGCGCACCGCGACGGTCGCGACGAGGACGTGCCCGACGACCTGGTCCGGGCGATCGCGCTGGTCGGCGACCCGGCCGACGCGCGCGCCCGCCTGGATCGCTACCGGCAGGCGGGCGCCGACACCGTGGTCGTGTATCCGGTGGCGGCGGGCACGGACCGGGCGGCGTCGGTCGCCGACACCCTCGAAGCCCTCCGGCCGGCGCGCTTGCACGACCCTGCCTGAGTCGTACACTTTTTACGGTCGACACCGTGTAAATGGTGCGCACGGTTCCGCCGGGAGCGCCCGCCCGTGGCGGCCGGACGAGGGTCGGCCGCCGCTCGAGACGAGGAAGAGGGACGATGACCTACACGATCGCCGAGCCCTGCATCGACGTGAAGGACCGCGCGTGCGTCGACGAGTGTCCCGTGGACTGCATCTACGAGGGGCCCCGGATGCTCTACATCCAGCCCGACGAGTGCGTGGACTGTGGCGCCTGCGAGCCCGCCTGCCCCGTGACGGCGATCTTCTACGAGGACGACGTGCCGGCGGAGTGGAAGCAGTTCACGCCGATCAACGCGGAGTTCTTCGCCGACAACGTCTCGGGGCTCGGGTCGCCCGGCGGCGCGGCGCAGGTCGGACCGGCCTCCGTCGACCATCCGACCGTGGCCGGCTGGGACGCCGTCTGATCGATCGTTACCGGCCGGCTGTCCGGCCGGTCGTCGGGCCGGTCGTCGGGCCGCCCGTCGGGTCGGCCGTCGACGGCGTCTGACCGTCCGGCAGGAACACCCGGAACGACGCGCCTCCGCCCTCGCGGTCCTCGATCCAGGCGCGGCCGCCGTGGAGCTCGGCGAACCGACGCACCAGCGTGAGGCCGACCCCGACGCCGGGGGAGTGCTGCGGCGCGTCGGGTCCCTGCTGGAACGGCTCGAAGATCGACTCGCGGATCGCTCCCGGGATCCCCGGGCCGTCGTCCTCGACCGCGAGGAGCGCGCCGCCGTCGACCTTCCGGAGCCGGATCCAGATCGATGCCTCGGCCGGCGTGTGCCGGGCCATGTTCGAGAGCAGGTTCTCGACGATCCGCTCGACCTTCGCCCCGTCCACGTCGATCGTGAGGGGCTCGAGATCGAGCTCGATCCGTTCGGGCGCGATCGCGCCCGCATCCTCGACGACGCCGCGCACGAGCGCCCGCAGCTCGGTCGGCTGGAGCTTCGGCGTGACGATGCCGCGTGCGAGGCGGTCCAGGTCGAGCAGGTTCGTCACGAGACGGTCGAGGCGGCGCGCGTTGTCGGCGATCCGCCGCGCGAGCTCGTGCTTCTCGTCGGTGGGGATGTCGACGTCGTGCCGCTCGAGGGTGATCGCGAGCCCGAGGATGGCCGCGAGCGGGGTACGGAGATCGTGCGACACCGCCTGCAGGAACGTGTTCTTCATCTCGTCGAGGTTGCGCAGGCGGGCCGTCGCCTCGCGCTCGACCTCGAGGGCGTGCGCGAGCTGCTCCTCGGCTTGCTTGCGCTCGGTGATGTCCAGCAGGAAGCCCTGCCAGTACGGAGCGCCACCGGGGCGCCGGATCATCCGCGCCTCGTCCTGGACCCAGACGATCCGCCCGTCCTTGCGGATCATCCGGTACTCCATCGAGAAGTGCTCGTCGTCGCCGGCGTTCGACGTCGCGTCGCCCTCCTCCACGCGATCGCGATCGTCGGGATGGATGATGCGGCGCCACAGCCGAGGGTCGGCCTGGATCTCCTCGGCGCTGTACCCGATCAGGTCCGTGTTGCCCGGTGCGATGTACGTGGTCAGCGAGACCGCCGGGTCGTCGGGGTCGATCTCCTGCACGTAGAAGATCGCCTGGTTCTGCTCCACGATCGTCCGGAACTTCTCCTCGGCCTCGCGGAGCTGTTCCTCGGCTTGCTTCTGCTCGCTCACGTCGAACATGAAGCCTTGCCAGAAGCCCGTTCCGTCCGGTTCGGGGATGTACGTCGCCTCATCGTGGAGCCACATCCACGACCCGTCCTTGCGGAGGAACCGGTACTCCACCGAGTACGGCTCCTTCGTCTCGTTCGTGCGGGCGTTCTCGGCGACCGCGGCGTCGACGTCGTCGGGGTGCATGTGCGAGCGCCAGAAGCCGCGCTCGCCCGTCCATTCGTCGGCGGTCCATCCCGACACCGCCTCGACCTGTGGGCTGATGTAGAAGCGCTCGGCCTCGCCCGGTGACTCCCGATAGACGATCGCCGGGAGGTGCTCGACGGTCGCGCGGAACACGTGCTCGGCCTCACGCAGCTGATCCTCGGCTTCGCGGCGAGCCGTGATGTCGAACATCAGTCCCTGCCAGAACCCCTCGCCGTTCGGACCGACGTTCTCGACGAACACGCATTCGTCGACGATCCAGGCGTAGGTGCCGTCGGCCTTGCGGAGGCGGTACTCCTCCCGGAACGGCCGGAGCGTCGCATCCGTGTCGGCGTCGGCCTCCAGCACCCGCTCGCGGTCGTCGGGGTGGAGGTTCCGCTCCCAGAAGTCCTCGGCGTCGGCCCACTCCTGCGGGGTGTAGCCGAACACGTCCAAGACCTGCGGGCTGATCCAGAACTCGTCGTCGCGACCGCCGACCGACTGCGTGTACACGACGGCAGGGATGTGCTCGATCAACGCCTGCAACCTGGCCTGCGCCGCCTCGAGCTCTCGCTCGGCGAGCTTGCGGTCGGTGATGTCGACCATCACGCCCTGCCAGAACAACGGCTCGCCGCCGTCGTCGTGGATCAGCTGCGACTCGTCGTGGAACCACAGCCAGCGGCCGTCCTTCGTCCGCATCCGGTAGTCCTGGCGGTACGCCTCTCCGGTCTGGACGGCGTGGCCTCCGGTCCGCAGCACCTCGGGGAGGTCGTCGGGATGCATCACGCTCGCCCAGAACCCCGGAACGGCCCATTCCTCCGGCGTGTACCCGAGGATCGTCGTCACGTGCGGGCTCACGTAGCTGATCGTCGTCGTCGCGTCGTAGTCCTCTGCCTGGACGGACTCTTGGTACGTGATCGCCGGTGTGTGCTCGACGAGCGTCCGGAACCGCTCCTCGGCGACGCGACGTTGCTCCTCGGCTCGCATCCGATCCGTGACGTCGAGCATGAACCCCAGCCAGGAGTTGGGCTCGCCGCGTTCGTCCCGAACGAGCACCGCTTCCTCGTGGATCCAGACCGGACGTCCGTCGGCCGCGAGCAGTCGGTAGTCGATCGAGAGCGGCGCGCCGGTCTCGTCGATGCGGGCGAACGTTCCCATCGCCCTCGCGCGATCGTCCGGATGCACGAGCGCCTCCCAGAACGACGGGTCGCCGATCCAGCGTTCCCGGGGATACCCGAGCATGCCCTCGATCGCGGGACTCACGTAGTCGATGCCCGTCGCGCGCCACGTGCCCGGCTCGACGCGCTCGGTGTACACGGCGGCCGGCAGCTGCTCCACGAGGACGCGGAAGCGCTCCTGCGCCGCGTGCAGCGCGTCCTCGGCCGTGCGGCGGGTCGTGATGTCGGTGAGGAACCCCTGGAAGTACGCGATCGACCCGTCGTCGGCGTAGACGGGGATCGACATGTCGTGCACCCAGACCGTCCGGCCGTCGGCCGCCACCATCCGGTACTCCTCGTCGAACGTGGCGTCGCTCGCGTTGTCGAACGCGTTGCGGGATTCGAGATCGGCGAGATCGTCGGGATGCATCACGCGGAACCAGAGCCCGGGGTCGTCGAGGAACGCCTGCTGCGGGTAGCCGAGGATGCGCTCGATCTGGGGGCTCACGTAGCCGACGACCGCCCCGCCGGGCCCGACCACGTCGGTGTACGTGACCGCCGGGATCGTCTCGACGAAGGCGCGGTAGCGCGATTCGGCGGCGCGCAGGCGCTCGTCCCGTCGTCCACGTTCGATCGCGGCCGACAGCAGGCTCGACACGGCGCGGAGGGCGTCGAGCTCCGGACCCGACCAGTCGCGCTCGGCGCGACCGTCGTCGAGCCCGATCGCCCCCCACCATGCGTCGTCGACCACGACCGGCACGCTGAGGACCGAGAGGACACCGTGCGCCTCGAGCACCGCCCGCTCGCTCGGTTCCATCGAGCGCGTCGGTCCGACGACCACCCCGCCGGCCGCGAGCACGTCGGCCCAGCGGCCGAAGCCGGACCCGGTCCACGACGCCCCGACCGTCGTCGGATCGTTCCGCAGCTCCACGACGCCAGGGGCGCACCATTCCGCGACCCACGTCGATGTCGGGTCGCCGCCGTCGCTCGGGCGGTTCGTGACGATGTACGCGCGCGACGCGCCGGTCGCCGTGCCGAGGCGCTCCAGCACCGCGTCGGCGACGTCGCGCCACCGCGTCGACCTGAGGAACCGCTCGGCGGCGAACGCGACCGCTTCGAGGACGTCGGAACCGCGCGGTTGCGGCGCGACGCCGTCCTCCGGCGCGGTCGCCGTTCGTCTCGGGTCGCCCGCTCGGGACGCGTTCGTCCGCTCGGGGTCGGTGTGCAGGGCGTCCACCATCGGATGCGTCGCTTCCTCACTCGGGTCCCGTCGGAACGGCAGGCTCAGTGCCGAACCGTGGGACGGTCCTGAGGATTATCGGCGCGTGCGAACGACGATGGAGGTCGGTCGTCCAGGGGTCGGCGGACCGGGGGACGCGCCGCCTGGCCGGTCGCTCAGGTCGTGGCGGGGAGCACGCCGGGGCCGATCGGCGAGGTCGCGACGACGTCGGCGGGCCAGCGTTTCCGCGAGTTCGCCGCCAGTCGGAACAGCAGCTCGACCGCCTTCGGGTCCTCGCTCGCCGGCCTCGTCTCGATCACGCCGTCGGCGAGCGCACGCTGCCAGATGTCGGCGCCGCGCTCGGTCCGCACGATCGTGATGGTCCAGCCTTCGGACTGGCCGATGCCACCGAACGAGATGTCGGCGTGCTCGGCGGCGAAGTCGGGACAGTGCAGGCATCCCGGACGCGTGAACCGGTGGGCCTGTTTCAGGGAGTACGTCTTCTGGTCGCCGTCGTCGGTGTAGAAGAGCAGCTTGCCCTTCACGTTCACGCGGATCAGGTGGTCGAGATCGATCCCGAGCTCGCGCTGGGCGATCTCGTCGATCAACCCCTCGTACGTGAACGTCTTCGAGCAGAGCAGGCCGAAGGTCCACGCGATCTTCTTGCGCCACTTGTTCACGCGACGGGCCTCCATGGCGCCGGTGACGCTCGCCTGGCAGCTCATGCCGACGAGCGCGACCTTCGAGAGCCCCAGCTCGGCCGCCTTCAGGAGCGCGAGCGGGTTCGCGCTGTACGTGTAGCGACTGCCGGCCGTCGCGAGCACCCCGTCGGCATCGGTCACGACCGTCGGCTCGGCGTCCCACGGACGTTCGTCCGACAGTTTCGACGTGAGCGCGCCGTCGATCTCGCCGTTCGCGAGGCCCCAGAGCAGCAGCGCCGAGACGACACCGCCGTCCTGCCCTTGCATCAGCGGCTCGGCGCCGGTCGCGCGGGCGAGCACGATCTCACGGTGCTTGCCGATCACTTCGTCGGGGGTGCGCGTCATGCCGAAGAGCGAAACGTCGATCTCGTCCTCCCAGTCGCGGAACCGCGGGCACGCGCGCGTGCAGATGTCGCAGCCCTTGTCGCCGTGGACGCAGACGTCGGGTCCTTCGGGTTGCAGCTGCACCGGCACGTTGTCCTCGT
>DATHTO010000129.1:0-34455 GCA_035463115.1 Actinomycetota bacterium | reverse complement strand
TCACGAGTGTCTGGATCGATCGCTCGGTCGGGCGCCTCAGCGCTCGAGCGGCGGCCGTCCGGGCCCGGCGGACCGGCCTCGTCGGCCGCCACCGAGAGCCAGCCGATCACGCCGTCGTCCACATCATCGGCGTCAGGCTCGTGCTCACGCGCACGGTCACGTCCGGATGCGTCGAGAGCAGGGCTGCCTGAACCCGCTCGAACGTATCCAAGCCGACGCTGCTGCTTCTGAAAATACTCCCGGGCTGAGAGGGGCACGCTGCATCTTCACCGGAGCACCGATCAGGTCGAGGCTGCCGCACCGGTGCGGCTCCCCACGCATCCGAGCGGGCGCGGAACCTCTGCGCTTTGCTGCATCGGTTCGAGTGGTGCTAGCGTTCGGCCGCTACCGCGCCGCGGGCGCGAAGTCCGGTGAGAACCCGGCGCTGTCCCGCAACGGTGAGGCCGCTTCGCGAGAGGCGGACGAGCCCGGTCGACGCCCACGGCGCTCTGGCTGAACGGACCCTCGAGGGATGGGGTGCCTGGCCGCCCGGGTGTTCCGGGCCACCGCCCACCTCGCGAGGAGCTCCGTTCCGAGTGGGCGCGAGGACGCCCGGAAAGGAGCGCCGGATGCACCGGCTCCTGCGACGGACCGCCGTCGCCTTCGTCTCTCTGTCGTTGCTGCTGTCCGCTGCGGCCCCTGCGCACGCCGCGCCGACGGACCGCGAACGGATGCGTCGCGCCGTGGGCTTCATCGCCTCCCAGCAACGGAACAACGGCTCGATCCCCGCCTTCTCACCGATCGGCTCGACCGCCGACGCGGTGCTGGCGTTCGTCGCCGCGGGGACCGGCCGGCCATCGATGCGCACGGCGCTGCGATACCTCGCGCGTCAGGCCGAGCGCGGGAACGTGACCGGCGTCGGTCTGCAGGCGAAGGTGGCGCTCGCGCTCGCCGCGGCCGGTCGCAACCCACGGAACGTCGGCGGCGAGAACCTGATCGCGCAGATCAGGAACGCGTACTCCGACGGCCTCTCGCCGATCGTGTTCGACACGGCGCTCGCCGTCCTCGCCCTGCGATCGGCGAACGCCGCGGTGCCCGCCGCCGCGCGGAACTTCCTCGTGAACGAGCAATGCCCCGACGGCGGGTGGGCGTACGACGCGTTCAACGACGGCGAGGACGAACACTGCTTCAGCGGCGACGCCGGCTCGGACTTCTTCCGATCCGACACGAACGCGACGGCGCTCACGATCATGGCGCTCGAGGCGATCGACGCGTCGCCGACCACGAACCCGTTCGCGTTCCTGCGCTCGATCCGCGACGGCGACCGTGGCGGCTGGGGCTACACGTGGGGGTTCACGGAGACCGACGCGAACTCGACCGCGCTCGTCCTGCAGGCGTACGCGGCCCGGGGCCGCGAGGCCCCGCAACGCGCCGAGCGAGCGTTGCGCTCGCTGCAGTACAAGCGCTGCGGCGCGTTCGCGTTCGGGTTCTCGGGTGAGGCTCCGACCGCGCCGGACGTCGGCGCGACGATCGGCGCGGTCCCCGCGATCCGCGGGCTCGCGATGCCGTTCTCCCGAGAGGTCTCGGGACCGGCGCCCGCGACGCCCGACTGCCAGGCGGGCTGATGCGGCGGCTCCGCGCGCTCGCGATCGGGCTCGGGGTCGTCCTCGGCCTCGCGGTTCCGGTCGCGGGCGCGCCGGGGTCGGCGGGCGGCCCGCTGCTCGCGTGCGCCGCCGACATCGGCCCGCGAGCGGTGCTCGTCGTCGACGACGGTGCACGCGTCCTGCGATTGTGCGTCGCGCTCGACGCGACGACGGTTTCGGGCATCCGCCTCGTCGAGCTGGCCGCGTCGCAGCACGGTCTGTCGTACTCGCTCGGTTTCGGCAAGCAAGCGGTCTGCCAGCTCGAGGGTGTCGGTCCGACCGGCGGTGACTGCTTCGCGTCGTACCCGGACTTCTGGGGCTACTGGCACGGCAATGGCAGCGGCGGGTGGACGTGGGCGAGCGGCGGAGCGGCGACGTTCCGGGTCGGGAACGGCGACGTCGAGGGATGGGTCTGGGGCGCCGGCGATTCCGGATCCACGCACCGGGCGCCGCCTCCCACCCGGGCCGACGACGTCTGCCCTCCGGCGCCACCGCCCGAACCGTCGCCCTCCCGCGACCCGGAGCCGCGCGACGACGCGCCGGCAGGAGGAACGGCCGACGACGACGGCGGCGACGGCGGCGACGGGAGCGCCACGTCGACGCAGCCCTCGGCGTCGTCGTCCCCGGCGACGGAAGGCGAGCCGAAGCGCGATCGCGAGGACGATCGCGCCCGTGACCGCGCGACGGCGTCGGTGAGCCCGCGGCCGACCGCGCTTCCGACGGACGACGCGGGCGACCTGCGAGCCACCGGTGCGTCGGTCCCACGGGACGGCGGCGGGCCGGCTCCCGGCCTGCTCGCGGCGGCGGCGCTCGGGCTCGCGCTCGGCGGCGCGGCCTGGTGGCGCACGCGACAGCGTCGGGCCGGAAGCGCGCCGTGAACGTGACGCTGTCCCCCCACGCCGGTCCCGTCACCGCTCCGGCGGCCGGCACGAGGATGCGGACGTGGCATCCCGCGGCGTGGATCGTCTGGTCCTCGCTCGCGGGCCTGTGCGCGTTCGTCACGACCGATCCCGTGTACCTGCTGCTGCTCTGGGCCGTCGCGTGGTTCGTCTACACGGCACATCGCGTGAGTGAGCCGACCGCGGCGTCGTTCCGCATGTTCCTGATCGCCGGGGTCGTGACGCTCGTGCTGCGGACCACGCTCGTCGTCTTCGGAACGATCGATCTCTCGTCCACGGTGTACGCGGCGCTCGAAGGACTCCGCCTCGCGACGATCCTCGTCATCTTCGGCACGTTCAACGCCGTGACGGATCCGTTCGGCGTGGTCCGGCTCGCGCCGCGACGGTTCCACGAGCCCGCGCTCGCGGCAGCGCTCGCGCTGTCGATCGCACCGCGCGTCGTGTCGGCCGTGCACCGCGTACGCGAGGCGCAGCGGTTGCGCGGCATCCGCGTCGCTCCCCTGCGCTCGCTCCCGGCGCTCGCCGTGCCCGTCCTCGAGACGGGGATGGAGGAGGCCCTCACGCTGGCCGAATCGATGGATGCCCGAGGCCACGGGCGGGGACGCCGGAGCCGGTACCGCCCGCACCCCTGGACCGGTGCGACCGTCTCGGTGGTCGTCGCCGCCTCGGGCGCGTTCGGCGTCTTCCTGTCAGCGAGCGTTGCGGGATGGGCGGAGCTCCATCCCCCGACCGCGCCGCTGGGTTGGCCAGAGGTCCATCCGGTCCTCGTCGCCGCGGTCGCGCTGCTCGCGCTGCCCGGGCTCCTCGGCCCCGACGGAGCGGGTGTGCCTCGCGCCGTCGTGCCGCGATCCGGAACGCCGCGCTCGGCACGCGGCGCCGCGGCGGAGGACGGCCGATGACGCAGGCGTTGCGCTACGACCGGGTCACGTACCGCTTCCCGGACGCCTCGGCGCGAGCGCTCGTCGACGTCGACGTCGCGATCGAGCACGGAGCGTTCGCGCTCGCGATCGGCCCGACCGGCGCCGGCAAGTCGACGCTGCTGCGTGCGGCGAACGGGCTCGTGCCCCACTTCAGCGGCGGCAGCTTCTCCGGCCACGTGTACGCGGACGGCCGCGACACACGGACCCACGCGCCACGCGACCTCGCCGACGCCGTCGCCTTCGTGCCGCAGGACGCCGCCGCGTCGTTCGTGGTCGATCGGGTCGAGGACGAGCTGGCTTACGGCATGGAGAACCTCGGCGTCGACCCCCGGCACATGCGCCGTCGCGTCGAGGAGGTCCTTGACCTGCTCGATCTCGCGCATCTGCGCGACCGGAGCGTCCGCCGCATCTCCGGCGGCGAACGCCAGCGCGTCGCGATCGCGGCAGCCCTCGCGGCGGGCCCGCGGATCCTCGTCCTCGACGAGCCCACGTCCCAGCTCGACCCGCAGGGCGCCGAACACGTCATGGCCGCCTTCCAACGCCTCGTCCACGACCATGGCGTGACCGTGCTGCTCGCGGAACACCGCCTCGAACGCGTCGCGGGATGGGTCGACCTCGCGCTCGGCGTCGACGCCGGCCGCGTCGTCGTCGGCGCCCCCGCCGACGTGATCCGGGCGCTCGCGGCGGGACCGCCGGTCGCGCGCCTCGGCCGTCTCGTCGGATGGGAGCCGGTTCCGCTCACCGTCCGCGACGCGCGAGCCCGAGCCCGCACGCAGGCGACACCGACCGTCGCGGCGCGCAACAGCCATCCGGTCGCCGTCGGCGAGCCGCTCCTCACGGCGCGCGACGTCACCGTCCGGTACGGCGACGTCGACGTGCTCCGCGCCGTCGACCTCGACGTGCGGCAGGGCGAGGTCGTCGCCGCCATGGGCCGGAACGGCGCCGGCAAGACGACGTTGCTGCGCACCCTCGCCGGCTTGCGACCGATCGCGCGCGGCGCCGTCACCACGCTCGCGGGAACGGCGCCGCGGCCCGGGGTGGACGTCGCGCTCTGCCCGCAGGAAGCCGAGCGGGTGCTGTTCCGCGACACGGTGACGGATGAGGTGGGCGCCACGCTGCGCGCGCGGGCGGCGTCGGACGCCGCCGCGCCGTGGCTCGAGCGGCTCGGGATCGTCGATCTCGCCGCTCGCCATCCGCGCGACGTGTCGGCGGGACAGCGTCTCCTCGTCGCCACGGCGGCGATCGCGGCGACCGGCGCACCCGTGATCCTGCTCGACGAGCCGACCCGCGGACTCGACCCTGAGTGCAAGGACCGGCTCGTGCGGTTCCTGCGTTCGCACGCCGCCGCCGGCGGCGGTGCGGTCGTCGCGACGCACGACGTCGAGCTCGCGGCGGCGGTCGCCACGCGCACCGTGATGCTCGCGGGCGGTGAGGTGATCGCCGACGGCGAGCCCGCGAGCGTCCTCGGCGACTCGCACGTCTTCGCGCCGCAGATGACGCGCGTGTTCGGTGCCGGCTGGTTGACGCCCGAGCAGGTGGCGGAGGCGTTGGCATGACGGGCCTCCGATGAGCGGAGCCGTCGGGTCGATGCGCGCCGGCGTCGCGGCGCACCCGCGTCCCGTCCGGACACGCGGTGCGGTCCGCACGGTCGTCCTCGTGGTCATGAACGTCGCCGGCCTCGCCGCGTTCCTGTGGCCGTTCGCGCTCCCCGCGCTGACCGGTGACGGACGCGCCGACGGACCGATCGTGCTCGTCGTGCTCGTCGGCTCCCTCGGCGCGCTGCTCTTCCTCGAGCTCGGCCGGGGAGGCCTCGGCGCGAAGACCGTCGCGCTGCTCGGCGTCCTCGGGGCGGCCGTCGTGGCGTTGCGCTTGCCGGGCTTCGTGGCGGGGTTCAGCGCGCTCTTCATCCCGGTCCTCGTCGGCGGGAACGCGTTCGGTCCGAGCTTCGGGTTCCTGCTCGGCGCCATAGGGATGTTCGCGAGCGGGCTGTTCGTCGGCGGACTCGGCCCCTGGCTGCCGTTCCAGATGGTGGCCGTCGGATGGGTCGGCGCGGGCGCCGGTCTGTTGCCGAGGGGACCGTCGACGTCGTGGCGGGTGCGGATCGGCGCGCTCGCCGCGTACGGGTTCGTCGCGGGATACGCCTACGGTGGCGTCATGAACCTGTGGTCGTGGCCGTTCGTGGCATCGGGCTCCGCGATCGGATGGGACGCGAGCGGGGCGGCCGGCGACAACCTCCGCCGCTACGCCTCGTACTACGCGGCGACGTCGTTCGTCTGGGACACGTTCCGCGCGATCGGGAACGCCGCCCTCGTCGTCGTGCTGGGACGTCCGTTGCTGGGAGCGCTCGACCGAGCCGCGCGCCGGATGCACCTGGAACTCGACGCGGAGCCTTTCGAGCGGAACGGCGGGGAGCGGCGGGCCTCCGAGCGGACCGGCGCGTAGCGGCGGGCCCCCGATCGAGCGGCCGATAGGCTCGGCCCTCCCATGAGCCGCACGATCTACCGCAGCGACGACGGGCGCGCCGCGATCCGGTCGTGGTGCGAACAGCGACTCGACGCGTCGACGCTGCGCGGATCGACGATCGAGACGCCCGCGGGACCGACGTTCGTCGCGACGGCCGGCGCCGGTCACGACGTCGTGCTGCTGCCCGGAACGAACTTCGCGACGGCGACGTGGCCCGCGTTCGTCGACGCGCTCGCCGCGACGGGTCGGGTGACGGCCGCCGACCTGCCCGGCCAACCCGGTCTGTCGGCCGACGAACGCCCGGCACGCGACGCGTACGCGACGTGGCTCCGACACGTGATCCGAGAACGAGCGCTCGACCGTCCCGTCGTCGTCGGGCACTCCCTCGGCGCGCTCGTCGGTCTGTCGGCGGCCTCGGGGTCGACCGACGTCGGCGGGCTCGTGCTGGTGTCGGCCGCGGGTCTGCTGCGCCTCCGCGTGACGACCCGTCTGCTGGCCGACTCGGCGCGATGGGTGCGGCGGAAGGACGACCCGTCGTCGGCTCGGCTCCTCGAGCGGATGACGGGACCCTCCGCAGCGCCACCGGACCACCTCACCGGCTGGATGACGCTCGTCGCGCGCCACGTCCGATCGAGCCTGGCGCCGCGGCCGCTGCCGGCGGCGACGCTCGCGTCGGTGCGGTGTCCCGTGCACGTCGTGACCGGAACGGACGACGTCTTCCTGTCCGCGCGGAAGGTCGGCGCGGCTGCCGCGGCGATCGCCGGTCCCACCGTGGCGACGGAGGTTCCGTCGGCCGGGCACCTGCTTCCGTTCGAGCAGCCGGAGGTCATCGTCGCCGCCGTCCGCGACACGATCAGACTCGTCCGCGCCGCATCGGGGCGGGCGCCGGGCTAGCATCGGCGGACCATGACGCAGGCTCCGACCGACCGCACGACGGTCCACCGCCATCCGGAGCGCGGCGACTACGACCGCGCGACGATCGACGCGATCCTCGACGAGGCGCTGATCTGCCACGTCGCGTGGGTCGATCCCGAGGGCGGCCCGCGGATGCTTCCGACGATCCACGCCCGCGTCGGCGACACGGTGTACCTCCACGGGTCGCGCGGCGCGCGGGCGTGGAAGGCCCTGCGGGACGGGGCCGAGATCTGCCTGGCGGCGACGATCGTGGACGCCCTCGTCCTCGCACGGAGCGCCTTCAACCATTCGATGAACTACCGCTCGGTCGTCGCCTACGGTCGGGCCCGCGAGGTGACCGACGCCGAGGAGCTGCTCGTCGCGGCCAGAGCGATCACCGACCACGTCGCGTTGGGTCGCGGTGACGACAGCCGGATGCCGACGCCCGAGGAGTACCGACAGACGTTGCTGCTCGCGATGCCGCTCGACGAAGCGAGCGCGAAGGTCCGCACCGGGCCTCCCAAGGACGACGAGGAGGACCTGGGGCTGCCCGTGTGGGCGGGCCTGCTGCCGCTGCACGCCGTCGCCGGCGAGCCGGAGCCGTCCCCCGATCTGCGGCAGGGGCTCGCCGTTCCCGAGTACGTCCGTCGCTACCGGCGTCCCTGAGTCCCCGATCTGGCTGACGCCCGCCGGCGCTCCGCTGCAGCGGTGTTCCGAGAGGCGGACACGCTGTTCCGATAGTGGAACACGTCGGTGAGGCACGACGCGCGTCCCTGGAGGATGCGGGAACTTGACGCTCCGGCTCGCGCCAGGTACATCTATATCGGTCCGATATACCGAACCGATATATCGACGTGATACGACAGGAAGGAACGGCCTGATGCTCGAGCTCGCGGTCCTCGGCCTGCTGAAGGAGAGGCCCATGCACGGCTACCAGCTCTCGCGTGAGCTGAGCGATGCGCACGGCCCGTTCTGGCGCGTGTCGTACGGATCGCTGTATCCGACCCTGCGCCGCCTCGAGCGCGAGGGAGCGATCGAAGCGACGGCCGATGCGGAGCCCGAGCCGACCCGCTCCGGGAAGGCTCGAACGAAGGGTCGGCGCAAGACCGTCTACCGCATCACCGAGCCGGGGGAACGGCTGTTCCTCGACCTCCTCGAAGAAGCCCCCCACGAGGGCCAGAGCGAGGATGCGCGGTTCCGCGTCCGGCTCGCGTTCTTCCGGTACCTGCCACCCGAGACGCGGATCCGTCTGATGGAGCGCCGGCGCGCCGCCCTCGAGCAGCGGCTCGCGGCGATGGACGACGCGATCCGCACGGGCGACACCGACGACGCGTACCAACGCGCGGTGCTCGAGCACAGCCGCGCCACCACCGGATCCGACATCGCCTGGCTGACGGGACTGATCCAGGCCGAGCGGGATCACGGTTCCATGGGATCCCCCCGCTACCGCGGGTCAGAGCGTCGCGCCACCGCGACGCTCCGCAGGAAGGAGCGCACAACATGAGCAAGGTTCGGATCGCGATCGTCGGCGTGGGCAACTGCGCGTCGTCGCTCGTGCAGGGTCTCCGGTACTACGAGGAGGCCGATCCCACCGCGAAGGTGCCGGGGTTGATGCACGTCGACCTCGGCGGCTACCACGTCGGCGACGTCGAGGTCGTCGCGGCGTTCGACGTCGACGGCAAGAAGGTCGGCAAGGACGTCGCCGAGGCGATCTTCACGGAGCCCAACAACACGATCCGCTTCAGCGACGTGCCGCCGCTCGGCGTCGAGGTCCAGCGCGGGCGGACGCTCGACGGTCTCGGCCAGTACTACCGCGAGGTCGTGACGGAGTCCGACGCCCCCGAGGCCGACGTCGTCGCGACGCTCCGCGAGCGTGAGGTCGACGTGCTGGTGTCGTACCTGCCGGTCGGATCCGAGCAGGCGGCGCGCTTCTACGCCGAGTGCGCGATCGACGCGAGGGTCGCGTTCGTGAACGCGCTTCCGGTCTTCATCGCGAGCGACAAAGAGTGGGCTCGGAAGTTCGGCGACGCAGGCGTTCCGATCGTCGGCGACGACATCAAGAGCCAGGTCGGCGCGACGATCACGCACCGCGTGCTCGCGAAGCTGTTCGAGGACCGCGGCGTCGAGCTCGACCGCACGTACCAGCTGAACTTCGGCGGCAACATGGATTTCATGAACATGCTCGAGCGCGAGCGTCTCGTCTCGAAGAAGATCTCGAAGACGCAGTCGGTCCAGTCGCAGCTCGACACGCCGCTCGACAAGCACGACATCCACATCGGCCCGAGCGACCACGTGCCGTGGCTCGACGACCGCAAGTGGGCCATGATCCGCCTCGAGGGCCGGAACTTCGGTGACGTGCCACTCACGATCGAGATGAAGCTCGAGGTGTGGGACTCACCGAACTCCGCCGGCGTGATCATCGACGCGCTGCGATGCGCGAAGCTCGCCAAGGACCGCGGGATCGGCGGGCCGTTGATCGGTCCGTCGGCGTACTTCATGAAGTCGCCGCCGGTCCAGTTCACCGACGAGGAGGCGCGCGAGATGGTCGAGCGCTTCATCGAGGGAGGCGAGACGGCCGACGCCGACTGGACGGGGTTCTTCGACGCGACCACCGCGTAGCGCGTGGTCGCGTCGTCGCCTCGCATGGCCGAGGCCCGGGCCCGCCGGCCCGGGCCTCGTCACGTTCCGAGCGTGAGATCTTGCCGGCACGCCCGACAGCGCACGTAGACGAGGCCCCACTCGTCGACCGCGGCGTCCGGCACGTGGCCGAGGAGTCGGCAGATCGCGCGTCGGACGAGCCGCGTCTCGCTCGGCCGGCCCGGACCCCGGTCGGCACGGAGGTCACCCATCCCGTGCTGATGCCGCATCGCCGGTGCGCTCGTGTCGGATCGCGCCATGGCTCCGCTCATTCCCCTCGCCCGGTCACCGGAATCACCCGAGCCATCGGCACCTACGATTCGCGGCGTGAGCGCCTCCCCGGGAACGATCGACCGCACGCGCGCGGCGCTCCGCAGCGGTGACTTCCGGAAGCTCGTCGCGATCAGGCTGATCGGGCAGTGCGGCGACGGCTTCTTCCAGGCCGCGCTCGTCGCCTCCGTCGTGTTCGCCCCCGAGGACCAGTCCACGACGGTCGGACTCTTCAAGGCCTACCTGATCGTCGCCCTTCCCTTCACGGTGCTCGGCCCCTTCGTCGGCGTCTTCATCGACCGGTGGCCGCGGCGCGCGATCCTCACCGTGGCACCGCTCGTGAAGGCCGCCCTGGTCGGCGCCGCGCTCTTCGACCCCACGACCGAGGCGTGGCCCTTCTACGCCGGGACCTTGCTCGTGATCAGCGTCAACCGGTTCCTCCTCGCCGCGGCGCAGGCCGTCGTTCCGCGGCTCGTGCCCCGCGAGGACCTCCTGATGGCGAACTCGATCGCGACGGTCGGCGGCACCGTGGCGCTCCTCGTCGGCGTCTTCGTCGGCGGACGGATCGTCGACGCGGTGGGCTCCTCGGTGCCGGTGGTCGTCGTCGCCGGGCTCTCCGCCGTCGTCGCCTCGGTCATCGCGGGGCGGATGCGCAGCGACCTCGCACCGCACACGCTGCCCGAAGCCCCGGAACTCCTGCGGCACGAGATCCGCCGCGTGCTCGTCGAGTTCCGCGACGGCGTCGGCCGGGTGGTCCGGACACCGCGGGCGCTCGGGCCGATCACCTCGATCACGGTCGACCAGATCGGCCAGGGCGTGATCCTGACGCTCTCGCTCGTGGTGTTCCGGGAGGAGTTCGGCGAGGGGGTCGGGTCGTTCTCGAACCTGATCGGCGCCGGCGGGATCGGCGTGTTGGTCGGGATCGCGACGGTCGGCGCGCTCGAGGAGCGATTCGCGAAGGAACGGATCGTCGCCGGCGCGTTCGTCCTCGGTGGCGCGACGCTCCTCGCCGTCGCGCTCGTCCTCACCGACGTCGCGATCCTCGTCGCCGCGGGCGTCGTCGGCCTCGCCTTCGCCTGGAAGAAGATCCCCGTCGACACGATCGTGCAGAGCTCGCTGCCCGACGGGTACCGCGGACGCGTGTTCGCGGCCTACGACGTCTTCTACAACGCCTCGCGCGTGGTGGCAGCGGGCCTCGCGATCCCGATGTTCCCGGCGCTCGGCACGCGATGGTCGATCGCCGTGGTCGCGATCGCGTTCGTGCTCTGGGCTCCCGTGCTGCCACGGTGGATCGGCGGTCGGCCAGCCCTGCGGATCCGGTTCGTCGAGGGAGGCTCGGCCGAGGAGCGCCCCGTCGCGATCGCCTGGGGCGACGTCGTGGAGCCCGTCGACCTCCTCGACGAGCGGCTGGACGAGCGCGACGCCGAGCGCCGCCGTCGTCTCCGCCTTCGCCTCCAGGACGGAACGGTCCTGGACGTCAGCAGGCGGCTCGCCGGCGGCGAGTGGGAGGTCGATCGCGAACGCGAAGGACCCGAGCGGTAGGCTTCGGCGCGCGATGCCGGACGTCGTGGTCGTCGGAGGAGGCGTGATCGGCGTCGCCGTGGCCGACGAGCTCAGCCGACGTGGCGCCTCCGTCGCCCTGTTCGAGCGCGACGCGCTCGCATCGGCGGCGAGCGGTCGGAACATGGGCCTGTGGCTCCCGACCGAGGATCCCGCCACCTACGAGATGGGCCGACGGAGCATCGAGGCGTACCTCGCGCTCGCCGACGACGCCCCTGCGCCCTTCCGGATCGACCGGACGCCGTTCGGCTACCTGTTGTTCGCCGTGCACGACGACGACGTCGAGCGCGGGCGCGCGATCGCCGAGACGGTCGCGGCCGGTGGCGTCACCGTCGACGAGGTCGCCGGCGACGACGTGACGACGATCGACCCGGCCTACACCCACGGCGTCGCGGCGGCGTGGCGGGTGGCAGACGGTCACCGCCTCGACCCCGGCGCGCTGACCGTGGCGCTCGCGACGCGCGCCGCCCGGAACGGCGCCACGATCCGACACCACCTCGCCGTCCGCACGCTGCTCGAGCGCCACGGTCGCGTCGGAGGCGTGCTGACCGACGACGGCGCCGTCGACGCGGACCACGTCGTCGTCGCGGCGGGCCCGTGGACCCCCGTGCTGCTCGAGGCTGCGGGGGTGCCGCCGCCTCCGATCACGGGCGCGATCGGATGGGTCGTCCGCGTGGGGCCCGCACCTGGATTGCCGACCACGCTCATGGAGTCGGTGGGATGGCGCCACCAGGGCGGCGGCGGCTCGGCGTGGCCCACCGCGGGCGACATCGCGAGCCACGGCGTCGGTCCCTTCCAGAGCACCCCGTCGGTGCACCCGCACGACGACGGATCGATCACGATCGGATCGATGCGTCAGCCGTGGGTGACGCCCGAGGCCCCGGACGCGTCGGTCCTCCGGACGCTCCTCGCCGACGCGATCGCGATCGCGCCCACGGTCGCACATGCGCCCGTGCGGTCGTCGAGGTGGTGCGTCCGCCCGATGACGCCCGACGAGCGGCCGCTGATCGGACGGGTCCGCGAGGGCCTGTGGATCTGTGGCGGCCACGGGTCCGAAGGCGTGATCCTCGGAGCCGGGTCGGCGCAGCTGCTCGGGGCCGTGCTCGACGGTGAGGAACCCCCGTACGACCCGGCGCCGTTCGATCCCGCGCGGTTCTGAACCGTCGGTCCGTCCGGAGGCGGCCGGCGCCGTGCCGGAGCGCTACTCGGTCTGAACGCGGCCGGCGCCGTTGTCGGCCTGCTGGTCGTCCGGAACGACGCCGCCGGCGTCGTCGGTGTCGCGCGCGAGGCCGCCGGTGTGTCGCTCCATGTGCGCCGGAAGCTCGTCGTCACCCACGTGCGAACCGCACTCTGGGCACGTGCCGGCGGGTGGCTCGACGGTGAAGCGCGCGCTCTCGTCCATGGGCCGCGACGTACCCGGCGGCACGCCCGGAGAAACTCACGCGGGGAGGCGTCCGTGCGCGCGCAGGAGCTCGAGGGTGCGATCCACCGGCAGGGCATGGTAGGTCCTGCCGTCGCGACCGACCGTCGTCTCTGCGGCGACGAGGGCGTTCACCACGGCCTCCTCGGTCGCCTCGACGGTCGCGCGGAACAGCGCCGACATCACGCTGCCTCCCGCCTCGCCGCCGTCGGCGACGACGCGGAGCCCGACGGTCGGCTCGCGCGTCGGCAGGCGGTGCGCGGTCGAGAAGGCGAGGAACTGCTCCCCGCTCGAGTTCGACGCCGTCGATCCGCCGCGTGACAGGCCCATGCCGGCGCGCTCGGCGACCCGCCGGAGCTGGTGCGGCAGCAGCGGCGCATCCGTCGCGACGACGACGATGCACGATCCTTCGCTGTGCTCCGCTGGCATCAGGTCGGTGATCGCGTCGCCCACCCGAACGCCGTCGATCAACAGTTCCGGGCGCGTGCCGTGATTGGTCATGACGAGGACGCCGACGGTGTGCCCGCCGAGCTCCTCCGCCAGCACGCGGGAGGCGGTTCCGATGCCGCCCTTGAAGTCGAAGCACTGCATGCCGGTGCCGCCGCCGACGCACCCCTCGGTGACGGGGCCGCCGGTCGCGCCGTCGAGGGCCGCGACCACGTCGTCGTCCTCGAGCGGGAACGACAGCACGTCGGAGAGCCACGAGTCGTCGCACTCGGTCACGCAGGGCATGACGGCCTCGCCGGCCTCGCGCGACCGGGATGCGATCCATCGCACCGTCGCGTCGTAGGCCTTGCCGATCTGCAGCGAGGACGTGAGGACGATCGGGCTCTCGAGGATCCCCCATTCCCGGATCGAGTTGACGCCGATCAGTTCGCCGTAGCCGTTCAGGATGTGCGTCGCCGCGAAGACCGGCGCGTCCCAGGGATCGCGGTCGTGGGGGAAGATCGCGGTGACGCCGGTCCGGACGGCGTGGGGATCGCCGTCGTCGCCACGCGTGATCGTGCGGTGACCGGCCCGCACGCCCGCCACGTCGGTGATCGCGTTCAGCGGCCCGGGCCGTCCAGCTCCGATCCGGATGCCCAGGTCACGGGCTCGTCGGTCTGCCACGGCCCGCTACGATATCTGGCGGCCATGGCCGTTCTCACCCTCGGGATCTCGTTCCGTCGCGCGCCGATCGAGCTGCTGGAGCGGCTCGCGTTCACCGACGACGACCTCACGAAGGCCTACCGGCGCCTCGAGGACCTCGACGGCGTCGACGAAGCCGTGATCCTCTCGACGTGCAACCGCGTCGAGGTCTACGGCCACGTCGCCAGCTTCCACGCCGGGTTCCTCGCCCTCAAGCGGCTGCTCGCGGAACCGCGAGCGGTCGACCTCGACGAGCTGTCCGAACCCCTGTACTCGCACTGGGACACCGACGCTGCGGAGCACCTCTTCGGCGTCGCGGCCGGCCTGGATTCGATGGTGCTCGGCGAGACGCAGATCCACGCGCAGGTCCGGGAGGCTCTGCGACGCGCCGACGCCGAGCGCGCCGCCGGGCCGGCGCTCACCGGCCTGTTCCACGCCGCGTCACGCACCGGTCGCCGCGTCCGCCAGGAGACGGGCCTCGGCGCCGCGCCGGACGGGTTCGTCGCGCTCGGAGCGTCGCTCGCCGACGACGCGCTCGAAGGACTCGCGGGCCGCGACGTCGTGGTGATCGGTGCGGGTCAGATGGCGGCGCTCGCCGTCAAGCATCTGCGGACGCGCGACGTCGGCCCCGTGCGGATCCTGAACCGGTCGCTCGAGCACGCCCGAGCGCTCGCGCAGCGCACGAGCGCCGTCCACGGCGACCTCGACGCCCTGCCCGATGCGTTGCGCCACGCCGATCTCGTCGTGAGCGCCACGGGGGCCGCCGGATACGTGTTGCGGCACCAGCCCGTCGCCGCCGCGATGGAGGACCGCGCCGGCAGGCCGCTCGTCCTCCTCGACCTCGCGGTTCCGCGTGACGTCGACCCCGAGGTCGCGTACGTCGACGGCGTCCGCGTCATCGACATCGTCGCGCTGCGCGAGCGGATCGCCGACGACGCCGACGGCGGCGCGGCGGCCGACATCGCCGACGCCCAGGCCGTGGTCGCCGAGGAGGTCCGCCGGTGGGTCGTCCGTCGGCGAGGCGACGAGCTCAGCCCGTTGATCCGAGCGCTCCGGCGGCGCGGCGACGACGTCGTCCGCGGCGAGATCGCCCGGTTCGGGTCACGCCTGGCGGATCTCACCCCCGACGAGCGGGAGTCCGTGGAGGCGATCGCCCGCGGCGTCGCCGCCAAGCTCCTGCACGACCCGATCGTCGAGCTGAAGGAGCGCTCGGAACCGGGGACCGACCGTCAGCACGCGCGTGTGCTCGCGGAGCTCCTCGGGATCGATCTCGAGCAGCCGTGACACGACGCGGGGCCCCGGCGTGACCACGATCCGGATCGGAACGCGCCGCAGTGCCCTCGCCACCGCGCAGGCACAGCTCGTCGCGCAGCTCCTGAAGTCGCAGGGCCTCTCGTCGGAGATCGTCACGCTCACGACGTCTGGCGACGAGGGTGCATCCGCCGGCGCCTCGCCGCAGGGGCTGAAAGGACTCTGGATCGACACGATCGTCGACGCGCTGCGACACGGTGAGATCGACGTGGCGGTGCACTCCGCGAAGGATCTCCCCGCTGAGGACGACGACGACATCGTGATCGGAGCCGTGCCGTGGCGGGCGGAACCGAACGACGTGCTCGTGCTCCGCGACGGCCTCGACGTGGGGTCGGGGATGCTCGTCGGCACGTCGAGCATCCGACGCAAGGCGCAGCTGCTCGCCGCGTTCCCGGGCGTCGGCGTGACGGATCTCCGAGGCAACGTCGACACGCGACTGCGCAAGCTCGCGCGGGGCGACGTCGACGCCGCCGTGCTCGCCGCCGCGGGTCTGTTCCGTCTGGGGATCGAGCCACCGCGGGTCCGCCGCCTGACCGTGCAGGAGATGGTCCCCGCACCCGGTCAGGGCGCGCTCGCGATCCAGTGCCGATCCGAGGACCGCGTCACCCGGGCGCGGCTCGACCCGCTCGACCACCGTGCGTCGCACCTCGCGCTCGACGCCGAACGCGCGCTGATGCGTCAGATCGGCGGCGGCTGCGCCCTGCCGCTCGGCGGGATCGCGGCCGTGCGCGGCGACACGATCCGGCTCGCGGGCCTCGTCGCCGCACCCGACGGAACGAAGCTCCTGCGCGCCGGCGCGGAATCCGACGACCCCGAGCGCGCGGCACAGGTCGTCGCCGACCAGCTGCTCGCCGACGGCGCCGACCGGATCCTCGCCGAGGTCCGCGCGGCGTCGTCGTGACCGACCGACCACGCTCGCGGGGCGCGACGTCCCGGCGTGGCGCTGTCCGCGGACGCTCGCTCGACGGCGTGACCGTCCTCGTGACCCGCCCCGTCGAACGCAACGCTCGTCTGGTCAAGTTGCTTGACCAACGCGGTGCGCATCCGATCGAGGCGCCGACGATCGCGATCCGTCCGGTCCGTTCCGCGCCCTTGACGCGGGCGCTGCGCGATCTCGCCGCCGGACGCTTCACGTGGATCGTCCTGACGAGCCCCGCCACCGTCGCGATGCTCGCGGAGCGGCTGACCGGCGCACGGGAGGTCCGTGCCCAGGTCGCGGCGATCGGCGACGGCACCGCCGAGGCGTTCCGGCGGTGGGCTCGCCGGGACGTCGACCTCCGCGCGGCGCGGTTCACGACGGCGGGGCTCTCTCGGGCGTTCCCGCGGGGCGACGGTCGCGTCCTGTGTGCCCGCGCTGACATCGCTCCCGAGGGGCTCGAGGACGCGCTCGCCGCGAAGGGATGGTCGCCGACGCGCGTCGACGCCTACCGCACGGTGTTCCAGAAGGCGCTGCCGAGGCAGGCGCGGGACGCCCTCGCGACGGGAACCGTCGACGTCATCACGTTCACGAGCGCCTCCACCGTCCGCGGCTTCGTCCGCGCCGTCGGAACCGTGCTCGGCCGTCCGAAGGTCGTGTGCATCGGCCCCGTCACCGCGAAGGAGGCGCGCGCGCACGGCCTCCGCGTGTCGGCCGTCGCCGACCCCCACACGACGGAAGGGCTCGTCGCCGCGATCGAGCGCGTCGCCGGAGGACCCCGGTAGATCCCCACTCCGCCGCGTCCTGCGAGCGATCGGTCCGAACCGGATCCTTCACCCACTGGCGCGAGGTCACCGACCCCACTACGGTGCGCCCGAGCCGACCGGAGAGGAGCCGTTGCGGTGAAGGTGAAGGACCGACCGAGCGAACCGGCGCGACCCGCGACGCGCCCGGCCCGGAACGTGATCGCGATCGTCGTCGCGGCGGCGGCGACCCTTCCCGGCGTCGTGATCGAGCTCGGCGGGTTCCATCCGACGCCGACGATCCGCGCGCTGCTGTTCGGCACCGCGATCGTGGGGGCGGCGTTCCTGCTGTCGTGGGCGGCGGAGGCGCTGCAGGTCGACGTCTCCGCCGGCCTCGCGCTGGGCCTGCTGGCGCTGATCGCCGTGCTGCCCGAGTACATCGTCGACGGCACGTTCGCGTGGCGGGCGGCCCGGGATCCGTCGCAGGCCCAGTTCGCCGTCGCGAACATGACGGGTGCGAACCGCATCCTGATCGGCGCGGCGTGGCCGATGGTCGTGGTGATCGGGTGGATCCGGTTCCGTCGGCGGGCTGTCGACCTCGACGAGGGACACAGCCTGGAGCTGATGGTGCTCCTCGTCGCGAGCGTGTACGCCATCACGATCCCGTTCAAGGACACGATCTCGCTCGTGGACTTCGCGATCCTCTTCGTGATCTTCGCCGTCTACATCTGGCGCCTGTCGAAGCTCCCCGCCGAGGAGCCACACCTCGTCGGGCCCGCCAAGGCGATCGCGGCGCTCGAGAAGCGCGCGCGACGCGCCGTCACGGTCGTCATGGGCGTCGCCGCCGCCGTCGTCGTGCTGTTCGTCGCGGAGCCGTTCGCCGAGGCGCTGATCGAGACGGGCACCGAGCTCGGCATCGACCAGTTCCTGCTCGTGCAGTGGCTGGCTCCTCTGGCCTCGGAGGCGCCGGAGTTCGTCGTCGTCGCGATCTTCGCGTGGCGCGGAGCCACGACCGCCGCGATGGGAACGCTCGTCTCGTCGAAGATCAACCAGTGGACGCTGCTCGTCGGGATGCTCCCGCTGATCTATTCGATCTCGCTCGGCGAGGCGGCGGGTCTGCCCCTCGACGAGCGGCAGAAGGACGAGCTGGAGCTCACGGCCGCGCAGACGCTCGCCGCGGTCGCGCTGATGCTCGACCGACGGCTCAGCTGGCGGGGCGCCGGGATCCTCGCGGCGCTGTTCGTTGCGCAGTTCTTCCTGCGCGGTCAGCTCACCGGCTTCACGTACGTCTACTTCGGCATCGCGATCGCGGCGGTCATCGTGCAGCGGGTGCACATCGCGGACACGTTGCGCGACTTCGTCGCCGGGTGGCGCGGCGAGGTGGCCGCGCCGGCGTCCTCCGAAGGTCACTGACGTCGCGCGTCAACGCGGGCCGTAGACTCGGCTCGTGACGTTCCCCGCGAGCCGTTTCCGTCGCCTCCGGCGCACCCCGGCGCTCCGCGCGCTGGTCCGCGAGACGTCGCTCGACGCCGGCGACCTCATCGCTCCGCTGTTCGTGAAGGAAGGCATCGAGGAACCGGTCGCGATCGCGTCGATGCCCGGGCAGGTCCAGCACACCCTCGAGTCGCTCCGCAAGGAAGCCGTCGAGACCGTGGAGCTCGGCGTCCGCGCCTTCATGGTCTTCGGCGTTCCGGCACTGAAGGACGCCGAGGGTTCGGAAGCCTGGAACCCCGAGGGCATCGCGCAGCAGGCGATCGCGGCCCTCCGCACGGAACTCGACGACGACGCTGTGGTGATCGCGGACCTGTGCCTCGACGAATACACCGACCACGGTCATTGCGGGGTGCTGAACGACGCACAAGAGGTCGACAACGACCGCACGCTCGAGCTGTACCGGCGGATCGCCGTCGCACAGGCCGGCGCGGGCGTCGACATGGTCGGGCCCAGCGGGATGATGGACGGCCAGGTCGCCGCGATCCGCGAGGAGCTCGACGCGGCCGGTCACACCGACGTCGCGATCATGGCGTACGCGGCGAAGTTCGCGAGCGCGCTGTACGGGCCGTTCCGCGAGGCGGCCGAAGGCGCGCCTCGGTTCGGGGACCGCACCGGCTACCAGCAGGACCCGGCGAACGCCGACGAGGCGCTCCGCGAGATCGTCACCGACATCGACGAAGGCGCCGACATCGTCATGGTGAAGCCCGCGCTCCCGTACCTCGACGTCGTACGCACCGCCAAGGACGCGACGGGACATCCGATGGCGGCGTACCACGTCAGCGGCGAATACGCGATGGTGAAGGCGGCGGCCGCGAACGGCTGGATCGACGAACGTCGTGTCGTGCTCGAGCTGCTCACGTCGATCCGGCGCGCAGGCGCCGACCTGATCCTGACCTACCACGCGAAGGACGCCGCGACCTGGCTCCGGTGAGCACCCCTCCGCAAGGTCGGGATGCGTTGCGCCGAATCGGTAAGCACTTCCCGATCAGCAGACGGCGCTCATGCTCATGCGGGGAACCTTGCGGCGACCCCTCGCGGCGGCGCTCGCGTCCTTGGGACTCCTGGCGGGATGCGCGGACCCTGCGGCACCGCTCGCAGCGGAGACGCCATCTCCACCGGGGTACGACATGTCGGGAGCGGCCGACATCGCCGCTGATCGGAGCGCCCAGGCCTCGCTCCGCACCTCCCTCACCGCGGCGGTGACGTACTACACCGACGCCGCGACGTACGGCGGGCTCACGCCGGGGGAGATCCGCACGATCGAGCCAGATCTCGACTACGTCCCCGGCGATGCGCCGAGCGCGGACGACTCCACGCTCAGCATCACCGTTCCGCCCGATGGCGAGGGCGACGTCTATGCCGCCGCCGCGCTTCCCGATTCGGGGATGTGCTTCACGATCCGCGACGACCGGTCGAAGGAATCCGCGACGACGTTCGGGGTGATCACCGACGGGTCGCCGTGCACGGGAGAGGCCGCGCTCTTGCCAGCAGAGACGCGCTGGCCCTGACCCGATGTCCCGAAGGTCGCGCCGCCGCCCGTAGGCTACGCGCGTGGGGCGGAACGAAGAGCTGTTCGATCGCGCGCGGCGGGTGATCCCCGGCGGCGTCGACTCACCGGTCCGGGCGTTCGGGGCCGTCGGCGGCACGCCGCGGTTCTACGAACGGGGCGAGGGCGCGCACGTGTGGGACGCCGACGGCAACCGCTACGTCGACCTCGTCCAGTCGTGGGGCGCGCTGCTGTTCGGGCACGCCCGCCCCGAGATCGTCGAAGCGGCGAAGCGCGCGGCCGACCTCGGCACCACGTTCGGCGCCCCGACCGAGCTCGAGGTCGAGCTCGCGGAACGCGTCGTGGACGCCGTTCCGAGCGTCGAGCGGGTGCGCTTCGTGTCGAGCGGAACAGAAGCCGCGATGAGCGCGATCCGGCTCGCGCGCGGCGCGACCGGCCGCGACCTCGTCGTGAAGTTCGACGGCTGCTACCACGGACATTCCGACGCGTTGCTCGCCCAGGGCGGCGGGAGCGGGCTCGCGACGTTCGGCATCCCCGGAACGCCAGGCGTCACCGACGGCGCGGCGAAGGACACGCTCGTCGCCCCGTACAACGACCTCGCGGCCGTCCGCACGCTCTTCGCCGAGCGCGGCGACGACATCGCGGTGGTCGCCGTGGAACCGGTCGCGGCGAACATGGGCGTCGTGCCGCCGCAGCCCGGGTTCCTCGAGGGCCTGCGGGAGATCTGCACGCGGCACGGGTCGCTCCTGCTCTTCGACGAGGTCATCACGGGCTTCCGGCTGGCGTACGGCGGGGCGCAGCAGGTCTACGGGGTCACGCCCGACCTCACGGCGTTCGGCAAGGTGATGGGCGGCGGCTTCCCCTGCGCGGCGTTCGGCGGCGGGGCCGACGTGATGGACGAGCTCGCGCCGACGGGGCCCGTGTATCAGGCCGGCACGCTGTCGGGGAACCCGGTGGCGATCGCGGCAGGCATCGCGACGCTCGACCTCGCGAAGCAGCTCGACCCGTACGCGCAGCTCGAGCGGACCGCCGACGAGCTGATCGCGGGCCTCACCGATGCGTTCGCGTCATCGGAGATCGAGGCGACGATCGAACGCGCGGGGTCGATGTTCAGCGTGTTCTTCCGCGACCGGCGCGTGCGGAACTTCGACGACGCGAAGGCGAGCGATCACGATCGCTACGCCCGCCTGTTCCACCATCTGCTCGCGAACGGCGTCGCGCTGCCGCCGTCGAGCTACGAGCTGTGGACCCTCGGAACGGCACACGGCCCCGAGGAGGTTGCTACCGTCCTCGAGGCCGCGCGCTCGTTCGCTGGCTGAGCTCCCGCCGGCGCTCAGGCAGCTGCGATCGCGTACAGCTCCTGCACCCCCCCGAGCGCAGGGTCGTGCGGGATCGCCATGCAGAACGTGCCGATGATGCGCCCGTCCTCGCCGTGGAGCGGCGTCACGCGACACCGCACCGACACGAGGTCCCCCCGGAGCGAGAAGGATCCGTCGTCGCCCGCGAGCGCGGCGACGTGCGCCTCGAGCACCGCGAGGCTCGGCCCTTCCATCCCGACCACGTCCAGCAGTTCCCGGCCCTCGCATGCCTCGGGATCGCGCCCGAGGAGCACCGATGCGACCGAGCTCACCGACCGGAGGTTGAGCGAGAGGTCGGTCGCCCACAGGAAGGCCGTCCCGTTGCCTCGGTCGGCCGGGTCGACCGCGACGTGGTCGATCGTGACGGGTGACGACACGGGTGCCCCGTCCGCCTCGGTCCGGGCCGGCGCCGTCCACATCGGATCGTCGTCCGTGATCCCGATCAGCTCCCACTGCCGCATGTTCCCCACTCCCCTCGCAGGTCGGTGCCTACCCCTCATCGGGTAGAGGCCGGTACCTGCTGTAGTGGTCGGACGATGTATTTCTCGCCTCCGACTTCCGGCCGATGGAGCCTCGGCCGGAAGCCCTGGGTACGGTGCGCGTCATGGACAGGGGCCCTGGGGATGCGGCGAACGACATCGATGCAGCCGTCCAGACATGGCTCGCAAGCCTTTCGGGACTGATCGCGGAACTCACCGAGCGCTGGGAGCTCGAGCTCGAGGATCCGCTGCCGAGCGGGTCGCTCGGCTACGTCGTCGGCGCGACGCGCGCCGGATCCCGGCCGGTCGTGCTCGAGCTCACCTATCCCGACGGATGGTTCCCCGAGCGCGTGGTGGCGTTCCTCGCGTGGGACGGCGACGGCGCGGTCGAGCTGATCGACCACGATCCGCGCGGCGCGATGCTGCTCGAGCGCGCGGTGCCCGGTACGCCGCTCGCCGACGAGCCCGAGGAGCGCGCCCTGTCGCTGGCGCGCGACGTCGCGCGACGGCTGTGGATCCCGGCGCCGGAGGGGATCACCGCGGCGACCGACGAGGCCGGCCGATGGGTGGCGTCGTTCCGCGACCGAAACGAGGCGCTCGGGCGCCCGCTGCCGGACGGGCTCGCCGACGACGCCACGGCGTCGATGCGTGAGCTCGAGGCCTCTCCGGACGAACCGGTCCTGCTCCACGGCGACCTCCGCCTGGGCAACGTCGTGGCCGCCGAGCGCGAGCCGTGGCTCGCCGTCTCGCCGCATCCTCTCGTCGGCGACCGCGCGTTCGACGTCGGTGCTCTGCTCCTCGACCTGCCTGACCCCGTCGACGGACCGACGCTGCACCGCCGGTTCGGACTGCTCGCCGAGCTGTTCGCGATCGACCGTGAGCGGTTCCGCGCCTGGTCGATCACGGTCGCGCTCGACGCGGCGCTCGCGTCGTGGGAAGGAGGCGAGGTGGCGGACGCCCGCCGCCAGCTCGCGATCGCGGAAGGCGTCCGAGAAGGACGGGCGTGAACGCTGCAGCGCACCGAGCTCCGCGGGTGACGGCCGGAGCTACGCCTTCCGGATCGCCTTGTCCTTGAGGATCTCCCGCACGCAGTGGTGCCCCGGCAGACCCGTCACGCCGCCGCCGGCGTGCGTGGCGCTCGACGCCTGGTAGAGGCCCTCGATCGGGGTCCGATAGTCGGCGTAGCCCACGGCGGGCCGCATGTGGAACAGCTGATCCACCGTCAGCTCGCCGTGGAAGATGTTCCCGCCGATCAGGTCCCAGCCCTCCTGCATCTGCTTCGGACCGATCACCTGCTTCGCGAGCACCGAGCTCCGGAACCCCGGCGCGACGGCCTCCATGTGGTCGATCAGCCGCTCGGCGTACGCGTCGAGCTCGGCGGTGTGGTCGTCCTCGTCGTCGGCCCAGTCGGCCGGCACCCATTGCGTGAACATCGAGACGGTGTGGATGCCGTCGGGGGTGAGGGTCTTGTCCTGCACCGTCGGGATCTCGGTGTCGCTGAACGGCAGCGTCGCCGCCTTGCCGGCACGCGCCTCCTGGTACGCCATCTCGAGCTGGTCGACGTCGTCGAGGAGCTCGATCGCGCCGCCGTGGATCTCGGGGTCGTACTCGGGATCGGCCGTGAACGTCGGGAGCGCGTCGATCGCGAGGTTCACCTTGACGGTGCCGCTGCGCGTCTTCCAGTGCTCGATGTCGTGGACGAAGTCGCTCGGAAGCTCGCTCCGCTCGAGCTGCTGCAGGAACGTGATCTTCGGATGGCACGCCGTGACGACGAGCGGCGCGCGTAGCTCCTCGCCGCCGTCGAGCACAACGCCGGTGACGCGGCCGTTCGACGTGGAGATCTTCGCGACGGGCGCGTTCACGCGGATCTCGGCGCCGAAGAACCTCGCGGACTCCTCGCACGCCTGTGAGACGGCGCCCATGCCGCCTTCCATGAAGCCCCAGCTCGCGACCTGCCCGTCGCCGATGTCGCCGACGGAATGGTGCATCAGCACGTAGGCGGTTCCGGGAGCGTCGGGTCCGGCCCACGTGCCGATGATCCCGTTGACCGCCATGAAGCCCTTCATCTGCGGGGTCTCGAACCATCGCTCGAGCAGATCGGTCGCGCTCATCGTGAAGAGCCGCGTCACGTCGGCGACGGTGCGCTCGTCGACGTGCTTGCGGAGCTTCCAGCCGAGCTTGCCGAGGTCCCAGAGGTCCCGGGGCTTCTTCGAGCCGACGTGCGGCGGGGTCTCCATCAGCAGCGGCCCCAGGATGTCGGAGATCCGCGAGATCCAGTCGTAGAACTCGAAGTACGCGTCGGCGTCGCGCTTCGACAGGCGCGCGATCGACTCGCGCGTGACCCGCTCGTCCTCGGACTGGATGATCGAGCCGCCGCCGCGCATCGGCATGTAGCCCTGGCCGAGCGGGAGCAGCTTGAAGCCGAACCGCTCGAGCTGGAGGTCACGCCGCACCGACGGCGGCATCAGCGACATCGTGTAGCTCAGCGTGTTCACCTTCACGCCCGGGAGCTCGTCCGGCCACGGTTCGCTCGTGTCGGCCGCTCCTCCGGTCTTGAAGCGCTTCTCGAGCACGACGGTCCTCGCGCCGTGCTTCGCCAGGTAGGCCGCGGCGACGAGGCCGTTGTGGCCTCCTCCAACGACGATCGCGTCGTACCGGTTCGACTGCAGGTCAGCCATGGTTTGAATCTCCGTTCAAACGTGGACCGGCGCAGCGTACACCCAGGTGGCCCTCCGGCGGGAATCGCGCGGATCCCCGCGGGCTCCGGCGCCTCCCGCGCGCTCCGGCGCCGTCCGCGCGCTCAGCCGCCGTAGTACGCGAGGAGCCGCTGGCCGACGAGCTCGTTCTCGGAGCCGTTCCCCGCGAAGTCGGCGTGCCCGGGCCCCCACGCCCACACCGGAACGAACGTCGAGGTGTGATCGCCTTCCTGCGTGCAGGTGCCGTTCCACGTGACCTTCGCCCGAGACGAGAGCACGTCGGAGATGCCGTGCTCGCCGCAGCGCTGGATCGTGGCGATCTCGGCAGAGGTGGGATCGATGCCCGTGTACGTGCGCACGGTTCCGCGGATCGGCGATCCCGTCTTGATCAGGCCCCACATGTATTCCGTCGTGGCGGTCTGCCTGCGCAGCTTCGCGACGTCGGTCTGACCCGTCATGTCGAAGTCACCCGTCTCGTGGTCCGCGGTGAAGACGATGAGCGTGTCGGTCCGGTTCTTCGCCCAGTCGTACGCCGTCTTGACCGCCTCGTCGGTCTCGATCATCTCGACGCCCATCGACGCGGCATCGCGCGCGTGCCCGCCCCAGTCGACGAGCCCGCCCTCGACCATCAGGAAGAAGCCGTCCTGGTCCTTCGACAGCACCGAGAGCGCCGCAGACGTCATCTGCGGAAGGGTCGGTTCGGTTCGGGTCACGCCTTCGTCGTCGCGATCGAGGTTGTACGCCATGTTCCACGAGCCGAAGAACCCGTAGACGGGCCCCGCGCCGCCTCCGTTGACGTAGGCGTTCATCTCACGGGTGTTGCGGACGTACGTGACGCCGGGACGGTCGAGCAGCGGCCCGACGCTTCCCTGTCGGCGTCCGCCACCGAAGAGGAACTCGATCCCCTGTTGGGCCGTCTGCCGCGCGATCTCGGTGGTCTCGCTCCGGCTCGTGACGTGGGCCGAGAACGCCGCCGGTGTGGCGTCGGTGATGTAGCTGTCCGACACCAACCCCGTCGCCTTGCCGTTCGCTTCGGCACGTTCGAGCGCGGTCGGGACGGAGCGTGCGCCCCCGCCGCTGGTCGGCACCATCCCGAGCCAGCCGTTGTTCGTCTCGGCGCCCGACGCGAGCGCCGTGGCCCCGGCCGCGGAATCCGTGACGCCTTCGAGCGAGTCGGTGTCCAGCGTGCCCTTCGTCTGCCACGGGATGCCGTCGACGAACAGCGGCGACCCCTTCATCGCGCGACCGAGCGCGATCTGCTCGGGGCCCATGCCGTCGACGATGAAGAGGATGACGTTCTTGGGAGGCGAGCTGCCGGCCGGACCGGCGACCGACGCTCCCATCGGAGCGAGCGCGGCGGCGACGAGCGCGATCAGCGCGATCAGCCCGCGAGCGGAGATGCGACGCATGGTGGGTGGCTCCTTCCGTGCCGGGACGGGGTCCGGCCCGCCGGAGCCTAGGAGGTCGGACCCGCGGAAGTCCAGCGCCGGCGACCGGTGGAACGAACGCGCCTTCGCCGGCGTTGGTGGACACTGGAAGGGTCAACCCTCTTCCGCACGGACCCGTCCCATCTCACGGAGGTGTCATGACCACCGAGATCGCGACCTTCGGCGCCGGCTGCTTCTGGGGCGTCGAGTGGGTGTACAAGCAGGTTCCCGGCGTGCTCGACGCCGTCAGCGGCTACGCCGGCGGCACCACGCCGAACCCGACCTACGAGCAGGTGTGCTCGCACACGACCGGGCACGCCGAGGTCGTCCAGGTCACGTTCGATCCTTCGATCGTGACGTACGACCAGCTCGTCGAGATCTTCTGGGCGATGCACGATCCGACGCAGGTGGACCGTCAGGGCCCGGACGTCGGCGATCAGTACCGCAGCGTGATCTTCACCCACTCCGACGAGCAGCGGGCGAGCGCGGAGGCGTCGCGCGACCGTGTCGCGCCGCGGTACGACCGACCGATCGCGACCGAGATCCTGCCGGCGCCCACGTTCTATCCGGCCGAGGGCTACCACCAGCGCTGGTACGAGAAGAAGGGCGGCACGCCGTACTGTCACGTGCTTCCGATCGGGACGCTCCGCGAGCTCGGTCTCGTCCCGGCGACGGCCTGACCCGGGCGACGCCTCCCGACGACAGACCCGGTCCGCGATGCCCGGCGTTCCCCTCGGGCGTCGCGGGGGGTCATCTACCCTCACTCGTATGACGAAGCTCGCCAAGGGCGACGCCGCTCCGCCGTTCTCCCTGTCGGATCAGCGCGGCACCCCCGTGCGGCTCGAGGACTTCCGCGGCCGCAAGCTGCTCGTGTACTTCTATCCGGAGGCCGACACGCCGGGCTGCACGACGCAGTCGTGCGACGTGCGTGACCACCGAGAGGAGCTCGCCGGCCTGGGTGTCGACGTCGTCGGCATCTCGCCCGACGTGCCCGACGACCAGCGGGCCTTCGACGAGAAGTTCGGCCTCGGCTTCCCGCTGCTCGCCGACACCGATCATGCGGTCGCCGAGGCTTGGGGCGCCTGGGGCGAGAAGAACCTCTACGGCAAGGTCACGGTCGGGCTGATCCGCTCGGCCTTCCTGGTGGACGAGGACGGACGGATCGAGAAGGCCTGGTACCGCGTGCCCGCGGCGGAAACGGTCTCCCGCGCGATGAAGCTCCTCTCGCCGGCGTAGCGCTCAGCGCCCGGCGGCGTCCCATCGCGTGACCGTGGCCCGGTCCGGTCGCGTGGCCGTGGGCCGATCGGCGCGCGGGGCGTCGGCTCCGTCGTCCCGGACGCCGTCGCCCGGATCGCGGAACCCGATCTCGGCATGCGTGCCGTCGCAGAACGGCTTGTTCCGGGAGTGACCGCACCGGCAGAGCGTCACGCGGTTCCGTCGCTCGTAGGCGACGCCGTCGGCGCCCACCACCTCGACGCCGCCGCGGACCCACAGCGGACCGTCCCGGACGACCGCCACGCTCGGCTCGAACGCGGGCTCGACCTCGGGCGCGTCGCTCGACGGACGACGTCCGAGCCGTCCCGACGGACACAGCGCGAGCATCCGCATCAGTTGCTCCCGCACCTCGGCGTCGTCGGTCTCGTCGATCATCTGCCAGACGTGCGTGCGACGGTTCGTGCAGAAGCCGACGTGCGTGCAGAGCGAGGGGTCGTCGGTCATCTCGACGTCGACGCCGGCGAACACGCGCATCCGCTCGGCACGCGGGCCGCGATCGGCGACCTCCGTGCCATCGAACCCGTTCGTCAGGTGGGAGTCGTCGCAGAGCGGTTTCGTGGACGACCCTCCGCAGCGGCACAGCGAGTACGACCCGCCCGCGTCGAGCGGTTCGTCGGCGTCCCAGGCGACGGGATCTCCGGCGTCGTCGTAGACGACGGCCGTTCGCACGAGCGGCGTCCCGCCACGGACGCGGTAGGGGCCATCCTCGGTGATCCGGATCTGCATCCGAGGCTCGTCCGTCATGCTCGCTCCCTCGCGGCGCGGGGAGTGCAACCCTACCGCCGACGGCCCGAGGCATCCCGATCGCGGACGGCCGCGCCTGCGCGGTCGCGTCGCCGCTCCGGGATATGCTCGCCGAACGCATGTTCGACCAGGGCCTGAACGACGAGCAGCGCCGCGCGGCGACGCACGGTGAGGGACCGCTGCTGATCGTGGCGGGGGCCGGAACCGGAAAGACCACCACCCTCGCGGCGCGGGTCGCCCACCTGCTGTCGACCGGGGTGCGCCCCGAGCGGCTGTTGCTGCTGACGTTCAGCCGTCGTGCGTCGCGCGAGATGCTCGCGCGCGCCGGTCGCTCGAGCGGGCATCCCGAGGCGTCGCGCGTGTGGGGCGGCACGTTCCACGCCGTGGCGAACCGGCTCCTGCGCCTGCACGGTCGCGCGCTCGGCCTGCGACCCGACTTCACGGTGCTCGACCAGGGCGACGCCGCCGACGTCATGGACCTGCTGCGCGAGGAGCTCGGGTACGCCGACCGCGAGCGTCGGTTCCCGCGCAAGGCGACGCTCGCCGGCATCTATTCGCGGACCGTGAACGCCGGCGAGCGGCTCGAGGCGGTCGTCAAGCGCCACTACCCGTGGTGCCTCGACGAGCTCGACGGCATGCGCGCGATCTTCGCCGGCTACACCGAGCGCAAGCGCGCCGGCAACGTCCTGGACTATGACGACCTGCTGCTGTTCTGGAAGGCCCTCGTGTCCACGCCCGCCACCGGCGGATCCGTCGCGTCGATGTTCGACCACGTGCTCGTCGACGAGTACCAGGACACGAACGCGCTCCAGGCCGACATCCTCGAAGGGATGCGGCCGGCGGGCACGCCGCGGAACGTCACCGTCGTGGGCGACGACGCGCAGGCGATCTACGGCTTCCGCGCGGCCACCGTCCGGAACATCCTCGAGTTTCCGCAGCGGTTCCCCGGCGCCGCCGTCGTGAAGCTCGAACGGAACTTCCGATCGACGCCCGAGATCCTCGCATCGTCGAACGCCGTGATCGCCCTCTCGCCGCAGCGCCACGAGAAGACGCTGTGGACCGACCGACACGCCGCTGCCCGTCCGTCGCTCCGTGCGTGCCTCGACGAAGCCGAACAGAGCGACGCGGTGTGCCGAGCGGTGCTCGAGCACCGGGAACGTGGCGTCCCGCTGAAGGAGCAGGCCGTGCTGTTCAGGGCGGCGCACCATTCCGACCTGCTCGAGGTCGAGCTGGCGCGGCGGAACATCCCGTTCGTGAAGTACGGCGGCCTGAGGTTCCTCGAGGCGGCGCACGTGAAGGACGCCCTGGCGATGCTGCGGGTCCTCGAGAACCCGTGGGACGAGGTGGCGTGGTTCCGCGTGCTGCAGCTCCCCGACGGCATGGGCCCCGCGTCGGCTCGACGTCTCCTCGACGAGCTGAACGTGCGCGATGCCGCCCCGGCCGCCGCTGAGACCGTCGTCACGCCATTGGTCAATCTGCTTGACCATCCGTTCAGCGTGCCGTCGCGCGCCGCCGACGGCGTCCGCGAGCTGCGATCGGCCTTCTCCGGCTGCGTCGAGGCCGACGCGATGACGCCCGCGGCACAGCTCGAGCGCGTCCGCGCCTACCTCGAGCCCGTGATCGCCCGTCGCTACGACGCCGCGGCGGCACGGATCGCCGACCTCGACCAGCTCGCCACCCTGGCGCAGGGGTACGACAGCCGCGGACGGTTCCTGTCCGAGCTGACCTTGGACCCGCCGTCGTCGACCAGCGACCTCGCCGGGCCGCCGCTCGTCGACGAGGACTGGCTCGTGCTCTCGACGATCCACTCCGCGAAGGGGCTCGAGTGGGACGTCGTGCACGTGATCCACGCGGCCGATGGCATGATCCCGTCCGACATGGCGACCGGCGACGACGACGAGATCGAGGAGGAACGGCGGCTCCTGTACGTGGCGATGACGCGGGCTCGCGACGCGCTCCACGTCACGTGGCCGCAGCGCTACTACCGGCGGCCGAGGGGCCTCGAGGATCCGCACGGCTTCGCGCAGGTCTCCCGCTTCCTGACGGCCGACGTCCGCGCCACGTTCGACGAGCGCGGGCCCGAGGTGATGTCGATCCACGACGGCGAACGTGCCGTCGCCGGCGCGATCGCCGACGTCGACGCGCTGCTGTCCGACCTGTTCGGTTGACCCGCCGGCGGTCGCCGCGGCCTCACGCGACGCGTCCGTATCCTTGCCGGCGTGGCCGCCGCCCCGATCGCCGTCCTGCTCGACCTGTACGACACGCTCGTCGAGAGCGACTGGCACGTGTGGCACCGCGAGATGGCGGGGCTCCTCGGCGTCGACGGGCCGGTGCTCCGCCAGGCGTTCGACGTGACCCGCCCGGCGCGGAGCGTCGGCGCGTACCCCGACGTCGAAGCCGAGATGCGCGTCATCGTCCAGGCGACCGGGATCGACGATCCGCCGGACGAGCTCGTGCGTGATCTCGCCGCGCGGGAGTTCGCGTTCATGGCGAGCCGCGTGCGGCTCCACGACGACGCGATCCCGACCGTGCGGGCCTTGCGCGAGCGAGGCGTCCGCACCGCGCTCGTGAGCAACTGCTCGCACAACACGGCGCCGGTCGTCGAGCGGCTCGGGCTCGCCGACGAGCTCGACGTGCTGATCCTCTCGTTCGAGGTGGGGGCTCGGAAGCCGCAACGCGAGATCTACCGAGCCGCGCTCGACGCCCTCGGCGGCGTCACTCCGGACGACGCCGTCTTCGTCGACGACCAGGTCCCCTACTGCGACGGCGCGGCGGCCCTCGGGATCGCGACGCGATTGATCGTCCGGCGCGAGAGCGCGCCTCCGCTCGAAGGATGGGCCGCCGACGCGAACGGTCATCGCGTGATCACCGACCTCCGGGTGCTGCTCGACGGAAGCTGACCGTCGGCGGGTGGCCGGAGGGCCGCGGCTGACGTACGGTCGTCGGCGCGCGAGGGAGGCGAGGCGAGTGGGCAAGGGGTCCGAGCGGTCGAAGTATCCGAAGAAGCTCTACGAAGCCGAGCTGCTCCGGCTCCAGGAAGAGCTCGTGAAGATGGAGGAGTGGGTCGACGACAGCGGCGCGCGCGTCCTCGTGATCTTCGAAGGCCGCGACGCGGCCGGCAAGGGCGGCGCGATCAAGCGCATCACCGAGCACCTGAACCCCCGGACGACGAACATCGTGGCGCTGCCGAAGCCGACGGAACGCGAGCAGGGCCAGTGGTACTTCCAGCGGTACGTCGCGCACCTGCCGAGCCGAGGGCAGATCTCGCTCTTCGACCGCAGTTGGTACAACCGGGCGGGGATCGAGCGCGTGCTCGGGTTCTGCACGCGCGAGGAGTACCAGGGATTCCTGCGTCAATGCCCGATCTTCGAGCGGCTGCTCGTCGAGGACGGGATCATCCTCGTGAAGTACTGGTTCTCGGTGAGCGACGAGGAACAGGAGCGCCGGTTCGAGGCGCGCGTCCACGACCCGCTCCGACGCTGGAAGCTCTCGGAGACCGACCTGTTCTCGCGGACGCGGTTCGTCGACTACTCCCGTGCGAAGGACGACATGTTCGTCCACACCGACATCCCAGAGGCACGGTGGTCGGTCGTGGAAGCCGACGACAAGCGGAAGGCACGTCTCAACTGCATCGCGCACCTGCTGTCACAGGTCCCGTACGTGCCGAAGGAGCTGCCGGGGATCCGGATCCCGTCGCGGCAGGCCGACGACGGCTACGAGCGCCCGCCGCGCGAGATCTACGCGTACGTGCCGGACCACGCGGCCGCGGTGCTCGAGGGCGAGCGCGACTGACGCATCGCCGCCGCCTCACACGAGGTCGTCGAGCACCTCGCGGAACGGCTTCCGGATGCCGGTGACGAACGGCACCTCTTCCTTCGTGTAGAGACGCGCCTTCGAGTCGCGGAGCCGTCGGATGCAGTCGACGAGCCTGTCTGCCTCGTCGGCCTCGAAGCACAGGATCCATTCCCAGTCGCCGAGGCCGAAGCCGCTCGTCGTGTTCGCGAGCACGTCGGGGAACTCGCGGCCCATCACGCCGTGTTCCGCGAGCATCGCGCCGCGCTCCTCGCGCGGCAGCAGGTACCACTCGGGGCTCCGGACGAACGGATACACGCACGCGAACCGCTTCGGCGGCGTTCCCTTCACGAACGCCGGCTGGTGGTCGGCCGTGAACTCGGCGGGCTTCACGACCCCCATGAAGGTCCACGTCAGATCCATCAGGTCGCCGGCGCGCGTCCGCCGGAACTCCACGAGGAAACGCTGCACGTCGTCCGGCGTCGACCCGACGAGCCACAGCAGCAGGTCGGCGTCGGCGCGGAACCCGACCGTCGAGTACGACCCACGGACGTCGACGCGGCCCTCCCACCGCTTGAACAGGTCGTCGACCTCGCGGCCGGCGGCGTCCAGATCGTCGGCGTCGCGCAAGGTCGCGCGCAGGTCCGGCGTCGCCATGAAGACGGGGTAGAGCGCGTAGACGGTCTCGGTCATCGGATCGGCTCCTCGCGGGTCATGTCGGTCGGGCGGGTGTTTTCGCGGCGTCGTGCGTGCGGGTCGACCGCTCGAGATGGGCCGTCACCGCCTCGGCGGTCTCGCCCGCGGCGCGGACGCAGTCGGGAACGCCGACGCCATCGTACGGCTGGCCCGTCACGAAGATGCCGCCGGGCAGCCGGTGGCGGATCCGCGCGACGCGTTCGACGTGGCCGAGCTCGTACTGCGGCATCGCGTCGTACCAGCGGACGACCAGCGCGTCGGCGGGACGTTCCGGCAGCGGAACCGCCGCCGCCAGGTGCCGCGCACACGCCTCGACGATGTCGTCGTCGGGCTCGTCGACGACCTCGTCGATGCCCGCGGCGCCGACGTAGCAACGGACCACGGCCCTCGATCCGAACGACTCGTGGGGCCACTTGTTCGAGAGCCAGGTCGCGGCCGTCATCGGCGCCTTGCCGCGGGGCACCACGAACCCGGTCCCGTCCGGGAGCGCGTCGCGGGTGCCCTCGTCGTAGACGAGCAGGACGACGGCGGTCGACGCCGCCGGGATCGCCTCGAGGTCGTCGGTCGCGCCACGCGCGACGACCGCGAGCACGCGGCGAGCGGTGTGCGCCTCGGCGGCGACCACCACGGCGTCGGCACCGTGGTCGTGCCCGTCGGCCGTGCGCACGTGCCAACGGCCGCCACGCGACAGCACCGTCTCGACCGTGGCGTTCGTCCGGACGCGACCGTCGAGCCGGTCGGCGAGCGCGTCGGTCAACGCGTGCACCCCGGCGCGCGGCCGCAGGAACACCGGTCCCGCTTCGGCGCGCCGCGTCTGCCGGCGGGCGGCTTGCGCGCCGCGGATCAAGCTGCCCTGCCACGACTCCCACTGCAGCAGCTCGGGGAAGGTCGCGCGCGCCGACAGCCGGTCGACGTCGCCGGCGTAGAGCCCGGCGAGGAGCGGCGCCACCGCCGAGTCGGTCGCCTCGTCGCCGAGGCGGCGCCGCAGCAGCGATCCGAGGGTCTCGTCGCCGCCGTCGTCGCCGGGAGCGTCTCCGGGAGCGTCGCCGTCGCCGCCGCCGCCGTGCTTCCGCTTGCGGATCAGGAGGTCCTGGAGCGCGCGACGGCGACCCTTCGGCGAGACGCCGGGCCACCGCATCACGTCGCCGACGTCGCCCGGGATGCCGAACGCCGACTCGGGCAGGAACGGGACCAGGCCCTCGTCGGTCCACAGGTGCGCACCGGTCGTCGCCGGGGCGACGAGCTCCTTGCCGAGACCGAGCTCGCGGCACAGGTCGACCGCCCAGGGCTTCCGCGCGAGGAACGCGTCGGCGCCGGCCGGCAGCGTGAGCCCCGCGACCTCCACCGTCGCGAGCTTCCCGCCGGGACGTTCCGACGCCTCGAGGACGACGACGTCGAGCGACGGGTCGCGCGTCACGAGCCGGTAGGCCGTCGTCAGGCCGCTGACGCCTCCGCCGACGACGACGACCCGGGCGCCCGCAGCGGTCACGTCACCGGCACCGTCTCGTCATCGATCCGCGTCGGCGGGCGCGGCTGCGGTCGCGAGGTGCTCGCGGACGACCGTGGCGAGCGCGTCGAGGTACTCCGGATCGGCGTTCGGCATCCGCGTGCGGGTGAAGGCGATGCCGGCCTCGTCGGCGATCTCCTTCGCCTCGATGTCGAGGTCGTACAGGATCTCGAGGTGGTCGGCGACGAAGCCGGCCGAGCACACGACCACCGCGGCGCGGCCCTGTGACGCGAGGTCGCGGATCACGTCCTCGACCGGCGGGCCCCACCACGGGTCGTTCGTGCGACCAGCCGACTGCCAGGCGATCGTGGACGACGTCAGGCCGACGCGGTCGGCGACGAGGTCGGCCGTCTCCTGCAAGCCGTCGCGGTACCGGCACGAGTCGTCACAGTCGCAGTACTTGCAGCGGAGGGTTCCGTCGTCGACGGTGCGCACCGGGAGCGAGTGGGCGCTGAAGATCACGGTCGCGCCGCTGCGCTGTTCCGGCGTCAGGCCGTCGAGCGCCTCGCGCACGCGGTCGGCGAGGAACGCGACGAACACCGGATGGTCGTGATACCTGCGGACGTACGTGAACGACGGGCCGCCGCCCTGATCCGCCACCGCCTGCTCGACGCGCTCGATGTAGGTCTCGACCGACATGCCCGACCAGTGCGGCGCCATCACGATCCCGATCCCTCGCGTGATGCCGTCGGCGCGC
>DATHTO010000128.1:0-5237 GCA_035463115.1 Actinomycetota bacterium | reverse complement strand
CAGGCGGGACCGATCGGGCCGCCGTCGGTGGTCATCGATGCCGAGGGCGAACCGTGGGTGTCGTACCAGGCCGTGACCGCGGGCGGCGTCGAGGTCCGGGTGGCGACCCCCGACGCCGACGGCTGGTCCACCCAGGTCGCGGCGACGACCGCTCTCTGCAACGGGGGCCCCGCGCCCGGCGCGGCGCCCCTGATCCTGCCCGACGGTGCGCCCGTCGTGCTGTTCGCCGACCCGGTCGCCGGCGAGGTCTCGCAGGCCGCCCTCACGGGCAACCGATGGGTCGTGTCGACCGCCGTGGCCGGCGCCGACGCGACGGGGCTCGCCGCGGGGTCCGACGGCGAGACCGCCGTCGCCTCGTTCTACGCCGACGGCTCGATCCACGTCGCCTCCGGCACCGCAGGCGGGCCGTGGTCCGCGACGGAGGTCGCGGGCGCCGACGTCGACGCCGCGGATCGGCCGACGTCCGACGTCGCGCTCGATGACGAGGGCAACGCCTACGTCGCCTGGCAGGACGCCGAGGGGGTCCACATGGCGAGCGGCGACGGCGACACCTTCGAGGCGGTCGAGACCCAGCAGACCGAAGGTGGAACGTTCCCGTCCATCGCCGTGACCGGCGACGCCGCCAGCGTGTACCTCGCGTGGTACGAGGAACAGGGACAGGACCTGCTGCTGGGCGTCTACGGCGACGTCGGGGAGCTCGCCCTCGCGAACCCGAGCCCGATCCCGCCTCCGTCGCCCGGCGGCGGGGGCGCCGACGGCGAGTGCGGCGCCGATGGTCAACCGATCCTCGAGATCTCTTCCGCAGGAACGAGCTTCACGTCGAGCTGCCTCGTGGGCCCGGCCGGCGAAGAGTTCGCGATCACGTACGACAACCCCGATCCGATCCTGCACAACATCGCCGCGTACACCGAGCAGAACGGCGACCCGCTCGGCGACAACCCCGCCCCTCAGGAGGGTCGGGTGATCCAGGAGCTCACGCTGGGTCCGCTCGACGCCGGCAACTACTACTTCCAGTGCGACGTCCACCCGACGACCATGCAGGGAACGCTCGCCGTGGTCGAGGCAGGTGGCGGCGGTGGCGGCGACGGCGACGGCGGCGGTGGTGGCGGAGCCGGCGGCACCGATGGCGCCGAAGCGGCGACCGGCGCGACACCGAGCCCGACCGACGCAGCGGCGTGACGCCGCCCGCGCCGCCTGCCTCGCTCACGAACGCGTCGCCACCTCGCGGCTAGCATGGGTGCGTGAACGTCCCCCGACCGGCTGCGTCGAGCATCCCCGACGCGCCGGGCGCCTACCTCTTCCGTGACGTCGACGGCCGCGTGATCTACGCGGGCAAGGCCAGGTCGCTCCGGAAGCGCCTCGCGAGCTACTGGTCGAAGCCGCTCCATCCCCGGACCGAGGCGATGGTGAGCGCAGCGTCGTCCGTCGAATGGATCGTGGCGTCCGGCGAGGTCGACGCGCTGCTGCTCGAGTACAACCTGATCCAGGAGCATCGGCCGCGGTTCAACATCCGGTACCGTGACGACAAGTCCTACCCCTACCTCGCCCTCACGGTGGGGGAGCAGTGGCCGCGCGCCCAGGTCCTGCGCGGCGCGAAGCGCAAGAAGGTCCGGTACTTCGGCCCGTACGGCCACGCGTGGGCGATCCGCGACACGCTCGACGCGCTCACGCGCGTCTTCCCGGTCCGAACGTGCTCGAACGCCTTCTTCGACCAACGCCGCCGCGCCGGTCGCCCATGCCTCTACTACGACATCGGGCGCTGCGCCGGGCCGTGCGTTCCGTCGTTCACCGGCATCGACGAGCCGACCTATCGGGGCTACGTCGACGCCATGGGCGACTTCCTGGCGGGCAACGCGAAGCCGGTCCTGCAGCGGCTCGACCGTGAGATGGAGGAGGCGGCCGGGCGCGAGGAGTTCGAGCAGGCGGCGAAGCTCCGTGACCAGCTCTTCGCCGCCCGCCGCGCCCTCGAGTCGCAGGAGGTCGTGCTTTCCCAGCGCGAGGACCTCGACGTGATCGGCATGGCCGACGACGATCTCGAGGCCGCGTTCCAGGTCTTCGCGGTCCGAGGGGGCCGCGTCCTCGGGCGCAAGGGCTGGATCGTCGACCGCGTCGAGGAACTCGATCGTCCGCAGCTGGTCGCCTCGTTCATCGAGCAGCTCTACATGGAGCGGCAGGACGTACCGCCTCGAGTCCTCGTGCCGGTCGAGCCCGCGGATCGCGATCTGCTCGAGGCGTGGCTCGCCCGACGCCGCGGCACGCGCGTGCGGATCACCGTCGCCGAGCGCGGCGCGAAGCGCCGCCTCGCCGAGGTCGTCGCGCACAACGCGAAGGAGTCGTTCCAGCGGCACAAGCTCCGCCGGGCCTCGGACTTCGGCGCCCGTTCCCGGGCCCTCACCGAGCTCGCGGAACGGCTCGAGCTCGAGCAGGCGCCCCTGCGGATCGAGTGCTACGACATCTCGAACCTCGGCGCGACCGACACGGTCGGATCGATGGTGGTGTTCGAGGACGGGCTTCCGAAGCGCTCGGAGTACCGGCGGTTCGAGATCAAGGGCGTCCACGGACAGGACGACTTCGCATCCATGGAGGAGATGCTCCGCCGACGCTTCCAGCGACTGCTGAAGGAGCGGGACGAGGGGCCGCGCCCCGGCCGGCGCTTCTCGTACCCGCCGGCGCTCGTCGTCGTGGACGGTGGGCGTGGCCAGCTCGGCGTCGCCAGCCAGGTGCTCGCCGAACTCGGCCTCTCGATCCCGCACGTCGGGCTCGCGAAGCGGCTCGAAGAGGTGTACCTGCCCGACCGCCCCGACCCGTTGCTGATCCCGCGCGGGTCCGAAGCGCTGTTCGTGCTCCAGCACCTGCGCGACGAGGCGCATCGGTTCGCCGTCACGTACCACCGGCAGAAGCGGGAGCGCCGAGCCCTCCGATCGCCGCTCGACGACGTGCCCGGTGTCGGTCCGAACCGGAAGACCGCGCTGATGCGGCGGTTCGGCTCGCTCACGAGGCTGCGCGCGGCCGAGCCGGAGGAGATCGCCGCGGTCCGCGGCATCGGACCGGAGCTGGCCCGCGCGATCCACGAGCACCTCCACGCGCCCGCGGGCACGGAACGGCGGGAGAGCGCGTGACCGCGCCCGACGCCGGCGGCGTTCCGTCGCCCGGCTTCACGATCATCTCGGGCATGTCGGGAGCAGGGCGTTCCGAGACCGCCCACAGCCTCGAGGACCTCGGCTACTTCGTGGTCGACAACATGCCGCCCGCCCTCCTCGGGAAGATGGCGGAGCTCGCGGCTCGCCCGGGCGGGCCGGCGAAGATCGCGATCGTGGTGGACGTCCGCGGCGGCGTGTTCTTCGAGGAGCTGTCGAAGGCGCTCGACGAGCTGAAGGCGCTCCACATCGACGCCCGGGTGGTGTTCCTGGATGCGTCCGACGACGACCTGGTCACCCGGTACGAGGCCACGCGTCGTCGGCATCCGCTGGCGCCGGCGGAGCGGGTCGTCGAGGGCATCCGGAAGGAGCGGCACATGATGGCGCCGCTCCGCGGCGACGCCGACCTCGTGATCGACACGAGCGGGTTGACGCCGCACGAGCTGCGCGACCGCATCCGCGAGGCGTTCGGCGACGCATCGGCCGAGGAAGGGCTCCAGGTGTCGGTCGTCTCGTTCGGGTTCAAGCACGGCGCCCCGCGTGACGCCGACACGATCCTCGACGTGCGGTTCCTGCCGAATCCGCACTGGGTGGAGGCTCTGCGCCCGCTCCCCGGCACGCAGGCTCCCGTCCGGGACTACGTCCGCGGTCAGGACGCGTACGGCCCGTTCCTCGCGCAGGTCGAGGCGCTGCTCGACGTCGCCGTCCCCGGCTACGTCCGTGAAGGCAAGTCCTACCTCACGATCGCGATCGGCTGCACGGGAGGCCGTCACCGGTCCGTCGTGGCGGCCGAGGACATCGGAGCGTACTTCCGGCAGCGGGGGTTCTCCGTCGTGGTGGTGCATCGCGACGTCGATCGTCCGTGAGCCCGGCGGCCTCGGATGTGTCGGACCACGGCTCCCGATAGCATGGCCTGGACGGCACCCCGAGGAGGCACCTCCATGAGCGTGAAGGTCGGGATCAACGGCTTCGGACGGATCGGACGGAACTTCTTCCGCGCCGCGAAGCAGCAGGGCAAGGACTGGGACTTCGTGGCGGTGAACGACATCACCGACGCGGCGACGCTCGCGCATCTCCTGAAGTACGACTCCGTGCTCGGGACCTACGACGGAGAGGTCTCCGCGAACGAGAACGGCATCGTGGTCGACGGCGACGAGCTCCGCGTGATCGCCGAGCGCGACCCCGCGAACCTTCCGTGGAAGGAGCTCGGCGCCGAGGTGGTGATCGAATCCACCGGCCGCTTCACGAAGCGCGAAGACGCCGACAAGCACATCGAGGCGGGTGCCGAGAAGGTCATCATCAGCGCGCCGGCGAAGGGCGAGGACCTCACCGTCGTGCTGGGCGTCAACGACGACCGCTACGACCCAGCGAACCATCACGTGATCTCGAACGCGTCGTGCACGACGAACTGCGTCGCCCCGATGGCGAAGGTGCTGCACGACGCCTTCACGATCGAGCGCGGCTTCATGACGACGATCCACGCGTACACGAACGACCAGCGCATCCTCGACCTCCCGCACGAGGACCTTCGCCGCGCGCGCGCGGCCGCGATCAACCTCATCCCCACCTCGACGGGCGCGGCGCGCGCCATCGGGCTCGTCCTGCCCGATCTGAAGGGCAAGGTGGACGGGATGGCGATGCGCGCGCCCGTGCCGACCGGCTCCGTCGTCGACCTCACCGTCCAGCTCGCGCGCGACACGAGCGTGGAGGAGGTGAACGAGGCCTACCGCAGCGCCGCCTCGTTCGGACCGCTGGACGGGATCCTGGAGTACTCGGAGGACCCGCTCGTCTCGACGGACATCCAGGGCTCGCAGTACTCGTGCATCTTCGACAGCGACCTGACGATGGCGAACGGCAACTTCGTCAAGGTCTTCGGCTGGTACGACAACGAATGGGGGTACTCGTGCCGGCTCGTCGACCTGGTGGCGCTGCCGTGAAGCTGTCGCAGGTCCGGCTGCTCGTGGACGACTTCGGCGCCTCGCTGCGCTTCTACCGCGACGTGCTCGGGCTCGAGACGACGTTCGGCGAGGACGAGGGCCCGTACGCGTCGTTCCGGGCGGGCGACGGGACGATCGCGATCTTCGAGCGGAAGGGACAGGG
>DATHTO010000127.1:0-8814 GCA_035463115.1 Actinomycetota bacterium | reverse complement strand
CGCCGCGACAGGTGGTACGCGAGGTCCCACGGGCCGATCTCTTCCTCCTCCAGCTGCGAGGCGCTGTCGAGGTAGCTCGCCTCCTGCTTGAACGTGCCCGCGATGGCTGCGACGTCGCGGTACACGAGGGCGCAGCAGTCGTAAGGCGCGAAGAGCCACTTGTGCGGGTCGACGATGAACGAGTCGGCGCGCTCGATCCCGTCGAACCGCGCACGGACCGACGGCGCGCAGAGCCCGGCGCCGCCGTACGCTCCGTCGACGTGGAACCAGATCCCCGTCTCGTCGCAGACCTCCGCGACGCCGGCGAGGTCGTCGATCACGCCGGCGTTCGTGGTTCCGGCGGTCGTGGCGACGGCGACGACCCGCGCCGCCTCGTCCCCGAGCGCCTCGAGGCCTTCGCGGAGCGCCTTGCCGGTGAGCCGGCCGCGGTCGTCCGCCGGAACGCGGAGCACCTCGACGTCCATCACGCGCGCGGCGGCCTCGATCGAGGAGTGCGCCCCGTCGGAGCACAGCACCGCCCATCCACCGGGCGGACGATCCCGATCCTTCGACGCGCGGTGACGCGCGGCGACCAACCCGGCGAGGTTCCCCGCGGAACCTCCCGACACGAACGTCCCTCCGGCGGTCGACGGGAAGCCCGCGAGGTCGGCGATCCATGCGAGCGCCTGGTTCTCGGCCCAGATCCCGCCGGCACCGTCGATCCATGCGGCCCCGATCGTCGACGACGCTCCCACGACGAGGTCGAAGAGCACCGAGGCCTTCGTGGGCGCCGCGGGAACGAACGCCAGGTTCGCCGGATGGTCGGTCGAGATCGTGGCCGGCGCGAGGACCTCGCCCCAGATCCGGAGGGCTTCCTCGCCGCCGATCCCGTCGGGGGTGACCGTCGGGCCGGCGAGCTTCGTGAGCTCGGCGCCGCTCATCGTGCGGTCGAGCGGCTGCGGGTTGGCGATGCGGTCCCGCGCGTACGCCTCGATCGCATGGGCGAGCGCCTCGGTCCGATCGTCGAACTCGTGCATCGGTGAGGTCACGACGTTCCTCCTGGATGGGATCGCGGCGGCGCCTCCGGAACGCGAAGGGCCGGCCCGTCGCCGGGCCGGCCCCCGTCGCTCCGCGGAACGCTCGCGCCTACGACGCGAGCTCCCGGCAGAACCCGTCGAAGGCGTCGATGTACTTGCGGATCTCGGCCTCGGTGTGCTGCACCGAGATCGTCCACTGCTCCTCGTCGCCGGGGGTCATGAAGATCCCCCGGTTCACCATGAACGGGTACGAGGCCCAGTAGAGCTCGGTGTGCGTCTCGAGGAAGTCGCGGTAGTTCGTCAGCGGCTCCGCTCGGTAGCTCACGCACCCCTTGGCCGCGAGGTCGACGGTGTGCGCCGGAACGCCGGTGTCGGCGATCACGCGGTCGCACCCTTCGGCGAGCATCGTGCCGAGCTTGCCGAGGTGGTCGTACGCGTCCTTCGTCAGGACCTCGGTCAGGGCCGCGAGGCCGGCAGCCACCGACAGGGGGTTGCCGTTGAAGGTGCCCTGCTGCGCGGCGCCCTTCGTGACCCAGTCCATGATCGCGGCGTCGCCGCCGAACGCGCCGATCGTCGCGCCGCCGCCGATCGCCTTGGCCCATGCCGACAGGTGGGGCTTCACGCCGTAGCGCTCCTGCGTGCCGCCGTAGGCGATCGTGCCGCCGCACTTGACCTCGTCGTAGATCAGGACCGCGCCGTGCTTCTCGCACGCGTCGCGCAGCGCCTGCAGGTAGCCGTTCTTCGGCACGACGATGCCGATGTTCATCATCACCGGCTCGAGGATCACCGCCGCGACCTGACCCTCGTTGTCGGCGAGCGCCTGTTCGACCGCCGCCGCGTCGTTGAACGGAACGACGATCGTCGTCGGCCACAGGGCCTCGGGGATCCCCTTCGAGGTCGGCTTCGTCGTGTACCAGGATCTTCCTTGCCCTTGGCCTTCCTGATCGACGTCGAAGCGCATCCCGAGCGTGTCGGCCTCGGGCACGACGGAGAACAGCACCGAGTCGTGGTGCCCGTGGTACGAGCCCTCCATCTTGATGATCTTGTCCCGGCCGGTCGCGGCGCGGGCCACGCGGATCGCGTCCATCGTCGCCTCGGTGCCGGAGTTGACGAGCCGCACCTGATCGACCTGGAAGCGTTCGCAGATCGCCTCGGCGAGCGCGACCGTGTTCGGGGTGGTGACCGCGAAGTGGATCGCGTTCTCGGCGGCTGCCTTCAGCGCTTCGACGATCTTCGGATGGGCGTGGCCGACCACGTTGACGCCGAAGCCACCGTGGAAGTCCTTGTACTCGGTCCCGTCGACGTCCCAGACGCTCGAGCCCTTGCCCCGCTCCAGGTAGATCGGGTAGGGATCGCCGGCCTGGAAGTTCGACGCGACGCCGTTCGGGAGCGACTTCACCGCGCGATCGAAGAGTGTCTTCGACGCCGGCGTGCGCTCGAGGAGAGCCTTGGTTTCCCTGTCGGCGATCTCCGCCGCACGTGCCTTGAGACGCTCAAGGTCCACGCCTATCACCTCCTGAGTGCCGCTCAGCGTACCCGGGCTTTGAACGGCAAGACAATCGAGACGATCCCGTGGGTCATCACAGGGGAACGTCGCACGTTCGCGTCACACAGGCGCCCTACCTCGGCGTTTGACGTGGGTCCGACGTGGTGCTAATCCGGCACTCTGCCCGCCTTCGTCGTCGGAGGTGGAGATCGTGTTCCAGGACCGCTCACCAAGCCCCCTCGCCCGACGGCGTAGGGCGCTCCCGAGCCTCACAGCGCTCGCGCTTCTACTCGGCACACTGGGCGTGGCCTCACCCGCTGTCGGTGTGGCCGGAGCCAGCGAGCCGACCGGCGCCGAGATCGTCACGATGTGGAACGCCGTGACCGTCGACACTGTCGTCGTCGACGCCGGCAAGGCGAACCCCGAGGCGTTCTATTGGTTCGCGGTGGAGCAGGCCGCCGTCTACAACGCGGTCGTCGGCATCACGCGACGGTATGAACTGTACAAGTGGGACGTTCGCGGTCCGCGGAACGCGTCGCCAGGCGCGGCGGCAGCGGCGGCTGCCCACACGGTCCTGCTGCACTCCTTCCCCGCGTCCGAGGATCGGCTCGACGACGCCCTCGAGCTGTCGCTGTCGTCGATCCCCGACGGCATGGCGAAGACGAAGGGGATCGAGTACGGGGAGGCTGCTGCGGAACGCATCATCGCCCTTCGTGCGGGAGACAGCCTCGCGCCGATCCCGTACACGGAGCCGCCGGCGCCAGGCGTGTGGCAGCCGACGCCCCCGACGTTCGCGCCGTTCTTCGGGGCGTTCCTGGGCGAGCTCGAGCCGTTCATGCTTGGGTCGACCAGGTGGGTGCGCCCCCCCGCACCGCCCGGCCTCAACACCAAGACGTACACCCGGGAGTTCGAAGAGGTGAAGGACTTCGGGGCCAAGACGGGATCCCTCCGTTCCGATGAGCAGACCCAGACCGCCCTGTTCTTCTCCGACGTCGGCATCGTCGGCGTCCAAGCGGGGCTTCGCGACCTGATCCAACGACGAGAGATGAACATCAGCGACGCCGCACGGGTGCTCGCGGCCGTCGACCTCAGCATCATCGACACCGTGATCACGGTGTGGGAGGCGAAGGCCCGCTACCACTGGTGGCGGCCGATCCACGCGATCCAGCAGGCCGACGACGACGGCAACGATGCCACCGACGCCGACCCGACGTGGGAGCCCTTGATCGCGAACCCGCCCTACCCCGAGTACCCGAGCGGACTGAACGGAGTGGTCGGAGCGGCTGCGCGAGCCCTCCGCAAGGTGGTCGGTTCGGTGAACATCCGGCTCACGTCGGCCGCAGCCGGCGAGACGCGGCACTACCGGACCGAGGTCTCGCTCAAGCACGATGCGATCGATTCGCGCGTGTGGTCTGGCATCCATTTCCGGACGGCGGAAGTGGTGGCCTTCCGGATGGGCACGAGGGTCGCCGGACGGATGCTCGACAGGTACTTCGAACGCGCGTGAACGACGAGATGTCTTGACGGGGAGGAGGTGCTCGCAGGTTCAGGGCCGGTAGTTCGTGAACTGGAGCGCGACGCCGAAGTCGTGGTCCTTCACGGCCCGGATGACCGCCTGCAGGTCGTCCTTGCTCTTGCCGAGCACGCGGACCTGCGCCCCTTGGATCTGCGTCTGCGCCTTCGGAACCGCCTGCCGGGCGAACTTCGAGATCTCCTTCGCCTTGTCGTCCGACAGGCCGGTCAGCACCTTCACAGTCTGGCGGACGCTGCCCTTCGCGGCGGGCTGGACGTCGCCGGGCTGGAGCGCCTTCAGCGGGACGTTCCGCTTCACGGCCTTCTCCTGGAGCACCTGCCACGCGGCCTTGAGCCGGTCTTCGGTGCCGGAGGCCATCTCGATCGCGTCGTCGCCGAGCGAGATCGAGGTCTCGGTCCCCTTGAAATCGAAGCGCTGGGAGATCTCGCGCATCGCCTGATCGACGGCGTTGCGCACCTCCTGCATGTCGACCTCGGACACGATGTCGAACGAGAACTGATCCTTCGCCATGCCGGCAGGATAGTCGGCGGGGCGGTGCCCGTGCTGGCACGCCGAGGGTCGGTCTAGCGCGGCACGTCTCGCGTCGCGCCCAGGTAGGACGCGACGCCGTCCGCGACGACGGCGGCATCGTCGCCCACGCCGAAGAGCAGGGACGATCGCCGACGGCGCAGGAAATGCACGCCGCAGAAGAAGAGTCCGGCGACGGCATCGCTCACGCCGTCGTGCTGGTTCGGGAACCCCATCGCGTCGACCACGTCGCGTGCGCGGATGAAGCCGTACTCGGGACGGAACCCGCTCGCGAAGACGACGGCGCCGAGGCCGGCGACGGGGATCGATCCGGGTGCGTCGTCGTCGAACGCATCCGGGTCGGGGAGCTCGGGCGCGGGGATCGACCGCTCGGCGCAGAGCCGCTGGACGTCGCGTCGCAGATCGTCGTACCGCGCGTCGCCCCACGCGACCGTTTCGGCGAGGTCCGGGGCGAACCTGACCGAGGTTCCGTCGACGCCGAGGAAGCGCCCCACGAGGGTCGCTCCCTTCCGGCGGAGCGTCCGCACGTGCAGGTCGTGGCCGCCGTCGACGCCGCTCGCCGTGACGGTCGCGGCGAAGCGAGCGGCCGGGGACGGCAGGTCCTCGGTGCGCGTGTCGAGGAATCCCGTCTCGATGTTCCACCAGACGAGGTCGTGGTCGCCGATCCTCCGCGGGGCCCACGGCGCCCGACCGCACGAGACGACGACCTCGCGGCCGGCGTCGAGGAGATCCTCGGCGATCTGGCATCCCGACTGCCCGCTGCCGACGATGAGGATGCGACCGTCCGGCAGGGCATCGGCGTTCCGATACTCACGGGTGTTCAGGACGGCGACGGAACCCGGGATGTCGGCCGCCCGCGCGGGACGGTACGCCTCCTGATAGGCACCGGTGCACACGACGAGAGCTCGCGTCCGGACCTCCCCGTCGTTGGTCCCGATCACGAAGCCGTCGTCGATCGGCGTCGCGGTGGCGACGTCGATGCCCTCGCGCACGGGCGCGTCCTCGGCGTAGCGCCGGAGGTGGCCGATGAGGTCGTCCGCGCTCGGGAACCCGTCGGGGTCCGGAGCGTCGAACGAGAGGCCGGGGAGCTGCACCGACCAGGCGGGCGTGTTCAACCGGAACGCATCCCAGAGGTGGGTCCACGCGCTGCCCACGTGCTCACGCTCGAGCACCTCGTGCTCGATGCCCCGCGCCGTGAGGGCGCGTGAGACGGCGAGCCCGGCCTGCCCGGCCCCGATCACCACGGCGTCGTGTGCGGACATCCACCCCGACCTTATCGAGCCGGTTCGGCCGGGGCAGGCTCGAGATGCATCGTCTCGGCGCGCGCGAGGGTGCGGGGCCTGCCGGTAGCGTGGATGCCGTGAGCAGGGCGACGACCGATGCGCGTGGGGGCGGCGGCTCGCTGGCGGCCAACGTCGTCGACGCCGCGATCGAGGCGCTCGTCGTTCCGAGCTTCACGAGCATCGGCTACGGGTTGCGGCGACGGCTCTACGGCTGGCGTCCGCTCACGGAGCTCTCGATGCACGACCGCGTGGTCGCGATCACGGGCGCCACCTCGGGCCTCGGCGAGTGGACCGCGACGGCGCTCGCCCGCCTCGGGGCGCGGGTGCTCGTGCTCGGCCGCGATGCGGGGAAAGCGGCGCGCGTCGCCGAGCGGATCCGCGAGGAGACCGGGAACGACGGGGTCGTTCCGTACGAGGTCGACGTCAGCGACATGGACGCCGTGCGACGGGTCGCCGCCGAGATCCGGAGCGCCGGGCCGAAGCTCGACGTGCTGATCCACAACGCCGGCGCGCTGCTGAACGAACGGACGACGTCCGTCGACGGCTACGAGATGACGTTCGCGACGATGGTGCTCGGGCCGTTCCTGCTCACGCGCGAGCTCGTGCCGATGCTCGCCGACGGCGCTGACGGGCGCGTGATCACCGTGACGTCCGGCGGCATGTACACGCGCTCCCTGCACGTGGACGATCTGCAGATGGAGCACGAGCCGTACCGGGGGACGATCGCGTACGCCCAGGCGAAGCGCGCGCAGGTCGTGCTCACCCGGATCTGGGCGTCGCGGCATCGGGGGACCGGCGTGGTGTTCCACGCGATGCACCCGGGGTGGGCCGACACGCCCGGCCTCGAGGCATCGCTCCCGGGCTTCCGGAAGCTGCTCGGCCCGGTCCTGCGGAGCGCCGAGCAAGGCGCCGACACGATCGTCTGGCTCGCCGCGGCGCCGGAGCCGTCGACCACGAGCGGTCGGCTGTGGCTCGACCGGCGTCCACGCTCGTTCGACAAGCTGCCGGGCACGTCGGTCGGCGCCGACGACGCGATCGCGCTGTGGCAGACGTGCGAGCGTCTCACGGACCTGCGTTCCGACGGTGGGGTTGCATAGGTTCGGCTCCCAAAAGCTATGCACGGCCTGGGACCATCGGTGCATGGGAGCAGGTCGACACGCGGGAGGAGCGCCGGCGGCGAAGGTGGCGGTCATCGGCGCCGGCATCGGCGGGCTCGGCGCCGCCTGGGCGCTCGCGCGGAACCACGACGTCGTCGTCTACGACGCCGAACGCCGCCTCGGCGGCCACGCGAACACGGTGGAGATCGCCGACGGCGGCCGGCGGATCGCCGTCGACACCGGCTTCATCGTTTACAACGAGCGGAACTACCCGAACCTCGTCCGCCTCTTCGCGGACCTCGGCGTGCCGACGGAACCGAGCGACATGTCGTTCTCGGTCTCGCGGAGGCGGGGCCGGTTCGAGTATCAGGCGCGGGCGCTCGGTCTGCTGACCCAACCGTCGAACCTCACGCGACCCGCCTACCGCCGGATGGTCCGGGACATCGTTCGGTTCACCCGGGAGGCTCCGTCGGCGATCGGGTCCGGTTCGACGGAGACGATCGACGGGTTCCTCGATCGGCTCGGACTCTCGGAAGACTTCCGGCGGGACTTCCTCCTGCCCGTCGTCGCGTGCATCTGGTCGTCGAGCTTCGAGACGATGCGCGGGTATCCGGCCGAGGCGATGGTGCGCTTCCTCGACAACCACGGCCTGCTGAACGTCCTCGAGCGGCCGGCGTGGCGGACCGTGACGGGTGGGAGCCGGAGCTACGTGTCGCGGATCGCGGACGCGCTCGGTCCCGACGTCAGGATCGGTCGCCCGGTCCTGGCGGTCCGGCGCGGCCCCCACGGCGTCACCGTCCACGACGCGGAGGGCGTCGAACGGTTCGATCACGTGGTGCTCGCGACGCACGCGGACACGTCGCTCGCGCTCCTCGGCGACGACGCGACCGGAGCGGAGCGAGACGTGCTGTCGGCGTTCCGCTACGGGTCGAACGACGTCGTCCTGCACCGTGACGACTCGTTCATGCCGATCCGTCGCCGCGCGTGGTCGAGCTGGAACTACCTCGACGAGCGCGTGGACGATGGTCGCGACGGCGAGGGCGTCCACGACCACGACGAGGAGGAGCGCGTCTCGCTCACCTATTGGATGAACCGTCTGCAGAACCTGCGGACGGAGAGGCCGGTGTTCGTCACGGTGAATCCGGCGCGCGAGCCTCGCGCGATCGAAGGCCGGTTCACGTACCGGCACCCGCAGTTCGACGCCCGGTCCGTCGAGGCGCAGCGCCGTCTCCCGTCGCTGCAGGGTCGGCGTCGGACCTGGTTCGCCGGCGCCTACCACGGCTCGGGCTTCCACGAGGACGGCCTGCGCGCCGGCTTGGCGGTGGCGGCGGGCCTCCGGTCACCGGCTCCGTGGTGGTCGCCGTCGGAAGCGCAGACGGTGGCGCCCGCGGCACCCGCCGCGCGTCCCGCGAGCACGCCTGTCACGATAGGTGCGTGGTCGGCATGACGGCGACGGCGTCGGCGCTGTTCGAGGGGGTCGTCACGCACACCCGCCACGTGCCGCGGCGCCACCGACTGAGGTACCGCGTCTGGTACCTGCTCCTTGACCTCGACGAGCTCGACCGCCTCGACCGGAGCGTGGCCGGTTTCTCGGTGGACCGACCCGGACCGGTCAGCTTCCACACCCGCGATCACGGGCCGCGCGACGGCTCCGCGCTGCGGCCGTGGATCGAGCGACACCTCGCCGACGCCGGGATCGACCTCGAAGGGGGCGCGATCCGGATCCTGAGCTTCCCGAGGATCCTCGGCTACGTCTTCAACCCATTGTCGGTCTGGTTCTGCCACGGGAACGACGGCGCGCTCCGCGCGATCCTGTACGAGGTCTCGAACACGTTCGGCGAGCGGCACTCGTACCTCGTGCCGGTCGACG
>DATHTO010000126.1:0-11332 GCA_035463115.1 Actinomycetota bacterium | reverse complement strand
ACGTCGATCTCGTCCTCCCAGTCGCGGAACCGCGGGCACGCGCGCGTGCAGATGTCGCAGCCCTTGTCGCCGTGGACGCAGACGTCGGGTCCTTCGGGTTGCAGCTGCACCGGCACGTTGTCCTCGTAGCCGAGGACGTGGAACGGACAGGCCACGATGCAGGCGGTGCATCCGGTGCACAGCCCCGTGGCGACCACCTCGTGGTGGAGGTCGCGCCACTGGGTCTTGTCGGCGGAGCTGGGCATCGGGCGCAGCATAGCCGCTGCCGCGAAGCGCCCCGACGATGGCCCCGGGCGATGGTTAGACGCTGAAGGACTCGCCGCAGGCGCACTCGTGGATCGCCTGCGGGTTGCGCATCTTCAGGCCGCCACCCAGCAGGTTCCGGTCCAGGTCGAGCGTTGAGCCCTGCACGATCGGCGCGCTCGCCGGATCGACGACGACGCGGACGCCGGCGGCCGCGTCGATCACGTGGTCGTCCGCGGCGGGCGCGTCCTCGAACCCCAGGCGGTACGAGAAGCCGGAGCATCCGCCGGCGGTCACCCGCACGCGGAGGACGGCCTCGTCGCGGCCGTCGCCGTGCGCCAGGTCGGCGATCTTCCGCGCCGCGGCGTCGCTCACCTGCAGGACCTCCGAGGTCGTCGGTGTGCTCATGGCTCCCATGGTAACCGCCGTCGCGACGACGCCGGTGCGCCGCGGCCCCTCGTCGGCACCGAGGCCGATCGACCACGGTGGCGCGCGCGCGTCAGGTGCCGAGGAAGCCGACCGCGATCCGGGCGTACGCGCGAGCCGCGACGAGCAGCTCGTCCACCGCGATCGATTCATCGGTCGTGTGCGCGACCCGCAGGCTGCCCGGGCCGAGGATCACCGTCGGGATCGATGCGTCGTTGATGTAGAAGCGAGCGTCGGTGATGCCGGTGAACCCTCGGTCGGCGGGGGGCGTTCCGAGCTCACGCGCGAGCGCGGCTCGTGCCACGTCGGCGACCACGCTGTCGTGCGGCGCTTCGGCGGCGTCGGTCCACTCGCGGACCTCCACGTCGATGTCGACGTCGGGATCGTCGCGTCGCAGCTCGTCGATCACGCGGACGAAGTCGGCGCGGATCCGTTCCGGGTCGGTCTCGCCGGGGATCACGCGGCGATCCACGTCGACGACGCAGCGCTCCGGTACGACGTTCGGCGCCGTGCCGCCGTCGATCAGGGCCGCGTTCACGCTCGGGCGCCCGACCAGCGGGTGTTCGATGTCGGGCAGCGCGTCGGGCAGGCGCAGGAGCAGCTTCGCCATCGACGTGATCGCGTTCACGCCCAGGTGCGGCGTGGATCCGTGGGCGGCCTTCCCGTGGGCCGTCAGCGTCAGCCAGCACCCACCGCGCTCGGCGAGGCCGACCTGCAACTCGCTCGGCTCGCCCACGATCGCGGCGTCCTGGTCGATGTGGCCGCGCTCCAGGAGGACCTTCGTGCCGTGGAGGCCCCCGACCTCCTCGTCGGCCGCGAGGTGGAAGACGAACGAACCGCCGAGCTCGATCCCGGTGCGGCGGATCGCCGCCCCCGCCGCGAGCGCGCTCGCGATCGGCCCCTTCATGTCCGCCGCGCCGCGACCGACGAGCCGACCGCCGTCGACGACCCCGCCGAACGGCGGATGGGTCCACGCGTCGTGGTCCCCCGCGGGCACGGTGTCGAGGTGACCGTTCCATGCGAGCGCCGGACGGTCGGCGCCGCCGATCCGCGCGACCACGCTCGGACGACCTGCGTCGCTCCGCACGACCGAGGGGTCGGCGTCGATGCCGGCGAGCACGTCGGCGGCGACGGCCGCGGCGTCGTCTTCGCTGCCGCCCGGGTTCTCGGAACGCGCCGCGAGCAGCGCGCGGGCGACGCTCAGCAGCTCGTCGGCGTCGACCGCCGCCGCGGCGGCGTCGGCGGCGTCCGTCGCGACGGCGCGGGAGGGATCGGCGGGCATCGAGCGGCATCGTAGACGTCGGTTGGGCCCTACGATGGCTCGATGCCGGATCCACGCGACGAGCTCCGTGCCCTGCTGGATCCGGATCCGCGTCCGACGCCCGCTCCCGGCGACCGCCTCGCGGCCGTGCTCGCGCTCCTGATCCGCGGACCCGAGCCGGCCGTGCTGCTCACCGAGCGCGCGAAGGAGCTGCGGCGCCATCCCGGCGAAGTGTCGTTACCCGGAGGTCTCAGCGAGCCCGGCGACGCGGACCTCGCCGCCACGGCCCTCCGCGAGACCGAGGAGGAGGTCGGGCTCCCGATGGACGCCGTCGAGGTGCTCGGCGCGCTCCCGCCGGTCCACACGTTCGTGAGCGGCATCCTCGTGACGCCCTTCGTCGGAACGGTCTCGTCCTTGCCGACGTTGGGCATCAGCGACGGCGAGATCGTCCGCGTCCTCACGCCGACGCTGGCGACCCTCGACGCGATCGAGGAGGAGCGCCTGTACGAACGCGACGGCGAGGAGGTCTGGCGTGGGTGGGCCTACGAGGTCGAGGGAACGACGATCTGGGGCGCCACGGGATGGATGCTCCACTCGCTGCTCGAGCTGCTCAGGAAGGAGACATCGTGGCTGACCCAGCGGTGACGAACCCGGAAGATCGCGAGCTGGCGATCCTGCTCGGCGACGCCCACACGATCGCGGTCGTGGGCGCGTCGTCGAAGCCGAGCCGGCCCTCGTACCAGATCGCGGCGTACCTGCAGGACCACGGTTACCGCATCGTGCCCGTGAATCCGAAGGAGACGGAGGTGCTCGGCGAGCAGACGTATCCGTCGCTGCGGGACATCCCCGACGACGTCGGCATCGACGTGGTCGACGTGTTCCGCCGCGCGGAAGACACACCCGAGGTCGCGCGCGACGCCGTCGCGATCGGCGCGAAGGTCCTCTGGTTGCAGGAAGGCATCGTGAGCGACGACGCGTACCGGATCGCGAGCGAGGCAGGGCTCGACGTGATCATGGGCGTGTGCATCCGGGCGACGCGGCGGCGCGTGCTCGGCGACTGAACGATCGAGCCGGAACGATCGAGGAGGACGGCGACGCATGGCGAGCTGGGAATACTTCGTGGCACCGCTGCTCGAGCACAACCCGGGCGAGATCTTGAATACGTTCGGCGACGACGGATGGGAGCTCGTGAACGTCGTCGCGCAGCCCACGGCGGGCGGCGGGGTGTCGACGGTCGCGTACCTGAAGCGACAGAAGGGCTAGTCGGGCTCGTTCGAGGACGGATCGCGGGCGGCGCGCGCGAGCGTGCGTGCGGTCCGCAGCCGCACCCAGAGCGCGATGGCGATCAGCGCCGCGGCGACGAGCGGCACGAGGGGCGACGTGCCCCCGTCGGGCGTGTTCCGCTCCGGCATCACCACCGGCTCTCGGTCGGTCGGTGACGCCGTCGGCGGCTGCGTCGGCGTCGGCGTGGCCGTCGGGGTGCGGTCGCCCGCCGCGTCGTCCTCGAGCCGGACGATCGCAGCGGCCGTCGCGACCCAGAGCGCATCGTCGGGGCCGACGGCGACGTCGATCACCGGCGCGTCGAACGTGGCCGCCACGCGCGGCGCCGCGTCCGGTCCGCCGAGCGGCATCCGGTAGACGGTCGAGGTGTTCGCGGCCCCGAACCACAACGCGCCGCGCCAGACGGCGCAGCCGGTGAGCGCTTCGGGCGTCGGGAAGATGGCGACGGGATCGGCGAAGCGTCCATCGGAGTCACCCGTCACCTCCGGCCATCCGTAGTTCTCGCCGGCCCGCAGCAGGTTCACCTCGTCGTCGACGTCGGGGCCGTTCTCCGTCTCCCAGATGTCGCCGCTCGCCGGGTCCACGCACAAGCCGAAGGAGTTGCGATGGCCGATCGTGTACGCGGCCGAACCGGCGAACGGACCGTCCGGCGGCACGGCGCCGTCGGGCGTGAAACGCAGGATCTTGCCGCCCGCGTCCTGCGGATCCTGCGCCCGTTCGGGGTCGTGCGCCTCGCCGACCGCCACGTAGAGCATGCCGTCGGGGCCGAAGAGGAGGTCGCCGCCGTTGTGGTAGCCCGCCGACCACGGCAGGAACGAGCGGAGCTGGCTCGTCTCGGCGGCCCGGCCGTTCCGCTCGCGCACGCGCGCGAGCACGTTGTTCCCGCTCACCGCGTCGGAGTAGTAGAGGTAGACCCACGGCTCCCGTTGGAACCGAGGGTGCAGCGCGATCCCGAGCATCCCGGTCTCGCCTTCGTTGACGACCGGGAACCGCGCGAACGGCTCGGGGTCGAGTCGACCGTCGGCCGTCACGACGCGCACGTTCCCCGTGTTCTTCTCGGTGAAGAACAACCTGCCGTCGGGCGCGAACGCGAGGTTCGTCGGGAAGGCGAGGTCGTCGAGCACGGTCGTCCGTTCGATCGCGGCGTGCGCCGGCGCCGTCGCGAGCGTGACGACGGCGAGCGCGAGGATCGCGACGACCGTCTCGACCGATGCACGCCGCCGCTCGCGACGTTCACGTCCGCCTGCGGGCTGAGCGGCCACGCAACCACCGTACCCGCGGCGCGCGCTACGGTGACCGCGTGCGCGTCGACCACGTGGTCATGGCGGTGCGCGACCTCGAGCGATCCGCGGCGTCGTGGGCGCGGCTCGGGATCGCGACGGTGCCCGGCGGCGTCCATCCGCGGTGGGGAACCGCGAACCGCATCGCGCCGCTCGGCGATGCGTACCTCGAGCTGCTCGCCGTCGACGACGACGACGTCGCATCGGGAACCGCGCTGGGCCGCGCGATCCTCGAGCGCTCCGACGGCGGCGACCGGTGGTTCGCGCTGTGCCTGGCCGACGACGACATCGACGGGACGGCGGCGCGGCTCGGGCTGACGGTCGAGCCCGGAGCACGGTCGAAGCCCGACGGGTCGCAGGTGCGGTGGCGGAGCGTCGGGATCGAGGACCCACGGCGCGCGGGTGACCTTCCGTTCTTCATCTCGTGGGCGACGCCGGAGACGCATCCGGGGCGGACGGCGGTCGCGCACCCCGCCGGGCACCTCGAGATCGCGTCGATCGACGTCGCGGGGGACGCCGAGGCGTTCGCGGCGTGGACCGGCGGAGCGTCCTTGCCCGTCCGGTGGGTCGAGGGCTCGCCCGGGATCCGAGGCGTCGTCCTCGACGCACCGCGTCGTGCGATCGAGATCCAGGGAGCTCCCTAGGCGAGCGCTCGCCCGAGGTCGGCTTCGAGGTCACGTGCGTCCTCGAGGCCGATCGACAGCCGGACGAGGTCGTCGGGCACCTCGAGCGGCGACCCGGCCACGCTCGCGTGCGTCATCGGCCCCGGCACCTCGATCAGCGACTCGACCCCACCGAGGGACTCCGCGAGGACGAAGAGCTGCGTCCGTTCCGCGACGGCGATCGCGCGCTCGGCGCTCCCGACGCGGAACGACACGATCCCGCCGAACCCACCGTTCATCTGCCGCACGGCCACGTCGTGTCCCGGATGCCCCTCGAGGCCCGGATAGCGGACCTCGGTCACGGCGTCGTGCTCGGCGAGCCATCGCGCGATCCGATCGGCGCTCTCGCAGTGACGGCGCATCCGGACCCCGAGCGTCTTGAGACCTCGCAGCGCCAGGTAGCTGTCCATCGGACCCGGGACCGCGCCGACGGCGTTCACCAGGAAGCCCAGGCGTTCGCCGAGCTCGTCGTCGGACGTCACGAGGGCGCCGCCGATCAGGTCGGAATGCCCGGCGACGTACTTCGTCACGCTGTGGACGACGACGTCGGCGCCGAGCGAGAGCGGTCGTTGGAGCGCCGGCGACGCGAACGTGTTGTCGACGACGACGGACGCGCCGGCACGATGCGCGATCGCCGCGACGGCCGCGATGTCGACGACCTTCAGCAGCGGGTTCGACGGCGTCTCAATCCAGACGAGCCGGGTCTCGTCGCGGATCGCATCGGTGAGCGCCTCGTCGTCGGCGAGATCGCACGTCGTCAGCGCGAGGCCCCACGGCTCGAACACCTTCGACAGGAGGCGGTACGTGCCGCCGTAGACGTCGTCGCCGATCACGACGTGGTCGCCGGGCCGGAGCGAGAGCAGCAAGGTGCTCTCGGCTCCGAGACCGCTCGCGAACGCTCGGCACCACGATCCGCCTTCGAGCGCGGCGAGCGCCGCCTCGAACGCGGCGCGGGTCGGGTTGCCCGCACGAGCGTAGTCCCATCGCTTCGCGTCGCCGACGGCCTCCTGCGCGAACGTGGAGGACTGGTAGATCGGCACGTTGACCGCGCCATAGAGCGGTTCGGGATCCTGCCCGGCGTGGATCGCGATCGTGTCGGGCGAGAGCTCGGCGTCGCGGTCGTGATCCGTCATCGCATCTCCGGAGGTCCTTCCCACCCACGGCGGGCGAGCTCTCGGCGCGCGTCGTCGCCGTCGCGGACGGCGCGCCACAGCCGGGACTTCCGCTTCGCGTCGTGGCCCGGCGCGAACTCCCGTCCCGCGCGGACCATGCGGTCGCAGGCGGCGTCGCCGCAGGCGCACCAGGCGAAGAGCTGTGAACCGGGTTCGTCGACCTCGCCGGGGCGGTACGTCGGGGCGAGCGCGCGCGCCGGCACGACGATCACGCCCTCCTTGACGTCGCCGAGATGCGTGTGGTGGCCTTCGAGTGCGCGGAGGGCCGTCAGCGCCGCGAGCGCGGCGTCGAGCCGGTCGATCGTCGTGAGGTCGTCGGTCCGGACGCCCTGCAGCCGAAGGACGCGCTCGCGCCACACCCGCTTGCGCATCCCCTTCGGCGGCAAGCAGCCCGCCAGGACGACGGCGGACGCGTGCGGGAAGACCTCGAGGGTCCGCTTGCGGACCGTCCCTCCGTTGAACAGCGGATACCCGAGCTCGGCGGTGCACGCGAAGACGGCCATGCCCGCGCGCATCCAGTCGAACTGCGCCCCCGCGGCGTGCGCCTCGCTCGGCGTCCGGAACGCGTGGATGTTCAGGCGCGCGAGCTCGTTCTCGGTGAGGCGCGAGCGGCCGTCGGCGGCCCACGACGGCGGCGAGTCGACGCCGATCGCGTCCGGGCGGAGCTCCGTGACGAGACGCGCGACGTCGTCGAGGCCGGCGCCCGACACCACGGGGAACGGCACCCGGCGCTCGTCGACGAGGACGAGATCGAGCCCCTTCCCGACCCCGACGTCGATCCCGAGCGCGCGCACGGGTCAGACGTTCCGGCGGTGCGCCAGGAAGTCGAGGAGGTCCGCGCGCGTCAGGACGCCGACCACCTGACCGTCCTTCGCGACGATCGTCGCCGACGCGCGCTCGAGCTCGCCGAAGGCGGCGTCGACGGGATCGTCCCACTCCACGACGGGGATCGGCGGCGCCATCACCTCCGCCACGTCGGCCTGGAGCGCGTCCGGGTCGCGGAACACCCGCTCGAGGAGCTCGCGGTCGCGGATCGAGCCGACGATCTGACTCACCTCGGTCGAGTCCTCGCGGACGACGGGTGCCTGCGAGATCGAGTGCTGCTGGAGTACGTCGACGGCTTGACGGACCTTGTCGTGCGCGCGCACCGTGATCAACGGCGGAAGGTCCCGTCCCTTGGCGGCGAGCACCTCGTCGACCCGGACGACGTCGGGCCGGTCGAGCATCCCGTACTGGAGCATCCACGAGTCGGAGTAGATCTTCGACAGGTACTGCCGGCCCGAGTCCGGCAGCAGGACGACGACCGTGGCGTCGGGGGCGTCGAGCTCGCGCGCCACCTCGAGCGCGGCCGCGACCGCGGTTCCGCCGGAACCGCCGACGAGGATCCCTTCCTGCCGCGTGACCGCGCGCGCCATCCGGAACGACTCGCGGTCGCTCACGCGCACGAAGCGGTCGACGACGGTCGGGTCGTACGTGCCGGGCCAGAAGTCCTCGCCGACGCCCTCGACGAGGTACGGACGCGGTTCGTCGCCGGAGTAGACGGATCCCTCGGGATCGGCGCCGACGACGAGCACCTCGGGCTTGCGTTCCTTCAGGAACTTCCCGACGCCGCTGATCGTGCCGCCGGTTCCGACGCCGGCCACGAAGGCGTCGATCCGTCCGTCGGTCTGCCGCCAGATCTCGGGACCCGTCGTCTCGTAGTGCGTGCGCGGGTTCTCCGGGTTCCAGTACTGGTTCGGCTGGAAGGCGCCGGGGATCTCCTCGGTGAGGCGGTCCGCCACGCGGTAGTAGCTCTCGGGCGAGTCCGGCGCCACGGCGGTCGGGCAGATGATGACCTCGGCGCCGTAGGCGCGCAGCAACGAGATCTTCTCCTGGCTCATCTTGTCCGGCATCACGAAGATGCAGCGGTAGCCGCGGATCGCGGCGGCGATCGCCAGGCCGTGACCGGTGTTGCCGGAGGTCGGCTCCACGATCGTGCCGCCGGGCTTCAGCGTGCCGGCGCGCTCGGCCGCCTCGATCATGCGGATGCCGATCCGGTCCTTCACCGAGCCGCCCGGGTTCAGCATCTCGAGCTTCGCGAGGACGCTCGGCCGCACCCCGCGCGTCACGTTCCGCAGGCGCACGAGCGGGGTGTCGCCCATCGCCCCCAGGAACGACTCGAGGACCTCCATCACCGATCCTTCCTCTGGCCTACCCTCTGGCCCTTCCTCCGGTCCGCCCCGGGCGTCCGCTCGCCTTCGGCCTGGAGGTTCCGGCCATCGTCCCACGACGGAGCCGATCCGTGCCGCTCCCGTGGGCACGGGTGGGCATCGACGTGGACGGTGATGCAACGCGAAGGCTCCAGCGACCGGGGGTAAGCTGCCGATGCCCTGTCCGCCGGCGGAGAACGCCGGCGTCCGAGCAGACTGGGGAACGCACCGGGTGAACGAGGAGCTGGCAGCGGGCGAAGGCGGCGGCGAGCGCTTGCTCGTCGTCGACGACGACCCTTTCATCGCCCGGTTGCTCGAGATCGAGCTCGCCGCGGCGGGATACGTCGTCCGGGTCGCGAACGACGGGCAACAGGCGCTCGACATGGTTCGGCGCGAGCCGCCGGACCTCGTGATCACCGACGTGATGATGCCTCACGTCGACGGGTTCGAGCTCACGCGGATGCTGCGGGACGATCCGACCACGTCGGCCGTGTCGGTGATCATCCTGACGGCACGGGGCCTGTCCGCCGACAAGCTCGAAGGGTTCGCGATCGGCGCCGACGACTACATCGTCAAGCCGTTCGACACGCCCGAGCTCCTCGCACGCGTCCGTGGCGTGCTGCGTCGCACGAAGGACATGCGCGACGAGTCGCCGCTCACCGGCCTGCCCGGGAACGTGCGGGTGCAGGAGGAGATCGAGTCGCGGGTCGAGGGCGGCGTCGAGTTCGCGCTGCTGTACGTCGACCTGGACAGCTTCAAGGCGTTCAACGACCGGTACGGCTTCGGTCGCGGCGACGACGTGATCCGTGCCCTCGGGCGGCTGCTCGTCGACGTGACGACCGAACTGGCGCCCGACGACCACATGGTCGGACACCTCGGAGGCGACGACTTCGTCGCGATGGTCTCGCCGGACACGGCCGCCCTCGTCGCCGAGACGCTGGTCCAGCGGTTCGACCGCGAGGCGCCGTCGTTCTACGACCCCGACGATCGCGACCGGGGCCACATCGAGGTGGTGAACCGCCGCGGCGAGCCGCAGCGGTACGCGGTGCTCACCCTGTCGATCGGCATCGCGAGCACGCAGCGACGGCACTTCGACCACTACGCCGAGATGGTCGCGGTCGCGTCGGAGATGAAGGCGTACACGAAGGGGCAACCCGGGTCGTCGTGGGCGATGGACCGTCGCGCCGGAACCTAGCGTCCGACGTCTCAAGACCCAGCTCGTGAACCGTCGACGGCGTCAGGGGGCGGTGCGACGCACCGCCAGCGGGAGCGGGGCCGGACGCCCCAAGAGGTAGCCCTGCCCGTAGCGGACGCCGATCGAGCGGAGCGTGCTCCGCTCGCCGTCGGTCTCGACGCCCTCGGCGACGATCGTCATCCCCATCTGATGGGCGAAGGACACGAGCGCCGAGGCGAGCGCCCGCCGACCGTCGTCGCCGTCCACGCCTCGCACGATGCTCATGTCGGCCTTGATGATGTCGGGCGCCAGGCGCAGGGCGTGGCGGAGGCTCGCGAAGCCGGCGCCGGCGTCGTCGATCGCGAGCCGCGTGCCGACCTCGCGGAGGATCTCGAGCTGGGCGGTCAACGCCTCGTAATCCTCGACCCGCTCGTGCTCGGTGATCTCGAGCACGAGGCGAGGCGCGTGCTCGCGGAGCAGGTCGGGCAGGCCCGGCCACGACGCCGTTCGATGCGAGCAGTTGACGGACAGGTACGTTCCGTCGGGGAGCCGATCGACGTTCGCGACCGCCTCGCGGATCGCGGCGGTCTCGAGGTCGAGCTGCAACCCCACGGCTGCCGCGTCGGCGAAGACGAGGTCCGGCGTGCGCCCATCGGGATCGGTGAAGCGGCTGAGCGCCTCGGCGCCGACCACCTCGCCAGTCTCCAGGTCGACGATCGGCTGGAAGACGAGGCCGCGGCCTTCGCCCCGCACGTAGCTGCGGATCGTGCGTGCCTTGCTCTCGCGGTCGATCGTCGCTTCCTCCTCGCGGCGGAGCTGCGTCGAGAGCTCCGAGACGAGGGAGTCGACGACCTCAGCCGACAGGCTCGTGCCTCCGCGAGCGACCTGGATGATCGAGTGGACGATCTCCCCGCCGTGCGCGCCCTTGATCAGGTAGCCGACCGCGCCCGCGCGGAACATCTCCAGGATCGTGGAGCGGTCCTCGTGCGCCGACAGCGCGATCACGCGGGTGGCCGGCGAGCCGCGGAGGATCTCGCGCGCCGCCCGCGGCCCGCCGCCGGCCGGCATCTTCACGTCGAGCACCGCCACGTCGGGCCGGCGGTCCAGCGCGAGGGTGATCGCCTCGTCGGCATCGGCGGCCGCGCCGACGAGCTCGAGCTCCTCCTCGTGGGACAGCAGGTCCGAGAGCGCGACGCGGAGCTCCGACTCGTCGTCGGCGATCATCACGCGGATCGTGTCCGTCATCTGCACCTGTTCCTTCGGCGGTCCGGCGCGCGCCGCGCCGAGCCGGTGCGCTCCGGCCGGCCCCGGAGCGGATTCAAGCACCTCGGGCGGTCCCTCCTGGGATGCCCTCCGTATCATCGGCCCTGCGACGCCGGGGGTAAGTCCGCTCGTCGGAGGCCTCCTGCGTCCCCCGTTCGGAGGAGGTGGCGAGTGGCTCGCGAGATCCGGGCGCCCCGCGGATCGCAACGTTCCTGCAGGTCATGGCCCCAAGAGGCCGCCCTGCGGATGCTGATGAACAACCTCGACCCGGAGGTCGCCGAACGCCCCGAGGATCTCGTGGTCTACGGCGGGACGGGCCGCGCGGCCCGCTCGTGGGAGGCGTTCGACGCGATCGTCCGGTCGCTCCGGACCCTCGGCGAC
>DATHTO010000125.1:0-8174 GCA_035463115.1 Actinomycetota bacterium | reverse complement strand
CCGACCGGATCGAGATGCCGCCGATCGCGAGCGCGCCCGCGATCCACGACAGCAGGCCCGGCCGGTCCGGCGCCACGACGAGCAGCTCGTACGTGCCGGGCTGCGCGCCCTCGGCCGTCGCCGTCCTGATCTCGTTCGTCCCGAGGGGCGGCGCGATCGTGGCGAAGTGGCGCGCCGCCTGCGAGGGCTCGACCGAGAGGAAGTAGCGGCGCGGCATCCGCAGCACGAACGCGTCGACGGCCGCGTCCGGCTCGTCGCGGAGCAGGTCGCGGAGCCGCTCGGTCCGGTCCGCGAGGGTCGCCGCGAGCTCCTCCCCCATCTCGCCACGCTCGAGCACGTGCCGGACCTTCGCGACGAGCTCGTGGATCAGCGTCCGGCGCCACGACGTCCACGCGGCGGGTCCCGTCGCGGCCGCGTCCGCCTTCGCGAGCAGGTAGAGCGCCGACAGGCGTTGCGGGGTGCGGACCGTCGCCGCAGCGTCGAGGATCAGATCCTCGTCGGACAGGTCGCGCCGGGTCGCGGTGTCGGGAAGCAGCAGGTGCTGCGCCGCCATGAACGTGACGAGCTCCGCGGTCGATGCGTCGAGGCCCATGTGGGCGACGGTCACTGCGGCGACCGCGGCGCCGATCGGGACGTGGTTCCCCTCGCCGACCTTCCCGATGTCGTGGAGGAGCGCGCCGAGCAGCAAGGCGTCGGGGTCGTCGACGCTCGCGCGCGCCTCGACCTCGACCGGATCGTCGGGGTCGCCATCGCCGGAGAGGATGGCGGCCATCGCGCGCACGGCGCCTGTGAGGTGCGCGTCGACCGTGAACCGATGGAACGGGTCCCGCTGTGGCCGGCACCGAACGTCCGCCCACGCCGGGAGGAAGCGAACGAGCAGCCCGAGCCGGTCGAGGATCTCGACGCCACGCATCCCGTGCTCCCCGGCGTGGAGCAACCGCAGGAACCCAGCCCGCGTTCGTGGTGTCCAGGTGGGCCGCTCCTCGACGTCGGCGTCCTCGATCGCGTCCAACACCGCGGCGCTCGGAACCGCGCGCGCCTCGGCGATCTCGGCGACCCGCTCGAGGACGGCGTCGGCGTCGGGCACCGGATCCGCGACGGCCGTCGCGTCGCCGGCGAGCAGCCGATCGCCCACGAGCTCGACCACGTGTTCCACCTCGCGCGCGTGTTCGAACAGTGCGCGCATCAGCGCGTCCGGGGCCGTGAGGCGAGGCTCGTCGGTGAACCCCATCGACCGGGCGACGTCGGGTTGCAGGTCGACGCCGAGGCGGTCGGCGCGCTTGCCGGTGTGGAGGTGCACGGCGCTGCGCGCGCGCAGGAGGAACTCCTCCGCGTCGTCGACCGCCGCGCGCTCGCGCGAGCGAAGCAGCCCGGCGTCCTCGAGGGGGCGGCCGACCGCTGCCTCGATCCAGCCGAGCGACGACACGTCGCGCAGGCCGCCGACGCCTTCCTTCAGGTCAGGCTCGAGCAGGTGCGCCGTGGAGCCGAAGCGCTCGCGCCGCGCGTCGGCGGCTTCGCGCAGCGACGTCACGAACGCGGCCGGGTCGCGGGCGGCGAGACCCTGCACCGCGTCGATCGTGCGCCGCGCGAGCTCCTCGTCACCGGCCAACAGGCGCGCATCCAGCGTCGCGGTGAGCGCGTCGAGGCGCTCCTCGGCGATCGCGACCGCCTCGTCGTGCGCCCGCACCGCCTGTCCGACCGTGAGTCCCGCGTCCCACAGCGGATAGAACAACGCCGAGGCGATCCGCTGAAGCTCGTCCTCGTCGATCCCGTCGTGCAACAGCAGCAGGTCGACGTCGGAGTGCGGAAGCTGCCGTCGTCGGCCGTAGCCGCCGAGCGCGAGGAGCGCGCAGCGTGGTGGCGGGCCGGCGAGCGCCCACAACGCCGTGAGGCATGCGTCGAGGAGCTCCGAGCGCCGCGCGGCGGACCAACGTCCGTGATGCCCACGGGAGTACGCCCGCTCGAGCGCGTCGACGCCGTCGCGGAACGCCGCGATCGGATCGGCGGTGGCGTCCACGGAACCCACGCGGCTAGACCGCGTCGGGCCCCATCTCGCCCGTGCGGATCCGGACGACCTGGCCGACGTCGGTGACCCAGACCTTCCCGTCGCCGATCTTGCCCGTGCGCGCCGCCTTCACGATCGCGTCGACGACGCCTTGCGTGTCGTCGTCGGCGACGACGACCTCGACCTTCACCTTCGGCACGAAGTCCACCTGGTATTCCGCGCCGCGGTACACCTCGGTGTGCCCACGCTGGCGGCCGAAGCCCTCGACGTCGCTCGTGGTCAGGCCCATCACGCCGGCGTCGCGGAGAGCTTCCTTCACCTCTTCGACGCGGTGCGGCTTCACGATCGCGGTGACGAGCTTCATCGGCGCACGCTCCCTGTCGGAACCGCCGAGTCTAGCCGCCCGCCTCGAGCGCCTTCTCGTGGACGAGCCACTCTCGGTGCACGTGCATGCCGACGCGCTCGTAGAGGCGCGTCGCCCCGGTCGTGTTCTCGGCGTCGACGTTCAGGCGGACGCGATCGCACCCGCGCTCGCGGAGGTCCTCGAACGCCTTGAGCAGCAACGCCCGACCGATGCCCCGACCGCGGAACGGCGCCAGCACGCCGACGTCGCTCAGCCAGCCGAGGTCGCCTCCGTCGAGCAGGTCGCTCACCACGACGCCGGCGATGTCGTCACCCGCCACGGCGAACGTCACGAGGGAGGGATCCCACGTCGGCATCTCGGTCCACAGGCGGACGAACGCATCGAGATCCAGCGAGAAGGCCTCGAAGTGGTCCTCGAACGAGGTCTCGATCACGCGGTGGAAGGCGGCCCAGTCGTCGCGCTCGTCGTCGCGGAACGCCCGGAACGCGACCCCCTCGGGGAGCACCGGATGGATCTCGTCGTCGAGCTCGCGTTGCATGTGGATGAACGTGCGAACGTGCTCGTACCCGCGTTCGCGCAACAACGCGATGCCCGCAGGGTCGGCCGGCTCGGCCGTCGTGAGCACCCGTGTCGGTCCGCCGGCGCGCACGCGCGCGCGATCCTCACAGAGGTCGAGCAACGCCGAGCCGATGCCACGGCCCGCGTGGTCGGGATGGACGCGGACGAACGCGTCGCACGACCGCGTCGGCTCGGGCGCCCGCACGTCGGCCGTCGCCACCACGGTTCCGGAACCGTCCTCGACCACCCAGATGTCGGCCGTCGGATCGGCGAACGGCGACGAGAAGACCTCCTCGACGAAGCTGCGGGGCGTGTCGGGCGCGCCGACCGCGATCGCGTCGCCGGAGTGATAGACGGCGAGCATGCCGTCGATGTCGGCCCGCGTCGCGATCCGCGACGTGTAGCCGGACGGGAGGGTCACTCCCCGACGGCCTTCTTGCGGGTCGTGGTCTTCTTCGTCGCGCTCGTCTTCTTGGACGACGCCGTCTTCTTGGCCGCGGTCTTCTTGGCCGACGTCTTCTTCGCTGCGCCGTCCCCAGAGGACTTCGATCCGCCGCCCCCGCTTGCCGCCTTGGGCTCGTCGCCCTTCTTCGCCGCCGCGACGCTCGCCTTCAGGGCTTCCATCAGGTCGACGACCTTCGCGGTCGGCTCGGGCTCGACGACCTCGATCTCTTCACCGTTGACCTTGGCCTCGACGATCTGCATCAGCGCCTCGCGGTACTCGTCGGTGTACTCCTCGGGGTTCCACTCGGCGGTGAGCGATTCGATCAGCTGGCGCGCCATCGCGAGCTCCTGATCGCGGACCTTCACGTCGACGTCGGCGTCGCCGAACTCGGCTTCGCGGATCTCGTCGGGCCAGTACATCGTCTCGAGCGTGAGCGCCTCGTCCTTGAACCGCAGCGCCGCCAGGTGCTCCTTGTCGCGGAAGCTCACCTTCGCGACGCCGACCCGGCCGTCCTGGCTCATCGCCTCGCGAAGGAGCGCGTACGCCTTCGCGCCGGTCTGCTCGGGGATCAGGTAGTAGGACTTCTTGAACATGATGGGGTCGATCTCGTCGAGGTCGACGAACCGGTCGATGTCGATCGCCCGGCTCGACTCGACGGGGACCTTGTCGAAGTCCTCGTCGTCGAGGATCACGTACCGGTCCTTCTCGATCTCGTAGCCCTTCACGATGTGGTCGAACGAGACCTCTTCGCCGTCCTTCTCGCAGACGCGCTTGTACCGGATGCGACCGCCGTCTTCGTCGTGGAGCTGGTTGAACTTCAGGCTCTTCTCCTCGGTCGCCGGGTAGACGGAGACCGGGATCGTCACGAGGCCGAACGAGATGGCCCCCTTCCACATCGACCTGGGCATGGCATCCCTCCGGATCTCGGGGAAGCAGCGACCGCCACGACCTGCGGCGGAGACCACTGATTCTATCCCGCGCCTGCGACGTCGAACCCTGCCGTGGTCGCGGGAGATCCGCCGGGACGCTACGGTTCTCCGATGGCCGTGACCGCCGAGGGATCGACGACGTCCGCACCGAGGACCCGGACCGGCGGGTTCGTCGGCCCCCGCGCCGGCCTGGTCCTGGCGAGCGCCGCGATGCTGTTCGCGGAGCTCATGCTGATCCGGTGGGTCGCGGGGTTCCAGATCCACGTCGCGCTGTTCACGAACTTCGTCCTGCTGGCGAGCTTCCTCGGGATCGGGGTCGGGTTCCTACGGGCGAGGCACGAACGCGACCTCCGACGCTGGGCGCCCCTCGCCCTCGCGGCGATGGTCGCCCTCGTCTGGGTGTTCCGGGTCGTCCGGAGCGTCACGACCCGCGACGCCGAGACGGTCTTCGGACTGCCGGCGCCGCCGATGTGGGTGACCCTTCCGGTCGTGTTCCTCGGCGTCGCGGGGGCGATGGCGCTCGTGACCGAGGAGGTGGCACGCCGGTTCGAGCGGTTCGCGCCGCTCGACGCCTACCGCCTCGACATCTTCGGAAGCCTGCTCGGCATCGTCGCCTTCGCGGCGCTGTCGTTCGTCGGCGCGGGGCCGCTGTCGTGGGGACTCGCCCTGGCGGCGGCGTTCGTCGTGCTCGGTCCGCGCGCGATCACGGCGGACCGGATCCGAGCGATCGGTGCGGCCGCCTTGCTCGCGATCCTCGCCGTCGGCGGCCTCACGGGAGGAGACACGTGGTCGCCGTACTACCGCGTGAGCCAGCTCCCGGTCACCGAGCCAGGCCGCGTCCCGATCCGCGTCAACTCTCTGCCGCACCAGTCGACGCTGCCGCTCGAACGTCTGCGTGAGGAGTTCTACGTGCGGCCGTACGAGCACCTGCAGCGCGAACCGGGACGCGTGTTGATCATCGGCGCGGGGAACGGCAACGACGTCGCGGTCGCGCTGAGCGAGGGCGCCACGTCGGTCGACGCCGTCGAGATCGACCGCGTGCTGCAGGGCATCGGCAGGGAACGCCATCCCGAGCAGCCGTACGCAGATCCGCGTGTCACCGCGCACGTCGACGACGGCCGCGCGTTCCTCGAACGGACCGACGCCGAGTACGACCTGATCCTGTTCGCCCTCCCCGATTCGCTGACGCTCGTGACGGGTCAGGGAGCGCTGCGCCTCGAGTCGTACCTGTTCACGGTCGAGGCGATGACGACCGTCCGCGACCGGCTCGCGCCCGGCGGCGTCTTCGCGATGTACAACTATTACCGGCCCGACGTGTTCGAGCGCTACGCGAACACGATGGCGACCGTCTTCGGGCACGAGCCCTGCTTCGATCCCGGCGCGCAGGGGGCCGACCGACGTTCGCAGGCGGTCCTCACGATCGGCGTGTCGCCCGACGACGTCTCGTGCGAGACGCGATGGACGCCCGCCGTCGTCGTCCCCGAACCCGCCACCGACGATCATCCGTTCCCGTACGCGCGCGGGCGCACGATCCCCCTGCTGTACGCGGTCGTGCTCGGTCTGATCGTGGTCGCGTCGATCGTGATCGTCCGGCGCGCGAGCGGCGCACCGTTGTCGCGGATGCGGCCCTACGCCGACCTGTTCTGCATGGGCGCGGCGTTCCTGCTGCTCGAGACCACGAACGTCGTGCGCTTCGCGCTGCTGTTCGGGACGACGTGGTTCGTGAACGCGCTCGTGTTCGCCGGCATCCTGCTGTCGGTGCTGGCGGCGGTCGAGCTCGCCCGGCGGGTCCGCCTTCCGTCGCCGATCGTCCTGTACGTGGCCCTCGCCCTCGCGATCGCCGTCGCATGGGTCATCGAGCCCGCGTCGCTTCTACAGCTGGACGTCGTTCCGCGGTTCTTCGCCGCCGTGGCGATCGCGTTCACGCCGGTCTTCATCGCGAACCTCATCTTCGCCGAGCGGTTCCGCGACGTCGGCGCGTCGACGGTCGCGTTCGCCGCGAACCTCCTCGGGGCGATGCTCGGCGGCGTGATGGAGTACCTGGCGCTCACGACCGGCTACCGGAACCTCCTGTTCGTGGTCGCGCTGGTCTACGGACTCGCCTTCATCTTGCGGCCGAGGGGCCGAGACGTCCTCGACCTCACGCAACGCGAGCGGAGGCTCCCGGGCGCGATCGAGGTCGGCTGAGCGCGACCCACCGGCCGGTGGGTCGCCTCACGGCTAGCATCGCGCTTATGCCACCCCGCAAGGGCCGCCGCCGTGGCGAAGCCTTCACCGTCGAGCTTCCGACGCCGCTCGAGGCGCGTCGCGACGGTGACACCTGGTGGCTCGAGGTAGGCGATCGCGAGCTCCGGTTGTCGAACCTCGACAAGCCCTACTGGCCCGACGAGGGCTACACGAAGGGCGACCTCGTCGCGTACTACTTCAACGTCGCGCCGCTGCTGCTCCCGCACCTCGAGGGACGTCCGCTGACCATGAAACGGATGCCCGACGGCCTCGCGGGCGGCTTCTTCTACGAGAAGACGGCCCCGTCGCACACCCCGGAGTGGATCCACCGGTGCAAGGTCGCGAGCGACGACGCGAAGACCGGCATCATCGACTACCTCGTCGTCGACGACCTCGCGACGCTGCTGTTCGTCGCGAACCTCGGCTGCATCGAGATGCACCCGCTGCACTCGCGATGCCACGACGTCGAGCATCCCGACTACCTGTTCTTCGACCTCGATCCGTTCGAGCCCTACACGTACGAGGACGTGCTGCGCATCGCCCGCCACGTGAAGGTCCTGCTCGACGGCGTGGGCATGACGCGGTCGTTCCCGAAGACGAGCGGCGCGACGGGCCTCCAGATCTACGTGCCGCTCGAGCCGGGCCGCTACACCTACGAACAGACGCGCGCCTTCGTCGGCGCGTGCGGCCGCTTGATCCGGGAGGCCGATCCGGACCACGTGACGATGGCCTGGCGCGTCGCCGACCGCGCCGGGAAGATCTTCATCGACCACAACATGAACCGGAGCGGCGCGAACATCGCGAGCGCGTACTCCCTGCGGCCCGAGCCCGGCGCGACGGTCTCGACGCCGCTCACGTGGGACGAGGTCGAGGCCGGTGGCTTCGAGCCGCGGGACTTCCGGATCGACAACGTCTGGGAGCGATTCGCCGAGGTCGGTGACCTCTTCGCGGGGGTCCGCGGCGAGGGCGAGGATCTCGCCGCCGCCCTCGACGCGCTCGGCGTCGACGTCGAGGAGGAAGAGCGCGCGCATCCGCTGCCGAGGTTCCCGCGGACGGCGTCGCCGAAGGCCCGCGAGAGGACGTCCGACGAGATCGCCCTCGCATCGAAGGATCCCGCGCTCTTCGAGTACGTGCGCCGGCGCGAGTTCGGGCCGGAGGGGACGACCGAGCCGGCGCCGGGCGACGAGGCCGGCGAAGGGAACTCCTTCGTGATCCACAAGCACCGCGCGACGCGGTTGCACTACGACGTCCGGCTCGAGAAGGACGGCGGACTCCCGTCGTGGGCGGTGCCGAAGGGTTTGCCGATCGCGCGTGGCGACCGTCGGCTCGCCGTGGAGACGGAGGTCCATCCGCTCGAGTACGGCACGTTCCACGGCACGATCCCCGAAGGCCACTCCGGCGCCGGCGAGGTCCGCATCTTCGACGACGGCTGGTACGAGCCGGTCGAGTGGACCGACGAGACGGTGTCGTTCCGGTTGCACGGGCGGCGGTACCCGGGGCTCGAGTTCCACTTCGTGAAGACGCGGACGGACTTGCTGGCGTTCCTCGCGTCGAACCAGGACGCGCCGCTGATCGCGTCACCGCCGCGGTACGAGCCGATGCTCGCGGAGCCCGGCCACGAGGCGTTCGACGATCCACGGTGGTGGT
>DATHTO010000124.1:0-22460 GCA_035463115.1 Actinomycetota bacterium | reverse complement strand
CCTGCGCCCGAGCGCCGACGCGCGTTCGATCGCGAGCCGCATCATCTCGGGCGTGAGGTCGAGGCCCACCAGCCGGACGTCGGGCGGGTACAGGTCGAGGTTCAGGCCGGTCCCGATCGCGACCTCGAGCGTCAGCCCGTGAGCGCGCTCGCACACCCAGCCGCGATGTTCCGAGCCGAAGAGCCAGCGTTCCGAACGGTCGCTGGCAGCGTCGTAGCGGTGCGCTTCCTCGGCGTACTGACGACGGCGACGCTCGTTCCCGCGAGCTCGCTCCTCCGGGGAGATGCCGGATCCCGTCATCCCTCCACGGTATCCCGGCCGGGTTGCCTCGCGTCCGGCGGACGTGACAGCGTCGGGTGCCGGATCCGTACGAGCAGCCGGAGGGGACATGACCGAGAGCATCACGCCGGCGGGATTCCAGGAGAGTGAGGGTGTCGGGGACTGGCGCGTCGTCGGTGACGGCGCATGCGCGTTCTTCCGGACCGGGTCGTTCGCCGAGGCGGCACGGCTCGTCCAGGCGATCGCCGACATCCCGGGCGTGGACGACCGCCGTCCGGACGTCGACGTCCGGCACCACGGCGTGACTGTTCGCCTCGTCACGAGCACCGAGGAGCACTTCGGGATGACGACGCGCGACGTCGAGATCGCTCGGCTCGTTTCCGAGACGGCGCGCGAGGTCGGCGTGTCCTCCGATCCGTCCGCGATCCAGAGCATCCTCGTGATCCCGGGCGCCCCGAACGTCGCCGCGATCATGCCGTTCTGGCGTGCCGTCCTCGGCTACGAACCGCGCCCGGACTCCCCCGACGAAGACCTGGTCGATCCGCACGATCGCGGACCGGCGGTCTGGTTCGAGCCGATGGACGAGCCGCGCGGCGACGGTGGCGGCGCGATCCACGTCGCCGTGTGGATGCCGTACGAACTAGCGGAACAGCGCGTCGCCGCCGCGCTCGCCGCCGGCGGGCGGATGGTGCGGGACGACTTCGCGCCGGCCTGGTGGACGCTCGCCGACGCGGCCGGCAACGAGGCCGACATCGCCACGATCGAACGGCGCGACTGAGCCGCGGCGTCAGAACCGTACAGACAGGTCGTGCAGTACGCGAGCGATCTCGTCGGGATGCTCGATCTGCACGTCGTGGCCGCTCGCGATCTCGAGCTCGAGCCACCCGCGCCGGCGGGCGGTGTCCAACGACCCCAGGAACGCGTCGGTTCCGGGCTCCTTATCGATGCAGTGCACGAACGCGACCGGGACGTGCGGCGTGCCGGCCACGCTGGCGGGCTCCGTCAGCGTCGGGAGGGGATGCCGACTCGCGCGGTAGCGCTCCGCCATGTCGGCGGGATACCCGTCGAGATCGTCGGGGAACGGGAACGGAACGAGCCAGCCTTCGCCGCGTTCGGCAGCCGGGCGTGTGACCATCGTCTCGACCCACGCGGGATCGATGAGGTCGGTTTCGCACTGTCCGTCCTCCGGTACGAACCCATCGACGTACACCATCGCGCGCAGTCGGTCGCCGAGCTGCGGGGCCGCGACGGAGATCACCATCCCGCCGTAGCTGTGCCCGACCAGGATCACTTCGCGGAGCCGCTCCCATCGGACGAGCTCGACGACGTCGTCGCGGTGCGTCGAGAGGTCGACAGAGCGGCTCGAAAGGTGGGAACGGTCGCCGAGACCGGTCAGCGTAACCGGGAAGGCGCGATGACCCATGCCGCCCAGCAGATCCGCGACCGAACGCCACTCCCATCCCCCGCCCCAGGCGCCGTGAACGATCACGAACGTCGCCACGGACGAAGAGTAGACCGACTCCACGCGACGGATCGCGAGGTTCCCGCCGGCGCTATGCGTGCCGAACCGACGGAACGACCTCCTCGGCGAACACCTCGACCTGGCCGACCGGATCGTCGTCGCCCGGCCAGAAGATGAACCCGTCCATCCCGAGATCGATCAGTGAGTGCAGCTCGTCGATCCAATAACTCGCTGGCCCGACGAACGCATCACCGGTCGCAGGCGCGATCGAACCCATCAGGTTGTACACGCGCCGGATGCCGCGCGGGTCGCGATCGGCGCCCGCCGCCGCGTCTTCGATCCGCATGAGGTACCCGGGCAGCGTCTCCGGCGGCGCCCACGACGCCGACGGGATCCAGCCGTCGGCCTTGCGTCCGATCAGGTCGAGCATCCGCGGGCGAGCGGCGCCGAGCCAGATGCCGATGTCGTGCGCCGGTTGCGGCCCGGTGTGCAGGCCCGCGAGGCGGTAGTGACGCCCCTCGTAGCGGACGCCGCGCTCGCCGCTCCAGACGAGCCGGATGATGTCGATCGCTTCTTCCGTCGCCTCGAAGGCTTCCCCCGGGCTGCGGCGCGGTCCTCCCATGGCGGCGGCAGCATCGACGAAGCCACCTGCGCCGAGGCCGAGCTCGACCCGGCCGCCGGTGAGGACGTCGAGCGACGCGGCCGACTTCGCGAGGATCGCCGGCGGCCGCAGCGGAAGGTTCGCCACATCGGGGAAGAACCGGATCCTGGACGTCTTCGCCGCGAGGAACGCGATCAGCGTCCACGTGTCGGAGAAGCGCCATTGGTACGGATGGTCCTGGATGCCGACGAGGTCGAGGTCGGCCTCGTCGGCGAGACGCGTCAACCGCAGGATCTCGTCGTTGTTCCGCCAGTCGGGCGTGACGCTGATGCCGAACTCGGCGGGTGTCATCGTGCTTCCATCGTTCCACGGCTGGCGCCGGACGTGCGACGTCACGCAACGCCGACCGATGAGATGCAGGGCGCCCGCGTCGTCCTATCGCTCGATGGCGCCGACGAGGCGCGGACGTCATCACGCAGTACCTCGCGGCGGGCCTCCTCGACGAGATGCAGCTGCACGTCGTTCCGATCCTGTTGGGCGACGGCACCCGCCTGGTCGACGATCCCGGCCTCCGTCGCTTCGACGTGACGAAGACCGGCGCGATCGACACGCCGGCAGCCGTCCATCTCCGGCTCGCCCTGCGCGACGTCGCGATCAGGCGGTAGCGCTGGAGTTCCGACGGCGGGCGAGCGCGCGCGCGCCGCGGTACGCGAGCACGCCGGCGACGACCCACGGCCCCGCGACGATGATCGGATCGAGCGGATGATGGATGACGTCGGTACGTCCCCTTCCGAAGCGGGACTTCACGCCGTTCGCCGTGATCTCGCTCTTGATGCCCGTCTGCGTGATCGGGTTGTCCGGTCTCAGGGACAGCAGCGACTGGGCGTGATGTTCCACCGCGTCGACGCGGTCCGCCAGCACCAACAGGAGCCAGTGCGCGGCGCGTGCTTCGCTGTACCGCGCGTACGAGAGCTTCCGGATCGCACCCGAAAGGCCGCGCGGCGGCTGGGCCGTTCCGAAGACGGGCGTGAGCATCTCATGCTCGATCGATCGTTCCCTGGGCCACTTCTCGGGTTGGCGTTCCGGGAAGTCCCAATGCGCGCCCGTCGCGCCGAGGTCGAACCGCTCCCGCGGAACCGACGGCCGATCGCTCGGATCGAGGTCGACGCCCCAGCCGGGGATGCTCGCGCGGAGCTGTTCCGACGTCGGGGCGATCGGAGGCTTGGTGGGTGTGTACGTCATCGCGGGCTCCTCACTCGTACTCGTCGTCACGCGGCCTGGGGGAGGATGAGGGGCTTGATCATCCCGTCGAGTTTCGCCGACATCATGTGGTACCCCTCGCTGATGTCCTCGAGCGGGATGCGGTGCGTCACGATCTCGCTGGGCTTCAGGTAGCCGTTCCGCACGTGCTCGAACAGACGAGGCCACTGACGCTTCACGTGGCACTGGTTCGAGTGGATCGTGAGGCCCTTGTTCATCACGTCGCCGAACTTCACGGCGCTGAAGATGGGGCCGTACGCCCCCACCACCGAGACGGTTCCGCCCTTGCGAACCGAGTCGATCGCCCAGTTCAGCGCGACCGGCGATCCGCCCTGCAGCTTCATCTTCGTCGCCGTCACGTGCTGCAGGAGGTTGCCGTCGGCCTCTGCTCCGACCGCATCGATCGCCACGTCGGTGCCGAGCCCGTCGGTCGTCCGCTTCATCTCGACGACGATGTCGCCGTACTCCGTGAAGTTGTAGGTCTCGGCGTGGGCGAACGTCCGTGCCTTCTCGAGACGGTCCTCGATGTGATCGATCACGATCACACGACCGGCCCCCATCAGCCATGAGGACTTCGCGGCGAACAACCCGACCGGGCCTGCGCCGAAGACGGCGACGACGTCGCCTTCCTTGATGTCGCCGAGCTGCGCGCCGAAGTAGCCCGTGGCGCACGCGTCGGTCAACAGCACGGCGTCCTCGTCGGACATCCAGCCGGGGATCTTGCTCGGGCCGACGTCAGCGAACGGCACGCGAACGAACTCCGCCTGCCCGCCGTCGTACCCACCGGTCGTGTGCGAGTAACCGTAGATCCCGCCAACGGCCGTGGCGTTCGGATTCACGTTGTGGCAGTTCGCGTACAGACCGCGGGCACAGAAGTAGCAGGTGCCGCAGAAGATGTTGAAGGGGACCATCACACGGTCGCCGCGCTGCAGGTTCTGGACCGACGAGCCCACGTCGACCACCTCGCCGATGAACTCGTGGCCGAACGTATGGCCGACGCGCGTGTCCGGCATCATGCCGTGGTACAGGTGCAGGTCGCTGCCGCAGATCGCGGCGAGCTGCACCTGCACGATCGCGTCGTTCGGATGCTCGATCGGTGGGATGTCCTTGTCCTCGACGCGGATCTTGTAGGGACCGCGGTAGACCATCGCTCGCATGTGCGCCTCCTCGGGTCGGTCAGCTCCGGCTGCGGCGTGCCCGCCGCTCGCGTGAGCAAGGAGCCCGCTCTCGCGCGCACGGACCTTCCCGACACCGCCATCCCCGATTCGTCCTCGTCGCAGGTTCCTGGGGGCCGGCTGCATGAGGCAGGAAGCGGGCCTGGGGGCTCGCTTCTCCGGACGGCGCGGATGCGGCCGCATGGGCCCCGATGTCCGCCGCCGGAACCCCTGCCGTGCCGAGCGCTCGAGGAGGCATCGTGGTCGCGCTGGTGGGGCGGCGACCGCATCGACGCGGCCGTCGCCCTCGCGTTCCCGGTGACGGAACGCGTCGGCTTCCTCGAGGGCCACGTCACCGATGCCGCCTACTGGTCGGTGTCGCTCGTCGCCCCGAGCGGATTCTTCCTGCTCCTGCTCATCCTGCTCCCCACCGGACGCGCCATGTCGGGGCGGTGGGCGTGGGTCGGGCGGGCCGGCGTGGCGTTCGCGGTGGTGTTCGCGCTCGCCGAGGTGCTCACGCTCGCCGAGCTCGAGGTCACCGAGGACCTCGCCGTCGAGAACCCGACGAACGTCGTCCCATCCGACCTGACCGAGACGGTCTGGATCGTCGGCATGGTGCTGCTGCTGATCGGCGTCGCCGGGATCGTCGTGCGGTCCCGCCGGGCGCGGGCTGAAGAACGCCAACGGCTCCGATGGTTCGTGTTCGCGGTCGCCGCCGGCTCGGAACGCTCACCGCGCTCGTCGTCGTCGTGTCCACGTGGTTCCAGACCGCGTCGTCGCTCGCGACGCTGCTCGGCATCGGCATCGGCATCGGCGTTCCCGCCGCGTGCGGCGTCGCGGTCCTGCGGTGCCGCATGTGCGAGCTCCGGTTCGTGGTGGGCGACGATGGCCGAGGGTTCGACACACGCTCGACCAACCTCGGAACCGGGGTCCAGGGCACGATCGATCGGCTCGACTCGGTCGGCGGGCGGCTCGACCTCACGAGCGAACCGGGGATCGGCACCACCGCCGAAGGGATGGTGCCGATCCCGTCCGGCGCCGAGGCGTAGACGGCTCGGTCGGCGATCACGCCTTCGCGCCGGCCACAGCCGCGGTGGTCATGCGCTCGCACGCCCCACGGCCGGACCTGTCGGCGTCTTGCCGTCGCCGTTCGCGCCGGCCATCGCGTCGGCGAGGCGCAAGAACTCGATCGGGATCGGAAAGATCAGCGTCGAGTTCCGATCCGATGCGACATCGGTCATCGTCGCCAGGACCCGCAGCTGCATCGCCGCGGGGTGCCGTTCGAGCACGATCGCGGCCTCCTCGAGGTTCGCGGCGGCCTCCTGCTCGCCCTGGGCGTGGATCACCTTCGCGCGCCGCTCGCGCTCGGCCTCGGCCTGCCGCGCCATCGCGCGACGCATCAGGTCCGGCAGCTCCACGTCCTTCACCTCGACGAGCGTCACCTTGACGCCCCATGGGTTCGTGAGGTCGTCGATCACCTTCTGCAGATGTGCGTTGATGTCGTCGCGGTTCACCAGCAGCTCGTCGAGATCGACCTGCCCGAGGATGCTCCGGAGCGTCGTCTGCGCGACCTGCGACGTGCCGAACATGTAGTTCTCGATGGCGACGGTCGCCTTCACGGGGTCGACCACGTTGAAGTACGTGACGGCGTTCACGCGCACGGTCACGTTGTCCTTCGTGATCACGTCCTGCGGCGGGATGTCCATCGTGACCGTCTGCAGGCTGACCTTCACCATGCGGTCGACCACGGGGATGATGAGGAACAACCCCGGCCCCTTGGCGCCGATCACGCGTCCGAGCCGGAAGATCACCCCTCGCTCGTACTCCTTCACGATCTTCACGGCGGACATCAGCAGCGCGAGCAGCAACAACAGCGCGATCCCGATGCCGTACAGGAACGTCAGGTCCATCGCTTCTCCTCTCCTCTCGGTTGCCTCAGCGGTTGGCTGGTTCCGGCGCGTCGGTTCCCGGGACGACGATCAGGTCGAGCCCGTCGACGTCGACGACCCGCACGTACTGGCCTTCGTGCAGTGGCGCATCGGCGCGCGCGTTCCACAAAGCTCCGTCGACGAACGCTTGGCCGGTGGTGCCCGTGGCCGTGCGGATCGTGCCTACGTGCCCGACGAGTGCCGTCTCGCCCACGCGCGGCGGAGCGTTGCGTGCGCGCCATGCGAGGCGGCCGGCGATGATCGCGCCGCCGCCCACCACGATCGCGGTCGGCCACAGCACCGGCGCGTCCACACCGATCGGTCCCCTGAAGAGGAACGCGCCGGCGAGCACCAACGCGATCGCGCCGCCGACCGCGAACACGCCGACCCCCGGAACGAACAGCTCCGCCACGAACAACCCAGCCGCGAGCAACAGCAGGACGATGCCGACCGCCGTCGCGGGCAGGACGGCGAGCGACGCGAACGCGAGCAGCAGCAGGATCACGCCGACGATGCCGCCGAGACCGACGCCCGGGTTCGCGAGCTCGTAGATGATCGCGAGCGTTCCGAGCGAGATGAACAGGAAGGCCAGGTTCGGGTCCGCGAGCCACTGGAGCACACGGCGACCGAGATCCATCTCGAAGTCCACGACCGACGCGTCGGCGGTCCGGAGCGTCACGGTGCGCTCGTCGTCGAGCGTGACGCTCCGACCGTCGATCGCGCTGAGGAGCTCGTCGCGGTCCGCCGCCACCACCTCGACGAACCCCCGGTCGAGCGCTTCGGACGCCGTGACGGAGGTCCCTTCGCGCACCATGTCGACCGCGAGGTCGACGGGCCGGTCGCGGAGCTCGGCCAGGGCCCGGACGTATGACACGGCATCGTTCAGGATCTTGTCGGAGATCTCTTCGCCCTCGAGGGCTACCGGCGTGGCGGCACCCGTCGTCGTACCGGGAGCCATCGCGGCGACGTGCGAGCCGAGCGTGATCACGGCGCCGGCCGACGCGGCACGAGCACCGGTCGGGCTCACGTACACCACCGTCGGAACGTCGGACCCCACCAGGGACTGCACGATGTCGCGCATCGAAACGTCGAGGCCGCCGGGCGTATCGAGCTCGATCAGGTAGAGCTCATGGCCTTCGGCCACCGATCGCTGCACGCCGTCGGCGATCTGGTCGGCGACCACGGGGGTGATCGGCCCCACGACCTCGCTCCTGAGCACCGTCCGCGAAGCCTGCGCGGCGGCCGCGGACGTCAGCACGAAGACGCCCGCACCGGCGAGGATCAGCGCGCCAACGGCCCGCGTGACCGGCCCACGCCCGAGGAAGCGGTCCGCGCGGTCTCTGCGGCGCACACGAGCCACCCCCCAGTCGACGATCCGAACGGATGACCTACCCACGAGCCGTCGCCGTATGCGTTGCGGCGCCCCCGATCGCGCGCGTCGCAGAGGATGGCTCCGTGGTCGTCGATCGACGCAGCTGCTCGGCGACGGGAATGACGCACCGCCAGGGCGGGTTCCGAGGTGCGACGGTCCGCAGGAGGCCGAGCGCGAAAGGTCCGCCGCCCGTGTTGGAGACGCCCGAGCCGATGCCCACGGCGACGCCGGCGTCGGTCCAGCGGACGTACCTGACGCTGCTGCTCGGCAACACGCTCGCCGCGTCGCTGATCTGGGGGATCAACACGATCTTCCTGCTCGATGCGGGCCTCACGAACGCGCAGGCCTTCACGGCGAACGCCTTCTTCACGGCCGGCATGGTGCTGTTCGAGGTGCCGACCGGCGTCGTCGCCGACACGGTGGGGCGACGAGCGTCGTACCTCCTCGGCTCCCTCACGCTCGCCGCGTCGACGCTCCTGTACGTGCTGCTGTGGCAGATGGAGGCGCCGTTCTGGCAGTGGGCGGCCGTCTCGTTGTTCCTCGGACTGGGCTTCACGTTCTTCTCCGGCGCCGTCGAGGCATGGGTCGTCGACGCGATGGGTGCCACCGGCTACGCCGGCACGATGGAGGCGATCTTCGGCCGCGGCCAGATCGTGAGCGGCGTCGCGATGCTGGTCGGATCGGTGGCCGGCGGCTTCATCGCGCAGCGGTTCGGCCTCGGCGTCCCGTTCGTCCTGCGCGGGGTGATCCTGATCGCCACGTTCGTGGTCGCCTTCCGGTTGATGCACGATCTCGGATTCACCCCGAGGAGGGGTCAGCGGCCGATCGCCGAGATGCGACGCATCGTCGCCGCGTCGGTCGACCACGGGATGCGCGTGCCGGCCGTGAAGTGGCTGATGCTCGAGCGCCTGTTCGCCGGCGGCGTGGGGATGTACGCGTTCTATGCGCTCCAGCCGTACCTGCTGGAGCTCTACGGCGATCCCGACGCGTATCAGATCGCGGGCATCGCGGCGGCGATCATCGCGTGCGCACAGATCGCGGGCGGTATCGTCGCGCCGCGGTACGGAACGCTCTTCCGCCGGCGGACGTCGGCGCTGTTGATCGCCACGGCGGTCGGTGTCGGGTCGCTGGCCTCGATCGGGATCGTCCGGTCGTTCTGGGGCGTGATCGGGCTCATCGTCGTGTGGGCGCTGATGTTCGCGGCCGCGTCCCCCATCCGACAGAGCTACGTGAACGCCCTGATCCCCTCGAGCGAACGCGCCACGATCCTGTCGTTCGACTCGCTGATGGGATCGGCGGGCGGCGTGTGGACGCAGCCCGTGCTTGGGCGGGCCGCCGACGTGTGGGGCTACGCGCCGTCGTACGTGCTCGGCGCCGCGATCTCGGCGCTCGCGCTGCCGTTCATCGCGCTGTCGCGTCGGGAGCGCGCGGCCGCCGACGTGTACGCACCCGCGGCAGCGCTCATCCCGCAGGATGACGACGCCCCGACGGGGCGGCGGTAGCGTGCGTCCGTGGAACGGACCTGGTGGGACCGCCTCCGAGGGGTCGACCACCGGATCTGGGACGGCGTGCTCGCGTCCGTCCTGCTGGTGGTCGGCGTCCTCGCGTTCGCGTCTCGGGTCCGCCGGCCCGACGAGCCGCCCGAAGCGCTCGGTGTCGCGCTCGTCGTCGTCGCGGCGGTCGCGCTCGTGTGGCGCCGTCGCGTTCCCCTCGCCGTCGCGGTCGTCGTGTCGGCTGCGTCGGCGACGGCCGCGCTCTTCGGGTTCTGGCCCGAGTTCGTCATCTACCTGCTGATCGGGCTGTACACCGCCGCCGCCAACGTCGAGCGTCGTCCGCTCGTCACCGTGTTGCTGCCGGTCGCCGTGCTCGCCGCCGTCGCGATCAGCGTCGGGGAGTCCGCCGAGCGTGGCCTCAACTGGGCCGAGATCGCGTTCGGGCTCGTGATGGCGGCGTTGCTCCCGATCCTGATCGGGCGCATGACCTTCAATCGCCGCCGACGGATCGTCCGCGACCGCGAGGTCGCCACCCGCGACGCCGTCGCCGCCGAACGCGCCGCGATCGCGCGGGAACTCCACGACGTCGTCGCGCACCACATGAGCGTGATGGTCGTGCAGGCGGGCGCGGCCCGAACCGTCGTCGGCGCCGACCCCGAGGCCGCCGCGGACGCGCTGCGACAGATCGAGGCGTCGGGACGGACCGGCCTCGCCGAGATGCGGCGGCTGCTCGAGATCCTGAAGGCCGACGGAGCGGCGGGTAAGCGCGCGCCGCAACCCGGACTCGCACGGCTCGACGAGCTCCTCGCGGGGATGCGGGCGACGGGCCTTCCGGTCGAGGCCGTCGTCGAAGGCGAGCCTCGACCGCTCCCGCCGGGCGTCGATCTCTCGGCGTATCGGATCGTGCAGGAGGCGCTGACGAATTCGCTCCGGCACGCCGGCGGGGCCAGCGCGCGCGTCCTCCTGCGCTACGCACCCGACGCCCTCGAGATCGAGGTCGTGGACGACGGACGTGGACCGGTCGATCACGACGGCGGAGGCCACGGCCTGATCGGGATGCGCGAGCGGGTGCAGCTGTTCGGCGGTGAGCTCACGGCGGGAGCGGCGCCCGGCGGCGGGTTCGCCGTGCGAGCTCGTCTCCCGCATCAGGAGCAACCGGCATGAGCGACGCTCCGGATGGCGGGTCCACGGGCAACGCCCCGATCCGTGTCGTGATCGCGGACGACCAAGCGCTGATGCGGGCGGGGTTCCGGATGATCCTCGATGCGCAGCCCGACGTCGAGGTCGTCGGCGAGGCGATCGACGGCGCCGACGCGGTGCGGCACTACGAGCGGCTCGCGCCCGACGTGGTCGTGATGGACGTCCGCATGCCCGTCATGGACGGGATCGAGGCGACGCGGCGGCTCACGGCCCACGATCCGCCCGCCCGCATCTTGGTCCTCACGACGTTCGACCTCGACGAGTACGTCTACGACGCGCTCCGCGCGGGAGCCAGCGGCTTCCTCTTGAAGGACCGACCACCCGAGGAGCTCGTCGCGGCCGTACGGGTGATCGCCGGCGGCGAGGCGCTGCTCGCGCCGTCGGTCACGCGGCGACTGATCGAGGAATTCGCGAAGCGCGCGCCGAACCCGTCGCGCGACGAGCTCGCCGACCTGACGGAACGAGAGCGTGAGGTCCTCGTCCTGATCGCGCGAGGCCTCTCGAACGCCGAGATCGCGCGCACGCTGTTCGTCGCGGAGACGACCGTGAAGACCCACGTCGGGCGGGTGCTCTCGAAGCTCCGTCTGCGCGACCGCGCGCAAGCCGTCGTGGTCGCCTACGAGTCCGGGCTCGTCCAGCCCGGCGACTGACGTCCGTCGTCCTCCGGTCCGACGGCTCCTCCTGCGGAAGGACGCTCGGGTCCGTTCCGCAGGACGACGTGGCCACGGCCGCCCGTCCCTAGCGTCGTCCCCGACGGAACGACGAGGAGGACGGACGATGGACGCAACGCTCACCGGCACACCGATCGCCTCGCCGGCGATCGCGGTCAGGGGCGTCACGAAGCGGTACGGCGGCGTCACCGCCGTGGACGACCTGACGTTCGAGATCCGACCCGGCGTCGTGACGGGGTTCCTCGGACCGAACGGCGCAGGCAAGACCACCACGCTCCGGATCGTCCTCGGGCTCGTCACGCCGACCGAGGGCTCGGCGACGATCCTCGGCCTGCCCTACGGCAGTCTGGACGATCCCGCCGGCACGGTCGGAGCGGTGCTCGAGACGCAGAGCTTCAACCCGCTCCGGAACGGCCGGAACCACCTCCGCACGATCGCGACCGCCGCCCGGATCCCGATGGCGCGAGTCGACGAGGTGCTCGAGCAGGTCGGCCTGACGGCCGCCGCCCGACGCAACGCCGGCACGTACTCCCTCGGGATGCGGCAGCGTCTCGCGCTCGGCGCCGCGCTGCTCGGCGAGCCGAGGATCCTGATCCTCGACGAGCCCGCGAACGGGCTCGACCCGCAGGGCATCCGCTGGTTGCGACGGTTCCTCCGGGACTTCGCCGCGCGCGGCAACGCCGTCCTCGTCTCGAGCCACGTGCTGACCGAGATGGCGGAGCTCGCCGACGAGGCGATCGTGATCGACCGCGGCCGCCTGGTCCGCCAGGCGCCGATCACCGAGCTCACGCGGACGCCGGGCGACATCGTCGTGCGGACGCCCGAGCCCGACGCGCTGATCGCGGCGCTGCGCACGAACGGCATCGAGGTCAGCGCGAACGGCGACGGAGCGCTGCACGTCTCGGGCGGCGACGCCGCCCGCATCGGAACGCTCGCCTTCGAGGCCTGCGTGCCCGTGTTCGAACTGTCGGAACGCCACACCACCCTCGAGGACGTGTTCCTCGAGCTCACCGAGGAGGCACCACGATGACGGCTCAGTTCCTGTCGGAGCTCCGCAAGCTCACCACGACCCGCAGCGCCTACGCGTTGCTCGTCGGTCTGGCCGCGATCGTCGGCCTCGGAACGATCGCGGTGATCACCGACGGTTCCGGGGTGAACCCGTCGGCGCCGCTGGAGCACCAGGCGTTCCTCAACGTGGTGCTCTCGATCACGCCGCTGTTCGCGCTGCTGCTGGGGATCCGCTCGTTCACGGACGAGTTCCGGTTCGGCTCGATCGTCCCGACGCTGCTGGCGAACCCGCAGCGGGGGCGCGTCCTCGGCGCGAAGGTCGGCGCCGCCGCCGTGGGCGGCATCGCCCTGGGGATCGGCGCGACGGCGACGGCGACGGCGATCGGCGTTCCGCTGCTGCTCGGCGAGGGCTGGGAGGCGACGTGGTCGGCGGCCGCGCTCGGCGAGGTCGTCGGCCGGCTGCTCGCGGCGACGGTGCTCTGGAGCGCGATCGGCGTCGGGCTCGGCCTCGCCGTGCGCCACCAGGTGGCGGCCGTGGCGGGAGCGCTCGTCTGGATGGTCGCCGGAGAGGGGATCGTCGCCGGGATGCTGCCCGACGTGGCGCGCTACTTCCCCGGCTCGGCGGGCTACGCGCTCGTGGGACTGAGCGAGGGCACCCTCCTGACGGCGGGGGCCGGGGCGATCGTCCTCGCGGCCTACGCGATCGCGTCCGTCGCCACGGGCGCGCGGCTGATGCGCCGGCGAGACATCGACTGACCGCGGCGCGCGCGGCTCCGACGGCTCCGGCGTCCACCGGGCGCCGGAGCCGTCGCGCTTCACAACCCGCTCCGGAACCCCTCGCGCCACGTCGGGTACCGCGGCTCCCATCCGAGCCCGCGCTTCGCCTTCGCGTTCGACGCGCCACGAACCTCGGTCATCATCGCGACGCCCGCGTCGCCGATCAGCGGGCGCGCGAGCCAGGTGGGGACGCGTCGGGGCGCCGGCGCACCGACGGCGTGCGCGAGCTCCGGGAGCCAGGTCGCGACGGATGCCGGTTCGTCGTCGGCGACGTTGTAGATGCCGGGTGCGCCGCGTTCGACCGCGGCAACCGTCGCCGACGCTGCGTCGTCGATCTGGATGAACGACCACACCCCTTCTCCGCTGCCCACGATCGGGAGGCGACGCTTGCGGACGAGCCCCACGAGCGGAGCGCCTCGGGCGAGCGACGTTCCCGGACCGTAGAAGCTGCCGTAGCGAAGGGCGATCCCTTCCACGTCCGCGACGGCCGCGACGGCGCGCTCGACGTGCAGGATGCCGGCGAGCGTCTGCCGCACGCTCGCGGGCGGATCGCCCTCGAGCGCGTCGCCCTCGGACTTCACGGCTGCCCCCTCGCGCGCGTACGCCCACATCGCGAAGCTCTGCGCGACGAACCGGCGGACGCCGACGGCGCGGGCGGCCTCGAGCAGGTGGTCGGTCCCCTCGGTTCGGAGCCGGTTGGTCGCGACGAACCCCGCGTCGAGCCGACGCGGATCGACGACGTCGGGGATCGCGGTGAGCTCGTGGACGATGACGTCTGGCTCAGCGTCGGCGACGGCCGCCTTGACGGCGGATGCGTCGAGCGCGTCGAGCAGGACAGGGTCCGCGCCCAGCGCGCGCAGCCGCTCGATCTTCGCCGGCGTGCGCGTCGTTCCGCTGACGTGGTGGCCACGACGGATCAGCTGATCGACGAGGCGCGAGCCGATCGCGCCGGTCGCCCCTGCGACGAACACCTTCATGGTTGCCTCCTCGGGTCGGGTCGGTTCACCCTCCGAGACGAGGCAGCGTCCTCCAGTGTGACACTCCTTCCGGCGACGAGCGGCGCAGGGGTGTCACACGCCGCGACGCTGTTCCGTCTGGAGGTGCGGATGGGCGACGCGATGGATCTCCGGGAGCTCGAGCGGTTCCGTCCTCTGCTGTTCTCGATCGCCTACCGGATGATCGGCGAGGTGGGCGCGGCCGAGGACGTCGTCCAGGAGACGTTCCTGCGAGCGCATCGCGTCCTGAGCGATGGCGGCGAGATCCGGGAGCCGAAGGCCTTCCTGACGGAGGTCACGACCCGGCTGGCGATCGATCACCTGCGCTCGGCGCGGGTGCGCCGCGAACGCTACGTCGGACAGTGGCTGCCGGAACCGCTCGTCGACGACGCGCCCACGCCCGAGCAACGCGCCGAGGACCTCGAGTCCCTGTCGATGGCGTTCCTGATCGTGCTCGAAACGCTCTCGCCGGTCGAGCGGGCGGTGTTCCTGCTCCACGACGTCTTCGCGTTCGACTTCGAGGAGGTCGCCGCCGTGGTCGACCGGTCGCCCGCGAACGCGCGCCAGATCGCGGTGCGGGCGCGCAAGCACGTCGAAGCGCGACGGCCCCGGTTCGAGCCGTCGGCCGAGCGCAAACGCGAACTCGCCGATCGCTTCTTCGCCGCGATGACGCACGGCGACATCGACGCCCTGATGGAGATGCTCGCAGAGGATGCCGTGATGGTCGGCGACGGCGGCGGGCGTGGCGCCGTTCGGGAGCCCGTCACCGGACGACGCCGGATGGCCCGCTTCCTCGCCGGGCTGGGGCGGTACGCGGCGCATCACTCCCTCAGCTCCGAGAGGTCCACGGTCAACGGGCAGCCGGGCATCGTGGGCTACGCGCCGGACGGCTCGGTGGCGACCGTCGTGACGATCGACGTGGTCGACGGCAAGGTCACCGCCGTCCGGAGCGTCGTGAACCCGGAGAAGCTGCGTCACGTCGGCCGTCGGCGATGAGTTCCGAGCGGTTGGACGGTCCGAGTGGAGGAAGGACGGGTTCGGGGACGACGAGGAGGATCGCATGCGACTGACGCTGCAATCGTTCATCACGCTGGACGGCATCGTGCAGGGACCTGGCGGCCCCGACGAGGACGAGTCCGACGGGTTCGACCTCGGCGGCTGGCTCGTGCCGCTGTTCGACGAGCGGCTCGGCCGGCAGATCGACGAGTGGTTCCGCGAGGCGGACGCGTTCCTGCTCGGGCGTCGGACGTACGAGATCTTCGCCGGCGCGTGGCCGAAGGTGACCGATCCCGACGACACCGTCGCGACGGCGCTCAACACGCTGCCGAAGTACGTGGCGTCGACGACCCTGGGCGACGCCTCGTGGAACAACGCACACGTCCTCGGTGGCGACCTCGCCGCCGAGGTGGCTCGGTTGAAGGCGCGGCACGGGCGCGAGATGCAGATCCACGGCAGCGGGCGGATGGCCCAGACGCTGTTCGAGCACGGGCTGATCGACGAGATCCGCCTCATCACGGCGCCGGTCGTCCTCGGCAAGGGCAAGCGGCTGTTCGACGACGGCGTCCGACCCGCGGCGCTCGCGCACGAGCACCTCGGCGTGACCTCCACCGGCGTGAGCCTCGACGTCTACGCGGTGGCGGGCGAGCCCACCTTCGGCCGGGTCGGCGCGGAGTACGAGGACTGACGCCGAGCTTGCGTTCCGCTTGCGGTATCCTCGATTCGGGATGAGCGGTCTCGCGACGATCGAGCGCACGGTGGTCGACGCGGTGCTCCGGCCGCTGCCGTCGGCGCTGCGGGGGGACGAGGCCTCGGCGCGCCGGTACGCGCGCGCGTGGCGGCGGCTCGTGCGCGACCTCCTGACCGGCGACGCGCCGCCGGGCGCCGTCGACGTCCTCGACCAGCTCGCGCTCACGGCTCCCTTCGCGCCCGCCGGCCCGATCGCCGCGCTCGTGTCGGCGGCCGGCGGCATCATCGACGGCGTGCCCCCCAGCCCCGTCGTCGTCGATCCGGCGGCGTTCCCCGATCCGCTCGCGTACCAGCGGTTCTCCCGCGTGGTGCTGCTCGAGCTGTCGGGCGCGGGCACGGGGCTCGAGCGGCTGATGGCCGCGTGGCAGCTGTCGGTGACCGACGTGGCCCGGCTGTTCGGCGTCGCGCGGCAGGCGGTGCAGCAGTGGCTCGACGACGGTCCCCCGGCGGCGCGCCAGCCGAAGCTCGCGACGATCCTGCACATCGCCGACCTGCTCGAGCGGAACCTCGTGCCCGAGCGCGTGCCGGGCATCGTCCGCACGCCGGCCGCCGCCTACCGTCGCCGATCGATCCTGCAGGCGATCGCCGACGACGACCACGAGGCGGTCCGCGAGGCGGTGGCCCGCTCGTTCGACTGGGCGACCACGGCGTGACGCGGTTCCGACACGTGACGCGCGGCGGCCGGTACAGCCGCGTCGTCGATCCCGACTGGAAGCGACCGCTGGATCCGTCGTTCGCCGCCGAGCGCGGCGGGCGTTGGAACCCGCCGGGTTCGTTCCCCGTGGTCTACCTGTGCGCGACGCGCGAGGTCGCGCGGGCGAACGTCTTGCGCCGGTTCGACGGTCTCCCGTACGGGGTGCTCGACCTGTTGCCCGAACGCCGCCCGGCGCTGGTCGAGACCGACGTCGAGCCGCACCGGGCGGTCGACGTCGTGACCGACGCGGGATGCCGTGCCGCCGGCCTGCCGGCGTCGTACCCGCGCGACGGACGCGGACGGCGGATCGCCTGGACGCGCACGCAGCCGATCGGCGAGGCAGCGTGGTCGCAGGGCGAGCGCTCGGTCGCCTGCCGGAGCGCCGCCCTCGCGAAGGACGAGCGCGGCGAAGAGCTGGCCTGGTTCCCGCGCGAGACCCGCGACCGCCTGAAGGTCGCACGGCGGCGATCGTTCGACGAGTGGTTCTGACGGAGTGAGGTGGCGTGCGGTTCGCTGAGGTCGTCCGAACGTCATCCGACGTCGCGGCGACGCGCTCGAAACGAGCCAAGGTCGAACGGCTCGCCTCGCTCCTCGCCGCCCTGGCGCCCGGCGAGGTGGTGACCGCCGTGGCGTACCTGTCGGGCGTGCTGCCGCAGGGATCGATCGGGGTCGGATGGGCGACGCTGCGCGACGTCCCGCCCGCCGCGACGGGCGTGCCGGAGCTTGAGCTCGCCGACGTCGACGCGACGCTCCGCGGCGTCGGAGCGATGTCGGGAGCCGGTTCACAGGCGGCGCGGCGCGAGGCGCTGCACGAGCTGTTCGCCCGTGCGACCGAACCGGAACAGCGGTTCCTGCGTGGCCTGCTGACGGGGGAGCTCCGACAAGGCGCGCTCGAGGGACTGATGGTCGACGCCGTCGCGCGGGCGGCGAGGGTCCCGGTCGCCGACGTGCGGCGGGCCGCGATGCTCGCCGGCGACCTCGGCGCCGTCGCCACCGCCGCGCTCGCGGGAGGCGTCGAGGCGCTGGGACGGTTCCGGCTCACGCTCCTCTCGCCGATCCAGCCGATGCTCGCGCGGTCCGCGGACGACGTCGCCTCGGCGTTCGAGCGGTTCCGCCCCGCCGCGGTCGAGCGGAAGCTCGACGGCGCCCGCATCCAGATCCACAAGCTCGACGACGACGTCCGCGTCTTCACGCGGAACCTCGCCGACGTGACCGCTCGCGTCCCCGAGATCGTCGAGGCGATCCGAACGCTGCCCGCGACGGCGCTGGTGCTCGACGGCGAGGCGATCGCGCTGCGCACCGACGACAGGCCGCATCCCTTCGGCGTCACGATGAGCCGCTTCGGCAGCCGGAACCCGAGCGACCTCGCACAGCTGCGGGCCGAGGTCCCGCTCCGCGCGTTCGTCTTCGACCTGTTGCACGTCGACGGCGATGACCTCCTCGATCGACCGGCCGCGGAACGCATCGCCGCGCTGGAAGCGCACGTACCGGCGGAGATGCGTGTCCCGGGCATCGTCACCGACGACGTCGCCGAAGCCGAGGCGTTCCTCGACGACGCGCTCGAGCGAGGGCACGAGGGCGTGATGGTGAAAGCGCTCGACGCGCCGTACGAGGCCGGTCGGCGCGGTGGCAGCTGGCTGAAGGTGAAGCGCGCGCACACGCTCGACCTCGTCGTGCTCGCCGCGGAATGGGGCCACGGGCGACGGCGCGGATGGTTGAGCAACCTGCACCTCGGCGCCCGCGATCCGGCGACGGGCGGGTTCGTGATGCTCGGCAAGACCTTCAAGGGCATGACCGACGAGCTGCTCGCGTGGCAGACCGAGCGCCTGCAGGCGATCGAGACGCACCGCGACGGCATCACCGTGCACGTGCGGCCCGAGCTCGTCGTCGAGGTCGCGTTCGACGGCTTGCAGGTCAGCCCTCGCTACCCCGGCGGCCTCGCGTTGCGGTTCGCCCGCGTGAAGGGATTCCGGCCCGACAAGACCCCCGCCGACGCCGACACGATCGACACCGTTCGGGCGATCCACGAGCGCGCGACGGCCTGAGATCGCCGCGACGGACCCGACCGATCGACGGACTACGCTTCGCGGCATGCGGCGGATGGCGTGGACCGCAGCGGTCGCCGTCGTCACGGCGTCGCTGATGCAGGCGTTGCGGGTGGCGTTCCCGCTGCTCTACGACGTCCGCGAGGATGCCGGCGCGTCGACGGCGGTCCTGTGGGCGCTCGTTGCCTTCGTCGTCGCGCCGGCGATGCTCGCGCCGATCCTGCTGCGGGCGGGCGGTGGGTTCCGCGTCGCGGTCGTCGGGGTGGCGATCGCCAGGCTCGCCGAGCAGCTCGTGCATCCGATCCCCGTCTGGCTCGGCGCGGTCTCCGTCGGAACGGGGATGACGGCGCTCGCCGTCCTGGTCGTCGTGGGCCGCCGGCGTGACCGAGGCGCCGAGACGGCCATCGCGATCGTCGCCGGACTGGCTCTCGACGCCGCGCTCCTCGGTGCGTTCGAGACGTGGGATGCCGTCTGGCAGGACGGCCCCGCCGCCATCACCGTCGCCGTCGTCCTCGCCGTCGCGGCGGTGGTCGCCGCATCGGCGGCGGAACCCGACGGCGACCGGCTCGACGTCGACGCGTGGCCCCTCGTCGCCATCGGGCCGTTCCTCCTCGTGCAGCTGCTGTTCGTGCAGAACATCGCGTTCACGACCTCCTCGACGGGTGCGCCGATCGCCGGCGGCGTCGCGCTCGTGCTGCTGGGATCGGTCCTCGGCGTCCTCGCGGCGTCGTGGGCGATCCCGCGGAACTCCGGTGCCGTGCGTCGCGGAGCCGGCGTCGTCCTCGTCGCGGCCGTGGGCGCGCTCGCGCTCGTGCAGGGGTCGAGCGCCGCCGTCGCCGTCCCGATCGCGAGCGCGGCGGCCGCCGTCGTCCTGACCGTCGCGCTGTCGTCACCGGCCGGCGCCCGGCGGAACGGCCCGACGGCGCAGGTTCTCTGGTTCGTGATCGGCATCGCGCTGTTCGTCGGCGCGGCGTTCGCGTACCAGATCGATATCGACGTGCCGCTGCCGGTTCCGCGCGCCACGTGGCCGATCGCCGCAGCGGTGGCGCTCGCGGCCGTCGTCGTACGGCGTCACCGGCCGGAGCCTGTATCCGCGGTGCCGGCGTTGATCCCGCTGATCGGCGCGATCGCCGTTCCGCTGCTGCTGCTCGACGTCGGATCCCGACCCGATCCGGTCGGCGCGCCCGACACGTATCGCGTCCTCGACTGGAACATCCACACGGCGGTGGACGGCGACGGGCAGATCGTCCTCGGTGAGGTCCTCGACCTGATCCGGTCGCGGGATCCCGACGTCGTCGTCCTGCAGGAGGTCGGCCGCGGATGGCCGATCGCGGGGCAGAGCGACGACCTCCAGTGGCTCGCCCGCCGGCTCGACATGGGCCACGCCTGGGCGCCGGCTGCCGACGGCCAGTTCGGGAACGCGATCCTCAGCCGCTTCCCGATCGACCTCGATCGCGTGATCGCGCTCCCCTACGGCGAAGGACCGCAGGAACGGAGCGCGATCGCCGCGACGATCGGAACCGATCCCGGGCTGTTCGTCGTCGGCGTCCATCTGCAGCACGGCGACCGGCCGGCCACGCGGGCCGATCAGATCGACGCCGTGCTCGACGTCTGGGGCGGGACCGACGCGTGGCTCCTCGCCGGTGACCTCAACATGCAGCCCGGCAGCACGGAGGTCGGGCGCCTCGAGGAGATCGGACTCACCAGCGTGCAGGACATGGTCGGTGATCCGACGGCGCCGACGGCGCGGGACCCCGTCACCCCCGACGACCGGGTCGACTGGATCTGGGTGACGTCCGACACGCTCGAGGTCGCGAACTTCGCGATCGTCCGGAGCGAGGCGTCGGACCACCTCCCGCTGGTCGCAGACGTGACGCCGCGAGGCTGAGGTTCCGCACGCCCCCGGTGGCCCCGACGGTCAGCATCGCTCGATCAGCCATCGCCCTTCTTGCGGAGCGCCGACGGCTTGTGCGCCGCTCGCCCGCCGTTGTCGGACTCGACGACGTACTGCGGATCGTCATCCGACGGCTTCGCCTCGTGACCCTCGATCGTCGTCGGCTCGGTGATGCGCTTCACGACCTTGCCGGTGGCCGTTCCCTTCGACGTCGTCTTGCCCCCGTGGGCGTTCCACGTGACCCGGTCGCCGGGATGCAGCTCCTCGTCCTTCGCCATCGCGCGCTCCTCCGCTCCCCGTGGCAGGACGGCCTACCCATGGGATCGCGGGCCGATGCGCGACATCGGATCCGCATCGGTTCACACTCGCGGCGATGGAGCAACGGATCTCGCTCGTCACGCTCGGCGTCGCCGACGTCGCGCGCGCTCGGGCGTTCTACGAGGCCCTGGGATGGCGCGCGGGACTCGACGTCGGCGAGACCGTGTTCTTCGAGGCCGGCGGGCTCATCGTCACGCTCTGGAGCCGCGAGAAGCTGGCCGACGACAGCGGGGTGCGCGACGGCGGCGGCTGGGGAGGCATCACGCTCGCGCACAACGTGCGGTCGGAGGACGAGGTGGACGCCGTGATCGAGCAGGCCCGCGCCGCGGGAGCCTGGATCGCGAAGGAACCCGCGGCGACCTTCTACGGGGGCTACGCGGGCGTGTTCGTCGACCCCGACGGACACGCGTGGGAGGTCGCCTGGAACCCGAGCTTCCCCCTCGCCGGCGACGGCTCGATCAGGCTGCCGCCGAACTGAGGTCCACCGCGACGGACCCGTCGGGGCGGCTCAGACCGTCGTCGAACGCCGCGCGCTGTAGCGCCGCCAGGCCCACAACGCCACCGCGGGCAGGGCCCATCTGATGATCCTCGCGAACATGGCCCCTCGGTACCCGCCCGTGCCACCGGTGAACCCCCGGGGCGTCATCTTCCGTCTGGCCAGCTGCCGACGGCGCCGCCGATCTCCTCGTGGTCGGCGAACAGACGGGTGAACGCGCCGATCACGTGGCGTTCGCGGTCCTGGAACAGGACGTACTTCGACCGCTGGAACGCTGCCAGGTCGACCTCGTAGCGATCGGGATCGAGCGCCGCGAACGTCGACCCGATCACGGCCTGACCTTCGTCGTCGTGCGTCAGGACGAACCGGAGGTACGCGGGCAGGAAGTGCCGGAACCCGGGAGCGGACAGGAACGCCAACGCCGCGTACTCGCGCTCCACCACGGCATCCGGAACGTCCTGCCACCGCGCGAACGGGTACAGCGCCTGGATGTCGCCGTCGTCGGAACACCGGGGGTGCAGGAGCTCTGCGTTCGTCGGCCGCGGGACATCCGCGAACACGGCTCCGAGCTCGTCGACCAGCTCCCGGCGACGCCGTTCCATGGTGTTCCTCCTCCTCGCGACGACGCTACGCCACGATGGCCGGGCCCTGGGTGAGCCCGACGTCGATCCGCGGATGCGCGACGGCCGTATCCAAGGCATGGAACGATCGGGCATGGCTCCAGCGCGATCCGCCGCCGGCCCGGGCGGCGTGCCCCGCTGGCTCGGCGCGCTCCTCGGCCTCGTCGTCGCGGGCGTCGCCCTCGCCGCGGGCCAGGTCGTCGCGGCGTTCGTCGCCCAGGACAGCTCGCCGATCGTCGCCGTCGCTCGGGCCGCGATCGACTCGGCACCGGCATGGCTGAAGTCGTTCGCGATCGAGACGTTCGGCGAGCAAGACAAGGTGGCGCTGATCGTCGGGATGGTCGTGGTCATCGGCGCGATCGCGGCCGTCGTCGGCATCGCATCGCTCCGCCGGCCGGCCGTCGGCGTCGGGTTCCTCGTCGCGCTCGGCGCGGTCGGAGGCGCGGC
>DATHTO010000123.1:0-8088 GCA_035463115.1 Actinomycetota bacterium | reverse complement strand
CGAGGTCGAGCGGGCCGACGTTGCCATCGTCGGCGTCCCGTTCGACAGCGGCGTCACGTACCGGCCGGGCGCTCGCTTCGGTCCCCACGCGGTGCGCACCGCGACGCGGCTGCTGCGGAACTACCACGAGGGCCTGGCGGTCCAGCCGTTCGCGGCGCAGCAGGTCGCTGATGCGGGCGACATCGCCTGCACGCCGTTCGACATCGGATCCGCGATCTCTCAGATCGAGGAGGGGGCGACCGAAGTGGCGGCACGAGCTGACGTGCTCGTCGCGCTCGGCGGTGACCATACCGTCACGCTGCCGTTGCTCCGCGAGGTCGTACGTCGACACGGCGCAGTGGCGCTGCTCCACTTCGACGCGCACCTCGACACGTGGGATACCTACTTCGGCGCGTCGTACACGCACGGCACGCCGTTCCGCCGGGCGTGGGAAGAAGGGCTGCTCCTCGAGGACCGAGCCACGCATGTGGGCATCCGCGGTCCGTTGTTCTCTCCCGACGACCTGATCGACGACGAACGGTTCGGGTTCGCGATCGTCCGCGCCATCGACCTCGAGGACCGCGGCATCGGCGACGTCGCCGCCGCCGTGCGCGAGCGGTTGGGCGACGCGCCCGTGTACGTCTCGATCGACATCGACGTCCTGGACCCCGCCCACGCGCCCGGGACGGGGACGCCCGAGGCCGGCGGGCTGACGAGCCGGGAGCTGTTGGGGATCCTTCGCAAGCTCGCCGGTGTTCATCTCGTCGGCGCCGACGTCGTGGAAGTGGCGCCGGCGTACGACCATGCCGAGATCACGTCCATGGCGGCTTCGCACGTCGCGTACGAGCTCCTCGCGCTGACGGCTGCTGCGGCGACCTGAGCCGCTCCAGCGGCTCTATCCTGCGGAGGCTGTCGTTCGAGGGGGTCATCCGTGGGTGAGGTTCGGGGATCGGCGAAGGCGGGCTCGTTCACCGAGTCGGTGATCCGCGAGATGACTCGGCTCGCGATGGAGCACGACGCCGTGAACCTCGCGCAGGGGTTCCCTGACTTCCCGGCGCCCGCCGAGGTCAAGGAAGCTGCGCGGCGAGCCGTCGCCGCCGATCTCAACCAGTACCCGATCACGTGGGGAGAGCCCGAGCTCCGCTACGCGATCGCGGAGAAGTACCTCAGGACGTACGGGATGGTCGTCGATCCGGATCGACAGCTGTGCGTCACCTGTGGCTCCACCGAGGGCATGATCTCCTCGATGCTTGGCGTCCTCGATCCCGGCGACGAGGTCATCATCTTCGAGCCGTACTACGAGAACTACGGCCCGGACACGATCCTCGCCGGCGCGACGCCACGGTTCGTCGCCCTGCGCCCGCCCGACTGGTCGTTCGATCCGGACGAACTCGCGGCGGCGTTCACGGAACGCACCCGCGGCATCGTCGTGAACACACCGAACAACCCGACGGGGAAGGTGTTCACGAGACAGGAGCTCGATCTCATCGCCGAGCGATGTCAGCACTGGAACGTCATCGCGTTCACCGACGAGATCTACGAGCACATCCTGTACGACGATGCCGTCCACGTGCCGCTCGCGTCGCTCCCCGGCATGGAGGAGCGCACGGTGACGGTGAACGCGCTGTCGAAGACGTATTCCGTGACAGGCTGGCGGGTCGGATGGGTGATCGCGCCACCGACCCTGATCGACGGGATCCGAACGGTGCACGACTTCCTGACGGTCGGGGCTCCCACGCCGCTCCAACACGCCGGCGTCACGGCCCTGCAGCTCCCGGACACGTTCTACGCGACGATGGCCGAGGAGTACGCGGAACGCCGCGCCCTGATGCTCGAGATCCTCGCGGCGTCGGGGTTCCGGGCATCCGCGCCTCGTGGCGCGTACTACGTGATGGCGGATATCTCGCACCTCGGGTTCGACGACGACGTGACCGCCGCGCGATCGATGGTCCGAGACGTCGGTGTCGCGACCGTCCCGGGCTCGTCGTTCTTCTCCGATCCCGAGCTCGGCCGGTCGATCGTGCGCTTCTCGTTCTCGAAGCGGCTCGAGACGCTCCGCGAGGCCGGAGACCGCCTGCGGCGTCTCGGCGAGGTGGGCGAGTGAGCACCGTCGCCATCGCGCAGATCGCACCCGCGTTCCTCGACCTCGGCCGTTCGCTCGAACGAGCAGCCGACGCGGTGGGGGAGGCCGCTTCGAACGGAGCCTCGCTCGTGGTGTTCGGTGAGACGTGGTTGCCCGGCTATCCGGTCTGGGCCGACGCCGGGCTGCCGTGGGACGACGACGCGGCGAAGGCGACCTACGCGCGGCTGCACGCGAACGCGCTCGAGATCCCGGGTCCGGACCTGGATGTCCTCGCCGGCGCGGCCAGGGAGCACGGCGTCTGCGTCGTGATCGGCGTGAACGAACGTGACGCGCGATACTCCCGCGGCACGCTGTACAACACGCTGCTCTTCCTCTCGGACCGTGGCGAGGTCCTCGGCGCGCATCGCAAGCTGGTGCCGACGCATTCCGAGCGCGTGATCTGGGGGATGGGTGACGGCAGCACCCTCCACGTCGTGGACACGCCGGTGGGGCGGATCGGGGGGCTGATCTGCTGGGAACACTGGATGCCGCTCGCGCGCTTCACGATGCACGCGAAGGGCGAGCAGATCCACGTCGCCGTCTGGCCCGACACCCCCGAGGAGCATCACCTGGCGAGCCGGTCCTACGCGTTCGAGGGCCGGTGCTACGTGATCTGCGCCGGGCAGGTCCTCCCGCTGTCGGCCGTCCCGGAGGATCTCCCGGTGTACGACCGGATCGAGGCGATGGCCGATGACGCCGGGCTCATCTTCACCGGTGGCTCGGGCGTGATCGGCCCGGACGGGAGGTGGGTGGTCGGCCCGGTCGGGGGCGAGACGATCGTGTACGCCGACGTCGATCTCGGCCGCATCGACGAGGAGCACCAGTCGCTCGACACCGCGGGCCACTACCACCGACCCGACGTGTTCCGCGTCGTCGTCGACGAGACGCCGCGGGCGCCGATCGACTACGTCCGCGACGGAGGAGCGACGCCCTAGCGACCGCGCTCGGCGCGCTCCAGCACGGCAGGATCGGCGCCGAGGAACCGCAGGAGGTTCCCGAACACGGCGAAGAGCGTGAAGACCGTCGCGGCGATCAGGATGAACGCGACGGACACCGCAGCGATCGTCGGCGTGAATCCGTACCGCAGGCTGTTGAAGATCTTGATCGGCAGGGTCTCGACGGAGAAGCCCGCGACGAGGAACGCGATGATGTACTCGTTCAACGACAGGACGAACGCCGCGGCGAAGCCCGTGACCATCGACGGGATCAACAGCGGCAGCGTGATGGTCCGGAACGTCGTCCGCTGATCGGCCCCCATCGTCCGCGCCGCCTCTGGGAGATGGGGGTCCATCGCCTCCATCGCGAGACTGATCGTCACGAGCGGCAACGTCGAGAAGAACACGGCGTGGGCGACGATCACGTTCTCGATCCGTCCGATGTGGTTCGTGGCGTTCCAGAAGATCTGCGCGCCGAGCGCGCTGATGATCGGCGGAAGCATGAACGGCAGGATGCCGAGCGCGTACAGCAGGGGAGCGAGGCGGATCCGATAGCTGCGGAGGGCGTACGCGAGCGGGAGCGCGATCGACACGGCGAGCGTCGCGCTCGCCGTCGCGATGATCAGGCTGCGCACGATCGCAGCGCGCCACGCCGGATCGGCGAACATCTGCCCGTACCACTCGAGGGAGAACCCTTGTGGGGGGAAGTCCATGTATCGGTTCTCGTTGATCGACACGACGGCGACGACGAGCAGCGGTCCGAGGAGGAATCCCACGACGATCACGGTCACGACGAGGCGGAGCGCCCGCACGTCAGTTTCCCCGTGCTCTCGCCGTCGCGCGTCGCTCGAACCACAGCACGATGGCGACGATCACGAGCGACACGACCGTGAGGAACAACGCCATCGCGGCCGCGAACGGAACGTTCGCGTTGAACGACGCCTGGTCGGAGATGAAGACCGACAGCGTCCAGTGCTCGGGGCGACCCAGGATCGCCGAGATCAGGTAGCTCCCCAGGGTGAAGACGAACACCAAGAGGAACCCGGCGACGATCGTCGGTCGCGTCACAGGCACGACGACGGTCCAGAAGGTTCGCCACGGCGACGCTCCGAGCGTCTGCGCGGCTTCGGTGACCTCCCGATCCAGCCGCGACAGCGACGGATAGATCGCGAGGACGCAGTACGGGAAGGCGATCGCGACCAGTCCGAGCAGGACCGCCCAGAACCCGGGCGCGTAGGCCTCCGACTCGTCCATCAGGCCGAGCCACACGAGGATGTTCGAGATGCCGGCCGCCCGTCCGAGGATGACGCTCCACGTGAACCCGATGATGACCTCCGAGAGCGACAGCGCCGACAGCACGACGACGAGCAACGTGACCTGCCACCGTCGACGCATCGATGTCAGGAAGTACGTGAACGGGAACGCGACGACGATCCCCACGATGCCGGCGAGGAGAGAGACGCGGATCGAGAACATCGCTCGGTCGACGAACAGGTCCGAGCCGAGGCGCTTCCAGTTGTCGAGCTCGAAGGCCGGCTCGTAGAAGCCGCCCGGGATCCGGTGGTAGAAGGACGTCGCGAGCATGATGAGGAACGGCCCGAGGAAGAACACGGCGAGCATCGCGACGGGATACGCGAGCACGCCCCATCCGCGTGCGTCGGGCGTCGACCGCTCGCTCACGATGGCTCCTCGACGACGACGCACGCGTCCGGCGCGAACGCCACCGACGTCCGGTCCCCGGGCCTGACGTCGATCCGCTCCCGCGGGCTCCCCGCCACGATCACGGGATCGCCGAGGCCGACGTCGACGTAGCACTCGAACAGCTCGCCGAGGTCGCGCATGAACACGACGGTCCCGCTGAGCACGTTATCGCCGTCGGCCGCTCGCTCGTCGAGGCGCAGGTGAGCCTCTTCGGGGCGCAGCGAGACGGTCACCTCGGCGCCCACGGTGAGCGCCGTGCCACCGACGCGCACGTCGTGGTCACCCAAGCGCAACCGGTCGGACGCGACCGCCGTACCGCGGAGCAGGTTGGACGACCCGACGAACCGAGCCACGAACGCCGTCGCGGGGCGGCGGTAGACGTCGAGCGCTTCGCCGACCTGCTCGACACGGCCGTCGCGCATCACGACCACGAGGTCCGACATCGTCATCGCTTCGCGCTGATCGTGGGTGACCATGATCGTCGTGATGCCGAGCTTCTGCTGGAGCAGCCGGAGCTCCACCTGCAGCTGCTCCCGCAGGTTCGCGTCGAGCGCCGACAACGGCTCGTCCAGCAGGAACAGACGCGGTTCGAGCGCGAGGGCACGCGCGGTCGCGACGCGCTGACGCTGGCCGCCGGAGAGCTGCGAGACGCGACGGTCGCCGAGACCCTCGAGCGAGACGAGGCCGAGCAGCTCCTCGACGCGTCGACGGATCTGCTCCTTCGCGACACCCCGGATCCGCATCGCGTAGCCGATGTTCCCGGCGACGGACAGATGCGGGAACAGCGCGAGCGTCTGGAACACCATCCCGATGTCGCGCCGGTGCGCGGGACGGTCGGTGATGTCCTCGCCTCCGAGGAAGATCCGTCCTTCGGTCGGGCGCTCGAGCCCGGCGATCATCCGGAGCAGGGTCGTCTTCCCGCAGCCGCTCGGGCCGAGGAACGACACGAGCTTCCCCGATGGGAGGTCGAGGTCGACGCCACGGACCGCCTCGACGTCGGCGAAGCGTTTCTTCAGCTCTCGAAGGCGGAGACCGCCGTCGGCGGACGGTGCGGTCTGCACGTCGGCGGTCATTCGACGCCGACGATCAACTCGCTCCAGCGCTCGTTGATCCAGTCCTCCCACTCGTCGTAGATGCGGTAGTCGGGCCGGAGGGCCGCGTCGGGTCCCGGACCCGAGAACGCCTCGTACTCCTCGTCCGTCAGATCCATGTGCTCGCGCGCGACCGTCGGCGAGGTCCCGAGCGTCCGCGCGAGTTCCGCCTGGATCTCAGGTCGGCACATGTAGTCGATGAAGGCGACGCACGCCGGGACGTTCTCGGTCGTTTTGGTGATCGCCCACTCGCCGGAGTCGAGGATCGCTCCCTCGGTCGGGAAGACGCTGCGCAGCGGCTCGCCTTGCGACGCGGCGTACTCCGTGATGTCGTGGTAGAACTGGCCGAGCGACACCTCGCCGGTGTTGAACGCCTGCTGCGCCTGTGCCTCGTCGCGGTACCACAGCTTCACGTTGTCCTCGACCTCCGCGAGCTTCGCGAGGACCTCCTCGACGCCTTCCTGCGTCTCGAGGATGTCGTAGCCGCCGAAGTGCGTCGCGGCCGTGATCTCGAGCAGGAAGCTGTTGCCGGGGTTGCGCAGCAGCGCGAGCTCGTTCTGCCATTCGGGGTCCCACAGGGCGGCCCACGAGTCGGGGCTCTCCTGCACGCGCTCGGTATTCGAGACGAGCGTGATGTACCAGGACACGGCGCCCACGCCGACGACCGCGCCGGCGTCGTTCTCGCGGACGAAGCCATCGGCGAGGTACTGCGCGTTCTCGAGGTTGCCGACGTCGAACGGCGCGAGGATGTCGCCCTTGATCGCGCGGAGCATCCCGACCACGGACAGCATCGAGACGTCGGCAGGAACCGCACCCGCGTTCGCGGCCTGCTCGAGCTGCACCACCCAGGTCTCGGACGTGGGCTGAGAGACCGATTCGACCTCGATGCCGGTCTCCTCCGTGAACGCCGGGTACATGGTGCTGAAGTTCTCCTCGAAGAAGCCGCCGTAGGTGCCGACCTTGATCCTGGAACCCTCGAGGTCGCTCATGTCGAGCAACGTCGGGGACGGCTCGGAGGTCGGGGTGCCGCCCTCGGCCGCATCGTCGGGCGTCCGCCCGCACGCCGCGAGGATAGCGGGCACCGACAGCGCGCCTGCGAGGACGCCGGTGCGTCGGAAGAACTCTCTCCGCGGGAACCGCCCGTCAGCCACGTTTCCTCCCCCTCCGGCATGGACCTCGCTCTTCATCCGGGAGATACCTACGCCGAACGGTCCTGGCAGTCAATCCGCCCGAGGTGGGTCCGGCGCTCCGGGATCGGGCAGCCGGATGACCGTCCGGAGCACCTCGCCGGCGAGCATGGCCCGGAACGCCTCGGCGATGTCGTCCTCGGTGAGCCTCGCCTCGCGCGTGACGAGCGCGTCGAGGTCGAGCCGGCCGTCGCGGAACCACTCCATCCAGGTGAGGAAGTCCTCGGGTAGGGCGTCGCCGCCGTCGGTGACGCGGAGCTGGATCTTGTTGGGGTACGCGTGGGCGCCCCACGGGAGGGTGATCTCGCTCTCGGGCGTCGGAACACCGATCGCGACGGCGACGCCGCCTCGGGTCAGCATCGCGACGGCCTGCTCCACGACCGCCGCCACGCCGGTCGCCTCGAACGCCGCCTCGACGCCCACGCCGTCGGTGAGGTCCCGCACGGCCTCGACCGCGTCGCGGGCACCGGCGTCCACGACGTCGGTGGCGCCGACGGCTCGTGCCACCTCGAGCTTCGGCGGCACGAGATCGACGGCGATGATCCGCGCGGCGCCGGCGATCCGTGCACCTTGCACGGCAGACAAGCCGATCCCGCCGATGCCGATGACCGCGACCGTGGCACCTGGTCGGATCATGGCGGTGTGCACGACGGCGCCCACGCCGGTCGACGCGCCGCAACCGAGCAGGCAGATCCGTGACAGGTCGACGCCGTCGGGCACGCGGATCACCTGGGCCGCGTGCACCACGGTGTGGGTCGCGAGGGTACCGAGGGAGAGCGTGCCCTTCACCGAAGCTCCGGTGCGCGCGATCCGGACGCGAGGCGGCTGCGACCACGCGTGCGCGCACGCACGGGGTTCTCCCCGGGCGCAGCCGGCGCACGTGCCGCACGGCACCGCCCACGCGAGGAGCACGGGATCACCGGGCTCGACGTTCGTCACGAGCTCGCCGACCTCCTCCACGATGCCGGAGCCTTCGTGGCCCAGCATCATCGGGAACGGCTCCCCCCAGTTGCCGTGTTCGATCGCCCAGATGTCGCTGTGGCAGACGCCGCTCGCGACGATCCGCACGAGGA
>DATHTO010000122.1:0-5346 GCA_035463115.1 Actinomycetota bacterium | reverse complement strand
GACGATGCCTCGGTCCATGATGTCGGCGGCGAGCTCCGGCGGGGTCCGGTCGAGCGTGGTCTTGATGGCGTCGATGATCGCGTTCACCGGCTCCTCGATCGCGCGGCGGATCTCTTCGGCGGTGATCGTGATCGTCTTCGGCAGGCCGCTCACGAGGTCGCGACCCTTGATCTCGGCGACGAGCTCCTCGGGCATCGGGAAGACCGACGCGATCGCGAGCTTGATCGCCTCGGCCGTGCGCTCGCCGAGCAACAGCGAGTACTCCTTCTTCACGTGCTGGATGATCGCCTCGTCGAGCTCGTCGCCGCCGATCCGGATGCTCGTCGACGTCACGATGCCGCCGAGCGAGATGACGGCGACCTCGGTCGTTCCGCCACCGATGTCGACGACCATGTTGCCCGTCGGCTCGTGGATCGGGAGCAACGCGCCGATCGCCGCGGCCATCGGCTCTTCGATGATGTAGGCGCGACGCGAGCCCGCGGCGATCGTGGCCTCCTCGACCGCGCGCTGCTCGACGCCGGTGATGCCCGACGGAACGCAGACGACGACGCGCGGCTTCGCGAGCAGTCGGCGCTTGTGCACCCGCTGGATGAAGTAGCGGAGCATCTTCTCGGTGACGTCGAAGTCGGCGATCACGCCGTCCTTCAGCGGGCGGACCGCCTGGATGTGGCTCGGCGTGCGCCCGATCATGCGCTTGGCCTCGGCGCCCACCGCCAGGATAGCGCCGGTAAGGGTGTTGATCGCGACGACTGATGGCTCGTTCAGAACGACCCCACGCCCGCGCACGTAGACGAGCGTGTTCGCCGTTCCGAGGTCGACCGCCATGTCGCGACCAAGGAACCCCAACACCCCCTCCGTCCCTTGTTGCCGGGGCGTGGGGGAAGAAGTGCTCTGAACCCTCTCGGCCATGGGCTCGCGAGCCATCCAAGCAGGTCGTGCCGCGTTCTGGCAACTTCGCTGCCGAGCGACGTCACGCGCGGCGCGACTCGATAGCGTGCACGCCGTCCGACGCGCCCGACGCAGCCGACGCCCGACGGCCACATCGGCGCGACACATCGACGGAAGGAGCGAGGAACGTGAGGTACGCCGCGCTGTTCCCGGGGCAGGGATCGCAGTCGCTCGGCATGGCCGATCCGTGGACGACGCATCCGGCGGGGCGGGCGGTCCTCGACGACGCATCCGCCTCGATGGGACGCGACGTCGTGGCGGGATGTCACGACGAGAGCGCGCTCGCGACGACGGGGTTCGCCCAACCGGCGCTGCTCGCGTGCGGCGTGGCGGCGTTCCGCGTCGCCGACGCCGAGGGGATCGGACCGTGGGTCGGCGCGGCGGGACATTCCCTCGGCGAGTTCGCCGCGCTGGTCGCCGCCGACGCGCTGTCGCTCGCCGACGCGTTGCGGATCGTCGTGATCCGTGGACGCGCGATGCAACGGGCCGGCGACGAGCGTCCGGGAACGATGGCCGCGCTGCTCGGCGTCGACGGCGACGGCGCGGAAGCGCTGTGCGACGAGGCGCGCGAGGGCGACGTGCTGCTCGTCGCGAACCGCAACTCCCCCGTGCAGTCCGTCGTCAGCGGTACGGTCGCGGCGATCGAGCGCCTGGAGTCGATCGCGAAGGACCGGAAGATCCGCGCGGTCCGGCTCAACGTCGCGGGCGCGGTCCACTCGCCGTTGATGGAACCCGCCGTCGCCGAGATCGACGCCGCGATCGACGCCGCGACGTTCCGCGCGCCACGCTTCCCGATCGCCGAGAACGTGAGCGGCGCGCTCGTCGACGATCCCGCGGAGCTCGTCGCGTCGCTGCAGCGCCACGTGATCTCGCCCGTGCGTTGGGAGGACTGCGCGCGAGCGCTCGCCGCGGGAGGCGCGTCGACGTTCGTCGAGTGCGGCGTCGGCGACGTCCTCACGAAGCTGCAGAAGCGGATCGATCCGGACGTCCGCGCGGTGGCCGTCGGCACGCCCGACGCCGTGGCGGCCCTTCGATGAGCGTCGCTGGTCAGCGGGCCGCGGCGGCGTCGCGGAGGGTCCGATAAGCTTCGTGCCCGTGACGAGACACGCCACCATCATCGGCGTCGGGTCGTCCCTCCCCCCTCGGCTCGTCCCGAACACCTGGTTCGAGGACAAGGTCGAGACGTCCGACGAGTGGATCCGCGACCGCACCGGCATCGAGGCACGCCACTTCGTCGACGACGGCGTCGTGACGTCGGACCTCGGCGTCGAGGCGGCGCGGCACGCGATGGAGAGCGCCGGCATCGTCCCCGACCAGATCGGCCTGATCGTCTGCGCGACGACGACCGGCGACACACCGTTCCCGGCGACCGCGGTGTGGATGCAGCGGAAGCTCGGCATCCCGTGTCCGGCGTTCGACGTGAACGCGGCCTGCGCGGGGTTCTCGTACGCGCTCGCCACGGCGACGGCGATGGTCGAGAGCGGCGTCGCCGACACGGTGCTGCTCGTCGGCGCCGAGGTGTTCAGCCGGATCCTCGACTTCTCGGACCGCCAGACGTGCGTGCTGTTCGGCGACGGCGCGGGTGCGGTGATCCTGCAGGCGACCGACCGCCCGGGGATCGAGAGCACGGTCCTCGGCGCAGACGGCTCCGCGGCCGAGATCCTGATCGTGCCCGGCGGTGGCGCTCGCGAGCCCGCGACGGCCGAGACCGTGGCCGCGTCGCGGCACCGTGTGCACATGCCGAACGGGCGCGAGGTGTTCAAGCGGGCGGTGACCGAGATGGCGAGCGCCTGCCGGGAGGTCCTCGAGAAGAACGGGCACACGACCGACGACGTCGACGTCCTCATCCCGCACCAGGCGAACGCGCGGATCATGCGCGCCGTCGCCGAGCGGCTGCACGTCCCCGCGGACAAGGCGGTGCTCGACGTGGCGGAGGTCGGGAACACGAGCGCCGCCTCGATCCCGATCGCGCTCGATCGAGCGTGGCGCGCCGGTCGCATCGACGAGGGCGACCTCGTGCTGTTCACCTCCTTCGGCGCCGGGCTCACGTGGGGCGCGACGGTGATGCGCTGGACGATGCCGAAGCCCGCCGGGGTCCCGTCGTGACCGAGGGCCACACGAAGGTCGCGGTCGTCACCGGAGGATCCCGCGGCATCGGCCGCGCCTGCGCCCTCGCGCTCGCCGAGGCGGGATGGACCGTCGCGATCGGCTACCGCACGAACGAGCACGACGCGAAGGAGACGGTCGAAGCGCTCGACGCCGCCGGGACCCCCGGCCTCGCCGTTTCGCTCGACGTGACCGATCAGGCGAGCGTGCAGGAGGCGTTCCGGCGAGTGACCGACGAGGCCGGCAACGTCACGGGGCTCGTGAACAACGCCGGCATGTCGAAGGACGGCCTCCTGCTGCGCTATCCGATGGACGTCTACGAGGCGACGATGGCGACGAACCTGCGCGGCTCGTTCCTGTGCTCGCAGTCGGCGCTCCGAGGGATGCTCCGGGAGAAGTGGGGACGGATCGTCAACATGTCGAGCGCCGTCGCGTTGCACGGCAACGCCGGACAGACGGTCTACGGCGCCACGAAGGCGGGACTCGCCGGGCTCACGCGATCGCTCGCGCGCGAGGTCGGTGCGAAGGGAATCACGGTGAACGCGCTGTGCCCCGGGTTGCTCGACACGGAGATGACGTCGCACCTGACCGCCGACGCCCGCGCGTACTACATCGACCAGACGCCGCTCCAGCGGGCGGCGACGCTGCAGGAGGTCTCGGCCGTCGTTCGGTTCCTGATGTCCGACGAGGCTTCGTACGTGAACGGCGCCGTGATCCCGGTCGACGGGGGGCTGACCGCGTAGTCGCAGACGGGTCCGGCCGCTAGGCTTCGGCGGTCACCTCTCGGAGCAGTGCCGGAGGGAACGACGCAGGTCATAGGGACCGGGAAGAGCGCCGGGAAGAGCGCCGGGAAGAGCGAAGGAGCGCCGTAGATGACCGACCGTGCCGAGATAGAAACCCGCGTGAAGAAGGTCCTCGCCGAGCAGCTCGCCGTCGACGAGGCACAGGTCGTGCCCGACGCTCGCTTCGCCGAGGACCTCAACGCCGACTCGCTCGACCTCGTCGAGGCCGTGCTCGCCCTCGAGGAGGAGTGGAGCATCGAGATCCCCGAGGACGAGATGGAGCCGGTCAAGACGGTGGGCCAGGCGATCGACCTCGTCGCAGGCAAGCTCGGCGTCAGCTGATCGCCGGAGGAGCCCCCGCCGTGTCGGACCGCCGCCGCGTCGTCATCACAGGGATCGGCCCCGTCACCCCCGTCGGCACGGGGATCGACGACTTCTGGGCCGGCCTGATGGCGGGTCGCAACGGCGTCCGCACGATCACCGCCTTCGACCACAGCGACCTCGCGGTCTCGGTCGCGGGCGAGGTGCCCGGGTTCGACGCGACGGACTGGCTCGACCTCAAGGAAGCTCGGCGTACCGACCCCTTCGTCCACTACGCGCTCGCGTCGGCGAAGCTCGCGTGGGACGACGCCGGAACGCCCGAGCTCCCGTCCGAACGCGGCGGCGTGATCTACGCGACGGGGATCGGCGGCATCCAGACGCTCCTCAACCAGCATTCGGTGCTGCTCGAGAAGGGCCCCGGGCGGGTGTCCCCGTTCATGGTTCCGATGCTGATGGCAAACGCCGCGGCGGGCCACATCGCGATGCGGTACGGCCTCACCGGGCACAACATGGCGACGCTGTCGGCCTGCGCGTCGTCGAACCACGCGATCGGCGAAGGCATGCGGCTGATCCGCGACGGCATGCTCGATCTCGCGGTCGTCGGCGGGTCCGAGGCGGCGACCGTTCCGCTGACGGTCGCCGCGTTCGCCCAGATGACGGCCCTCACGAAGAATCCCGACCCGGAGACCGCGTCGCGGCCCTTCGATGCCGGACGCGACGGGTTCGTCCTCAGCGAGGGCGCCGCGACGCTGATCCTCGAGAGCGAGGAGCACGCCCGGGCACGTGGCGCGACGATCTACGCCGAGGTCGCCGGGTATGGAGCGTCCGACGACGCGCACCACATCACCGCGCCCGACCCGAAGGGGGCGGGGGCAGCGCTCGCGATGGGCTGGGCGCTCGCCGACGCCGGCGAGGAGCCGTCGGCGGTGACCTACGTGAACGCGCACGGCACGTCGACGCCGCTCAACGACGCGGTGGAAGCGAAGGTGCTGCGGCGGATGTTCGGTGACAAACCAGCTGTGACCTCGGTGAAGGGTGTAACCGGACACTCGTTGGGTGCGGCCGGTGCGATCGAGGCGGCGTGCACGGTGCTGTCGATCGAGCAGGGCCGGGTGCCACCGACGGCCAACATGGACAGCCAGGACCCGGCGGTCGACATTGACGTGGTGCGCGGCAAGCCGCGGCGGAT
>DATHTO010000121.1:0-29783 GCA_035463115.1 Actinomycetota bacterium | reverse complement strand
CCCGGAGCTGCGCATCCACGCCGTCACCCCCCGCCGGAGCGTGCCGGCCATCGCGACGTTCTCTCCCCACGCGGTCGCGCGGGACGCGCGGACACGGCTGTAGAGGTCGTTCGTGTGGAAGAGCCGTCGTCGGTCCGCCATCTCGGCACTGTGTCGTTTCGCGTACCGGGAGAGCTTGACGTTCACGTCGAGCCGCCGGACGTCGTGGTGCGCCCTGACGTCGTTGACGATGCGCAGGAGACGGGCGCGGTAGGTGCCGGACCGCGATCCCGCCTGCGCCGGGGCCCACGCGCTCGCCAGCAGCGCGATGATGACCGAGCCGGAGATGAGCAGGCGTCGGAAACGCATATGTGGGATGCGCCAGACCCTAGACAGCGACCATGGGGGTTGGCCACCCCCCTTCCGAGAACCCGTCGAATCGGCAGGTCAGCGGCCTGCGGGCCGTTGCACAGCAACGGAACTCGATCGGCCGGTTCGCTACCGGGGGCGCCAGGCGGCGAGCCCGTCGGGCCCCGAGGCGACCGTTCCGAACGGAACGTCGAGGTGGGTCGGAGCGACGACCGTGCCGGGGTTCGAGAACCACGATGCGATCAGCTCGCGGCGGGTCGCCGCAGCTCGCGCCGGATGCACGTCGGTGGCGGCGGGCCAGTCCGGATGCGCGAGCTGCGCGGGGTGCAGGAACGCGTCCGCCGAGATCGCGAGGCGTCGGCCCTTCGACGACAACCGCACGATCTGATGACCCGGCGTGTGGCCCGGCGCGTGACGGAGCTCGATGCCGTCGGCGAGGCGATGATGACCCTCGAGCTGGTCGACGAGGCCAGCGGCGAGGAGCGGCTCGAGCGACCGCTCGAGGACCGCTCGATCCTCGTCGCTCTCGGTGGCGGCCTCCCGCAGGTACGCGACGTCGTCGCGCTGGATCAGGTATCGGGCGCGGGGGAACGCCGGAACGGGATCGTCGTCATCCGTCACCGCGCCGCTGACGTGATCGTCGTGCACGTGGGTCAGGACGACGGTATCGACCTGATCGGCCGTGGTCCCCGCCTCTCGCAACGCTTCGTGCAGTCGACCCGGGCTCGGGAACCAGCTCGCAGCAGGGGAGCGTGGGCCTCCGACGCCGGTGTCGACGAGCAACACACCTCCTGGATGCACGACGAGCCAGGCGCGCGAGAAGAGGTGCCACGAGCCACCTGAGCCGTGGATCGCCGGCATCCGACCCGCGGATGCCGCGAGGGCATCGGCCGGGAACCCCTCGAACGCCTCGACGATCGGCGTCGCGAGATCCGCGTCACCGTCGAGCAAGGCGGCGACGCGGATGTGGCCGACGTCCTGCCAGGCGACGCGCATCGTCGGGCAGTGTAGGTGCGTCGGCCCCGTCCGCACGAGCGATAGGCTGACCCGGCACGCCGCGTTCGCGTCCGCCCCCCGAAGGGAGTGCCGATGACCCGCGCACGTCGCGCCGCGACCCGGATCCTGGCCGTCGGCGCCCTCACGTTCCTGCTGACGGGATGCTTGAAGCTCACGATGGACGTCGATGTCGCGTCGGACGACACCGTGAGCGGAACGGCGATCTTCGCGGTCGACCGGGACATCCTCGAGCTGAGCGGCGGCACGTTCGACGACGCGATCGGCGAGGGGTCGATCGTGCCGCCCGACGTCGAAGGCGTCACGGTCGAGCCCTACGAAGACGATGGGTTCGCCGGACAAGAGATCACGCTGGACGGCGTCGCGCTCGATGCGTTCAACCAAGGTGAAGGCGAGGACGCGCTGTCGATCCGGCGGCAGGGCGACACCTTCGTCGTGAGCGGCGCCCTCGACCTCGCGATGGACGACGCGCAGACCGAGGGGGTGCCGTTCGATCCCCAGCAGATGTTCGACGAAGCAGACATCCGGATCACGCTGTCGTTCCCGGGCGAGGTGCTCTCGTCGAACGGAGAGGTCGATGGCAACACCGTCACGTGGACGCCGGCCGTCGGCGAGCGCACCCAGCTCGACGCCGTGGCGAGCGCCATCGATGACGGCGGCACCAGCACCCTCCTGTGGGTCGTGCTGGGGATCGTGGGCCTCGGCGTGATCGCGGTCGTGGTCGTCAACGTCCGTCGACGGGGGACGACGCCGCCCCCCGCGACGACGGGGTTCGGATCCACGCAACCGGGCACGAGCGCCGGGGTGCCGGTGCCTACGACGGAGGGAGGCGCGGTGACGTCACCCGGCGTTCCTTCCGATGCCGTGCCGGCGCAGCCCGCGCCGACCGAGCCGGTGCCGTCCCAGCCCGTCCCGTCGGATCCCGTCCCCGCGCAGCCCGAGCCGACCGACCCGGTTCCGCCGCAGCCCTCCGCGCCGTCGGAACCACCTCCGGCGCCGCCTGCCGCCCCAGGCGAGGGCGAGGGGGGCGCGTCCCGGCGCACGTGATCCACGTTTCGCGCGCCGACCGGGAGGGCAACCGGGCGGGGAGCGACATGGGCGACCGCACGATCCACGGTGACCTCGACGACGAACGCCGCTCGGCGCTCGAGGTGCACGACGGGCCCGAGGGACGCCGCGTCGTCCGGGTGATCGGTGCGCTCGATCTCGCGACGAGCGACCGTGTGGAGGCCGCGCTCCGCGCCGCGTTCGACGACGGCGAGGCCGTCCGCCTCGATCTCTCGAAGGTGACGTTCTTGGACTCGTCCGGGATGCGCGGCGTGCTCCGCGCCTACCGGCTCGCTCGCGATCGCGACATCGTGTTCGAGGTCGTGCCGGGGCCGCCGGCCGTGCAGCGCGTCCTGCGGATCACGGGCGTCGACGCCCGGCTGACGTTCGTGGAAGGTGGACCCGCCGACGGCCGGGTCGCGGCACCGCCCGGCCTGCAGCCGCAGACCTGAGGGGCCGCGGCGAGGTCGAACGGAAACGCCGGACCTGGGCTCGGTCGAGCGACACCGTCAGGCCAGCAGGTACCGCCGGCTGAGCGGGACGCGGTCGACCGGAGCGGCGCCGAGGACGCGGCCGTCGAGACGGACCTCCTCGGCGGCGGCGTCGACGTCGATCGCGGCGGTCGCCCCGTTCGCTGCCAGCGACGCTCGCTTGACGCCTCGCGTCCCCCCGTGCGGACCGACCCGCCGGCGCGTGGCGAGCGTGTCGCGCAGGCCCGCCTCGTGCGCCGCGCGTGACGCGAAGACGACCGACAGGGCCGTCGGAGCGGTCCCGACGGCGCCCCAGTCCGGGCCGAGCGACGTGGGCTGGGCGAGGTGCACGCTGGCGTTGCCGCTGCCGGTCGGTCCCCACGCCACGACGCCGGCCTTGACGACGACGGCCGGCCGCACGCCGAACGACGCGGGCGCCCAGAGCACGACGTCGGCGAGGTGACCGGGGGAGAGCGATCCGACCTCCGACGCGATGCCGTGGGTCCGCGCGGCGTCGACGGTGTACTTCGCGAGGTACCGCAGGATGCGGTCGTTGTCCCCGCGGGGCCCCGTCGGTCCGGGCGCCACGGTCCGGGCCGCCGCCACGACCGGCGCGTCCGGCCATCCCGCGCCGTCGCCGCTCGCTCGCCATGCCTTCATCGCGTCGGCGAGCTGCCACGTGCGCCGGATCGTCTCGCCGATCCGCCCCATCCCCTGCGAGTCGCTGTTGATCAGCTGGATCGCACCCAGTTCGTGGAGCGGACCCTCTGCCGCCATCGTCCAAGGGCGGATCCGCTCGCGCGCCGCGTCGACGTCGTCGTGCAGCGCGGGGTTCGTCTCGTGCACGATCTGGATCATGTCGAGGTGCTCCGCGGCGGCCGCCGGCGCGAACGGGATGCCCGGCGTGGTGGACGAGCACACGACGTTCGGATGGCGGACGAGCGCGAGCAGGTCGGGCACGTGCCCGCCTCCCGCGCCTTCGACGTGGTACGCGTGCACGGCGCGGTCCGCGATCGCCGCGATCGTGCCGTCGAGCTCCGTCGACTCGTTCAGACCGTCGGTGTGCAGGCACACGGCGACGTCGTACGCGTCGGCGACGTCCAACGTCCGGTCGATCAGTTCGGGATAGGCGCCCCAGTCCTCGTGCACCTTGAGGCCGATCGCTCCGGCCTCGATCACGGACTCCGCCTGCGACGACGTCTCGCTCCGCGCGCTCGCCTGCAGCCCGATGTTCACCGGGTACGCCTCGAACGCCTCGAGCGTTCGATGCATACGCGACGGCGGCTCCTCGAACCCCGCGGTGATCAGGGTGGTGATCCCCGCGGAGAGCGCCGTCGGCACGAGCCGGGGCGACAGCAGGTGCACGTGCGAGTCGACGCCGCCGGGCGTCGCGATGAACCCCTGGCACGGGATCGGCCACGTGTTCGGGCCGATCGTGAGGTCGACGCCGTCGGTGATGTCGGGGTTGCCCGCCCGTCCGACGCCGACGATCCGGCCGTCCTTGATGCCGATGTCGGCCTTCAGCACCCCGAGGAGCGGATCCACCACGATGGCCCCGGCGATCACGGCATCGAGCTCGCTCTCGCGCGGCGCCCGGTCGCGCTGCGTCATCCGCGAACGAAGGTCCTTGCCGAAGCCCCAGCGCGGCTCGTCGCCGATCGCCGTGACGTCGGCGTCGATGTGCAGCCACAGGTCGGTGTCGCCGAGCCGCACGAGGTCTCCGGCCGTCGGCCCGTGGCGGATCGCGTGTTCGGCGCGGGAGATGCGGTCCGGCATCAGGGCATCGTCGTCGCCGACGCGCCGGCTTCGGCGCCGCCGCCGCCGCCGAACGCCACGAGATCGACCGTCCGTTCCTCCCCGGGCCCCCAGCGCACGTGGTCGCCGGCCGGAACGTCGAGCCGGAAGCCGACGGCCGCTCCGCGGTCGAACGACAGGGACGGGTTCACACGCCAGAAGGGGTAGTGCGACGACACGCGGATCGGCCGAGCGCCGGTGTTCGTGACCGCGAGCCGGCGACGGGGACGCTCCTGCAGCAGTGCCACGTCGCCGTCGCCGAAGCGGATGGCGCCCGGCCCGTCGGGACGCGCTCGGCCGAAGGGCGCACGGAGGACGACCAACCGCGTGCCCTCGTCGAGCAGGACCTCGACGCGCACCTCGGGAACGAGCGACTCGACGCCGTCGATGACCTCGATCCCGTCGGCGGCGCGGCGTCCGGCCTGGACCACGTCGTCGTAGCTGCCGCCGGCGCGCGCCGCGAGATGGAGCTCGTCGCACACGAAGGCGACGGCCTCGGGGGCGTTCAGCGGCAGGCCGCGCTCGAGCGTCGCGCGCGCGAGCTGCGCGCCGACGAAGACGTCGAGGCGGTCGCGCTCCGTGGGGGTCAGATCCACGGCCGGACGCTACCCCATCTCGTCGGGGTCGCTCATGCGTCCGGCTTCGTCACGTCGACGACGTCGGCGCCCGTGGCGGCGAGGAGCTCATCGACATCCATGTGCAGGTTCGTGCCGTGCGCGCCGCCGCCGATCGCGACGCGGCCGACGTCGCGGATCGTCGCGTCGGCGAGCACCGGCCACGCCGTCGTCGACCCGAACGGCGTGATGGTGCCGCGCTCGTACCCGGTCACGCGCCGAGCCTCCTCCGCGGAGGGAAGGGTCATCCGTCGGACGCCGAGGTGCGCGCGCAGCTTCGGCCAGTCGATCTGCCGGCCGCCCGGCACGAGGACGAAGACGAAGTCGTCGTCGCCGCGGCGAACGACGATCGTCCGTAGGAGCTGGCGGAGCTCGATGCCTTGGAGCCGGGCGCTCTCGTCGGCGCTCGAAGGCCGGGCGGTCCGGACGACGTCGAACGTCGTGCCCGCCTGGGACGCGGCGCGGGTCGCTGGTGTGTCGACGGCGTCCATGCGCGCCGGAGCGTACCGGTCACGAGAGGCCCCCGTGTCATCGCTGAGCGGTCCCCCGCGCGCGTCGGGCGGAACGCCTCAGCCGACCTGCGACGCGGCGAGGAGGCGGACGACGGCGTCCTCGATCGCCATCGACGAGCTCTTCGAGATGCCCTCGGAGAGCACCGCGAACGCGACGCGGGTTCCGCCCGCGTCGCGGACGAAGCCCGCGAGCGTCGAGCACGGAACCGTGAACAACGTTCCGGTCTTGGCCCGAACCGGAACGCCGAGCAGCCGTCCGCGAAGCGTTCCCTCGCCGGATCGCGGAAGCGAGGCCTCGAGCGCCGGTCCCCACGGCCGCGACGCGCCGATCAGGAGCATCGACGTGAGCTCGATCGCGGAGATGCGGTCGCCGTGGGACAGACCGGAGCCGTCCCGCGCGCGGATCAGGAGGCCGGCATCCGCCGCGACGCCTTCCACGGCGCGCGCCCCTCCTGCACCGGTCGGGCGGCCGGACGACGCGCCGAGCGCGCGAAGCAGCACTTCGGCGTGGAGGTTCAGCGACGAGTGGTTCTGTCGGACGAGCAGTTCGTGCAGCGGCGCCGAGGTCACCCGTGCGAGCTCGTGTGGGCGGTCCGGCGCGTCGCCGGTCGTGGCATCGCCGCCGACGACGACCCCGCGTTCCCGGAGCGCCGACGTCAGGGCGCCGGCGGCGGCGAGCTCGGGCACGGCGTGCACGTTGCCCTCGTACGTGAGCGCGGTCGGCCGGCGCACGTACAGGCGGGAGAGATCCATGACCCAGCCGGGCGCCCACCACCGTCGGCCGAACGCCGACGTGTCGCCGACCACCGAACCGGTGATCCGCCGGATCCCCTCGGCGACGAGCCGGTCGGCGAGCGCTCCGAGGCGGGCGGCATGGAGCTCGGGATCGCCGGCGCCGACGAGCCACAGGTCACCGCGGACGACGCCGTCGCGAGGCCGACGCCCGGCCGCGATCGTCGGGAACCGGTGCGCCGGTCCGAACCGGTCGAGCGCCGCGATCGACGTGAGCAGCTTCTGGCCAGATGCCGGGATCCGGTCGACCCTTCCTGCGTGCGCGTACACGATCGTGTCGCCGAGCCCGACGGCGACCGACACGTGCGGTCCGCCGACGATCCGGTCGAGAGCCCGTGTCCACGGCGCCTCGGCCGGACGCACGTCGATCGCGGGGCCGACCCGCGCGATCGTCGGGTCGCCGCCGCCGCCGCCGCCGCCGCCGGCAGGCGGCACCTGCGCCGAGGGGACGCCGGTCGCTGCCGACGGGACGCCGGTCACCGCTGCCGGCGTGCTCGGCCGAGCGACGGGAGCCGACGCCGACGCCGTGGGGAGCGGGGTCTCGCCGGATGACGCTCGCGAACATGCCGCCACGAGGGCGACCGCGACCGCCGCCGCACCGAATCGGCGCATCACGACGGCACGCCTGCCCTCCACATGACCGGGGCAGACGTCTCTGGCATCGTGGACGTGTGGCGACCGAGACGAGCTATCGCATCCTCCGCCCCCACGAACACGTGCGGCTGGACGAAGGTTCCTTCGGGATGCCGGGTCTCGTGGCGCTCGAGTCGATCGGTCCGTTCGCCGAGACGAAGGCGTCCGGCCCGATCCTCACCGTGCACGACTCGACGGTCGAGGCCGGCCTCGGCATCGGCCATCACCCGCACCGGTGGAACGAGCGGCTGTTCTACATCGAAGCGGGTGAGCTCGATCACGACGACGCGATGAACGGCATCACCGGCCACATGGACACGGGCGACGTCGGTCAGTTCGTGGAGGGTCGCCGCGGGATGGTGCATTCCGAATGGAACCACGGCGACGTCGACACACGCGCGTACATCCTGGTGTACGCGACCGACCCGATCCCGGAGCGAACCGCCTTCCACGTACTGAAGGATGCCGACGCGCCGCGCTACGACGAGGCGCCCGGCGTGCGGACGAAGGAGCTCGTCGGTCCACGATCGCCGCTCGAGGTCCATGGCGACATCCGGGCGGTCTCGGACGCCGTCTTGGACGCCGACGCCGTCGTCACGCTGTCGGTCGGTGCGGGAGAAGGTGGCCTCGGGAGCGTCCGTGAAGGGCGGGTACGTCTCGACGGTGAGGATCTGGAGGCGGGAACGACGATCGTGCTTCCCGTCAGCGACGTGGCGCGTGAGGTACGGCTCAAGGCCGACGGGCCGAGCCGGGTCGTGCGCATCGTGCACGGTCCGGGCTGATGCCGGACGACGCGTCGGCGTCGACGGCGACCGGCGGCGGACTCAGACGCGGAACGTCTGCACCGCCCACACGCCGATCGCGACGATGGCGACGAGCGCGAGCGAGACGAGGACGAGGCGGATCTCCGGAGCCACGGCGCCTCCTTCGACGAGGGAAGGCGTCGACGATACGCCTCACGGCACGCCGCGTCTGTCGGCCGTTCGGCCTCCCTGTGCCAGCCGACGATGGTTGCGCCGAGGCCCGGCCGGGTACTCCGCCGCCGTGCCTACGGCGACGTGGCGGAGACGGGCGGACGTCGGCGTCGCGCGGACGTCGGCGGAGGGCTCCGGCTGATGCGTGTGGTGGTGGTCGGCGCGACGGGCAACGTCGGAACGAGCCTCGTTCCGAAGCTCCTGATGGACGCCGCCGTCTCGGAGGTCGTCGGCGTCGCCCGCCGCCGCCCCTCCCTGGAGCTGTCGCGGCTGACGTGGCGGACGGCCGACATCGCGACGGACGATCTCGCCTCGATCTTCCGTGGCGCCGACGTGGTGGTGCACCTCGCGTGGGCGATCCAACCGTCGCACGACGAACCGACGATGGCGCGGACGAACGTCCACGGCAGCTGGCGGCTCTTCGAGGCGGTCGCGCGAGCGGGTGTCCCGGCGCTCGTGTACGCGTCCTCGATCGGCGCGTACACCGACGGCCCGAAGGACCGTCACGTCGACGAGTCGTGGCCGGTCGGCGGGATCGAGACGTCGTTCTACTCACGCCACAAGGCGACCGTCGAGCGGATGCTCGACCGGTTCGAGACGCAGCATCCCGACATCCGGGTCGTGCGGCTGCGACCGGCGCTGATCTTCAAGGAAGGTCAGGCGTCCGAGGCGCGCCGCTTCTTCCTCGGACCGTTCGTGCCCGGCGTCGTGTTCCGTCCCGACGTGTTGCCGGTGCTCCCGGACGTGCCGGGTCTACGGTTCCAGGCCGTCCACACCGACGACGTGGCGGATGCGTACCGGAGGGCGATCGTCGGTGACGCCCGCGGCGCGTTCAACGTGGCCGCGCCGCCCGACCTCGATCTGCGGAGGATCGCCGGTGAGATCGGCGCCCGAACGGTCCGCGTGCCCGCATCGGTGATCCGCGCGGTGATGAAGCTGTCGTGGCGCTCCCACCTGCAGCCGACACCCGTCGGATGGCTCGAGATGGGATTGCGCCTCCCCCAGATGTCAGCGGCTCGCGCCGAGCAGGAGCTCGGATGGACGCCGATGTGTTCCGCCCTCGACGCCGTCTGCGACCTGCTGACCGGCATCGGCAACGGGAAGGGGGAGCGGACCCCGCCGCTGGAGCCCTCGGCCGGCGGTCCGCTCCGCGTCGAGGAGTTCGCCTCGGGGGTCGGTGCCCGCGACCCCGCGGCGCGGAAGCGCCCGTAGTCGGGAGCCGCCGTCTCAGGCGACGGCCGGTGTCTCGGTGTCGGTCGTGCCCTGGCGGTCGAACATCCGACTCACCATCCGCCATCCGAGGACCGCGGCTCCCGCCATCGCGCCCAGCTTCACCAGGCCCTTCGCGAACTTCCACAGGACCACGCCGAGCGTGAGCTTGGCGCCGATCCCCATGTCCTGGTCGTCACGACGATCCGTCTTCGATGCCACGTCGGGCTCCTCTCTTCTTTCGGGGCTGATCCTCCGGCTGGCCGCTCGTCGGCGGCTTCAGCGGTTGCCGACGGCGAGCGCGAGCCGCTCCACCTGCTCCGCCAGCTGCTGGACCATGCCGGCGAGCTGACGAACCTCCTTGCCCACGTCCTCGCTGGGCTCGCGCTCCGCCATGCGGTTCGCCGTCTCGCGCGTCTTCGCCGCCTCGGCGGCCGTCGCCTCGGCGATCCCTCCGAGCTCGTCGGGGTTCCGCGACGTGCTCGACGACGTCCTCGCGGCAGTGGGTGCGTCCGACATCGTGCCTCCTCCTTGTCCGTGCCGTTCCCCGAGCGATACCCGGGGCGCTTCGCCGACACACCGCGGGATGCGGGAAAGCGGAGCGGCGAATTAGAGGAGGCCTGCAGAGATGCCGACCGGGTCGTCGCGGAGCATGATGGGAGACGAAGGAGGGTCATGCGCCGGAGATCCGTCGCTGCGCTCGTGATCGTCGCGGCTTCGCTCGGCATGCCGCCTTCGGCCGATGCCGCGTTCCCCGGCGACGACGGGCTCATCGCGTTCGCCTACGAGACCTCCGTTCCGGGCGAGAACCTCACGCAGAACGACATCTACGTGATCGCCGCCGACGGCTCCGGTCGCACGCAGCTCACCCGAACGCCGTTCCGGCACGAGTTCGCGCCGGCGTGGAGCCCGGACGGGGCGCGGATCGCCTTCTGGCGTACGAAGGCGCCGTTCGGCTCAGGGTCGATCTGGACGATGGCCGCCGACGGAAGCGATCCCGTCCGACTGACGTCAGCGGTCGACGCTCGCGATCCGGCGTGGTCGCCGAACGGACGGAGGATCGTGTTCACCCTCTTCGACGGGGCCGGCGCGCCCGACATCGCGACGATGCGTGCGGTCGATGGTGGGGGTCGTCGTCGGCTCACCCGGTGGAAGAGCCACGACTTCGAGCCGGCGTGGTCCCCCGACGGAACGACGATCGCCTTCACGCGCGGGTTCGAGTTGGGTGATGTCGGCGACGTGTGGACGATCGACCTCGCCACGGATCACGCGACGCGGCTCACGTCGTCGCCGGGATACGACCACCAGGTCAGCTGGTCCCCCGACGGAAGCCTCATCGCGTTCGAACGCGTGACCGGAGCCGTGACCGCGAAGATCATGTCGATCGCAGCGGACGGAACGCCCCTCCGGCAGCTCACCTCCGGTCATTTCGACGCCGATCCCGCCTACGCGCCGACCGGGGACACGATCGTCTTCGCGAGCGATCGCCAAGGGTCGTTCTTCCCGGACCTTTGGGTGATGCGGTCCGATGGTGTCGACGCCGTGCGGGTCGTCGACCTCCCGGGCGCGTCGACGGGCCCGGATCAGCAGCCGCGACCGGGGTGATCCCGCCGTCGTGGCTTGCGCGACCCCCCCGCAGGCCGTAGCTTGGGATGACCGGCGTGTCCCACGCCGAACCTCGGCTCCGGCGCCCACGCCGCCGGTCTCATCGAGGCAAAGGGGACCCAGTCCTCGGGACGCACGAGCGGCACGCCTTCGGGTCGCGCCCTGGAGGAGCGTGGGTCCCACGGTCGCGGCCGGACGGAGGTTGGAGCCATGACCGAGAGCAAGTCCTTCAAGCGTCGCGTCCGCGAGCGCATGTCGAAGACCGGCGAGTCGTACACCGCTGCCCGCACCCACGTCGCCGACAAGCGCGACCGCACCGAAGAAGCACGCGCTCGTCTCGCCGAACCCGATCCAGGCCGCGTCGCCGAGGAGAAGCTGGTCGCGGCCACGGGGAAGGGATGGGACGAGTGGTTCGCGATCCTCGATCGATGGGACGCGAAGAACCACACCCACATCGAGATCGCGCGACACCTCGCCGACGACCTGGGCGTGCCGATGTGGTGGACGCAGTCGATCACCGTGCAGTACGAGCGTGCCCGCGGCATGCGCGTGAAGCACCAGCGTTCCGACGGCGTGTACGCGGTCTCGATGTCGCGAACGATCGGGGCGCCGGTGCATGCCGTGTACGAGGCCGTGATCGACGACGAGCGTCGATCGGAGTGGTTGAGCGACGGGAAGATGATGTACCGCTCCGGAACGCGGTCCCGATCGGCGCACTTCGACTGGGACGGCGGCCCGACGCGCGTCCACGTGTGGTTCGTCGAGAAGGACGGAGTCAAGACCACCGTCGCGATCGAACACGAGCGGCTCGACGGCGCGCACGAGGTCGAGCTCGCGAAGGCGGCCTGGAAGGAGCGGCTCACGCGGCTGAAGTCGTTCCTCGAGGGCTGACACCGGACGCGAGGAGCGGGCGTCGAGCGCGCCCGCTCCCCGCGCGCGGATCCGGGCTACGCTCGACGGATGGAGCCGACGAGCGGCTGGCGGAGATGACGACGGAGCGGCCGGCCCGCCGCTCGCGCTGAGCCGTGGACGTGCATCCGGGACTCGCATGGATGCGCGAGCACCCGACCGCCGCGGCGTGGCTCGACCGGCTGCCCTCGATCGTCGAGGAGTGCGCGGACCGGTGGAGGCTCTCCCTCGGTGAGCCGTACGGCTACGCGTCGTCGTCGCTCGTGCTCCGTGCCATCCGCGACGATGGGTCACCGGCCGCGCTGAAGATCGCGTGGCCGCACCGTGAGGCCACGTACGAGGGCGACGCGCTGCGCTTCTGGAGCGGCGACGGGGCGGTCGTGCTGCTCGAACACGACCGCGAGCGAGGGGCGTTCTTGCTCGAGCGGTGCGATCCCGGAACGTCGCTCAAGGAGCTCGACGAGGATCAGGCGCTCGACGCGTTCGTGGACGTCGCGCGTCGCCTGTGGCGGCCGGCGGGCGCTCCGTTCACGACGGTCGTCGACGAGGTCGCGTGGTGGGCGGACTACCTGCCCCGCGTCTGGAGCCACGTCCCAGAGCCGTTCGAGCGCCGGCTCCTCGACGCCGCGTTGGAGGTGTTCGGCGAGCTACCAGCGACGCAAGGCGAGCAGGTCCTCGTACACCAGGACCTGCATGCCGACAACATCCTTCGCGCGACGCGACAGCCGTGGCTCGCGATCGATCCGAAGCCGTTGCTCGCCGAGCGCGAGTTCGGGATCGCGGCGATCGTCCGTGGCGACGAGCTCGGGCGCGGACCCCAGCGGGTACGGCATCGCCTCGACCGGCTCGTGCACGACCTCGAGCTCGATCGCGAGCGTGCGCGCCTCTGGGCGTTCGCTCAGACGCTCGCGTGGGGCGTCGACGAGATCGAGAACGAGGTGTTGTGGGAGCACGTCGAGGTGGCGCGTTGGATCCTCGACGCGTGACGCTGTTCGTCGCTCCCGCGACGTTGCTTCCCGGCTTCTCCGCGACTAGGACGATGCCGACGCCGTGCGCTTCCGCGCTCCGGTCTTCCGCGCTCCGGACTTGCGCGCGGTGGTCTTGCGCGTCGACCGCTTCGCCGACTTCGCCCGCGACGTCGACGCCTTGGCGGACCCTCGTTTCGCGGGCGACGAGCCACGCGGCCGGCCGCGCCGTGGCGCCCGCGCGCCCTTCAGCAATTCAGCGAGATGCGCATCGCACAGGTCCTTCAAGTGGTTCTTCGAATCGACGCTGATCCGTACCGTCTTGGCGGCGGGCCGGCGACAGACATCGCACACGACCGTGATCGCTTCCATCGAACGCTCCTCGTGCGTGGAACGTCCATCCTAGTCGCCGAAAAACAGCGAGAGACTGCGCTTCGGCGCAACGCGCATGTTCCGGAGCGCCGTGAGATGTGCACGAAAAAGCGATGAGTATCGCGCGGCCCGACGCCGATCAGATCGGCGGCGCTCGCAGGATGACCTGCGGCCGCTGCGGTCAGCGAGCGTCGGGCCGCGGCACGCGGACGGTCGGGCTCGAGTCCGCGAGACACACAGGCGTGCGGCCGGCACGCGCGTACAGCTTCCCGTAGACCCCGGGCTGCCCGATCGACCATTCGTAGCGGGTGCCGTTGAGCGACGCCGTGTCGCTGCGCGTCCGGCATCACCCGAAACACGACACGCGATGGTGCCCCCGGCAGGAATCGAACCTGCGACACGCGGTTTAGGAAACCGCTGCTCTTCTCCACTGAGCTACGAGGGCCGACGCCCATTGTAGGTTCGCCCACCCGACCGCCTGTTCGGTCGCGTCCACTCCGGCGCGACGGCGAGGCGCATCGACGCTGCGGTCGTGATGAACGAACGACGAGTGGTACGTCGGTCAACGGTCGGTCGAACGACCTTCACGGGGGGCCGCCGGCGCCGGTCGGGTGGCGGCTCTGTCGGAGCCAGCGGTACCCGTAGGCCTCGAGCGAGTGGCTGTGCGGTTCGCGTTCCGGTCCGCCGAACACGAACGTCGCGTCGCCCCACCGCTCCGGCAGATCGACGGGCGCACGATCGCGCGAGAGGTTGTGCAGCGTGAGCAGCGTGCTGTCGCGCCAGTCGTACTCGATCGCGAGGACGGCGTCGTTCCCGGTGTCGAGGACTTCCCACGAGCCGGTGGCGATCTCCGTCGAACGACGACGGGTGTGCGCGAGCCTTGCCATCCACGTGAGCATCGATCCCGGATCGACGATCTGGTCGGCGACGTTCCGCTCCTTCGATCCGCCTGGGCCTCGCGTGAGCGGCCGGACGAGCTGGTCCTCATCGGCCGATGAGAACCCCGCGCTCGGCCCCGCGGACCACTGCATCGGCGTCCGGACCGGCAAGCGATCCGGCAGGCTGACCTCGTCGCCCATCGCGATCTCTTCGCCTTGGAGCAGGACGGGTGTGCCGGGCATCCCGAACACCATGCTGTAGACCAGCTCGAGCCGACGCCGGTCGTGGTCGAGCATGTCGGGCAGGCGCCGACGGATACCCCGGTCGTAGATCCGATCGCGCTCGTCGGGTGCGAACGACGCGAAGACCTCTGCACGCTCGTCGTCCGACAGCCTCGCGAGGTTGAGTTCGTCGTGGTTCCGAGCGAACGTCAGCCACTGTCCGCTCCTCGGGAGCCCTGGCAACGCCCGGAGACATGACGCCAATGGGCGGGCGTCCTCGCGGGCGAGCGCCAGGAACATCGACTGGTTCACGAGGAAGTTGAACACCATGTGCAGCTGGTTGCCGCGCGCGTCGCCGAAGTACCGCCGGAGATCGCCGAGCTCGACGTCGGCCTCGCCGATCAGGACGGCGTCGCCCCGCCGACGGACGGCGAACGACCGGAGATCGCGCAGCCACTCGTGCGTCCGCTCTTCGCCGGTGCCGAGGATCTCCCCCGTGTCGATCAGATACGGCACCGAGTCGAGGCGGAACCCCGAGACGCCCAGCTGCAGCCAGAACGCCATGATCCGATGCACCTCGTCGCGCACCGCTTCGTTCGCGAAGTTCAGCTCCGGCTGATGGCGGAAGAAGTGGTGCACGTACCAACGGTCCGCAAGGTCGTCGTAGCTCCAGATCGAGCTCTCGGCATCAGGGAAGACGACCTTGTCCGGACGCGGGTCGGGCTCGTCATCGGCCCAGACGTAGTAGTCATGGAACCTCGACGACCGGTCCTCGCGCGCCTGCTCGAACCACGGATGCGCCCACGAGGTGTGGTTCACCACCAGGTCGATGATCACACGGATGCCGCGCTGGTCGGCGGCGCGGATCATCTCCGCGAAGTGCCCATGGTCGCCGACCCTCGGATCGATGCCGAAGTAGTCCGAGACGTCGTAGCCGTCGTCCAGCAACGGCGACGGATGGAACGGACGCAGCCAGATCGCCGTGACGCCGATCCCGGCGAGGTACTCGAGGCGATCGGTGAGGCCCGCGAAGTCCCCCCAGCCGTCGCCGTCGCTGTCCGCGAAGGTCTTCACGTCGAGGCAGTAGACGACGGCGTTCTTCCACCACAGATCGTTGAGGAGGTGGTCGGTCATGACGCGACGGACGTGACGTCCGCGGCGAACGCCATCGTCGTCATCAGCGCGTTCTCCGCCGCGCGGGAGTCCAGGCGCGTGTGCTGCACGACGACCGGAACGTCCGAACGGATCACCGATGCGAAGTCGGTGCCGCGGGGGAGCCGCTCGGGGTCGTCGAGATCGTCGAAACGGACGTGCGCGGTGCGTTCAGCTCGCACGGTGAAGCGGAAGGGTCCTGCCGGCTCGCGATCGGCGAAGTAGATCGTGACCTCGACCTTCGCGTCACGTTCCGACGCGTTCAGGACGCACATCGTCTCGTGGCTCTGCAGGCCGGGGTCGTCCGGCGCGCTGCCCGGCGGCAGATGGCCTTCAGGGATCACCCACGTGTGCGCGCCGATGTCCATGGTCCGAGCTTTCCCTCCCGGGAAGGGCGCAAACGACGGCGTGATCGGATCGCCGAGGGTGACGAACCGTTCCGCGGGCCGCACCCACGCGTCCCGAAAGCTATTCCGGCTCGACCCAGATGCTGCGTGCCGTTTCGATGCCGAGCGCGACCGACCGCTTCCCGGTGTGCACGTTGACGGCGCCCGACGTCTTCGCGTCGCCGTCCACACGCACGCGCGTTCCCAGGACGAGCTCTTCGTCGTACAGATAGCTCAACAGGTCGGGGGCATCGTGTTCCGCGACCTCGCTGATGCGTCGGATCCGTGACCAGCGTCCGGGCTCGAGATCGGCGAGGGCCACGAGCGTTCCGTACGGCGCGGCGCGGCCGGGGATCACGTTCCCGTGCGGACACGTCGTCGGGTTCCCGAGGTGGGCATCGAGGCGATCCGCGAGCTCCGCCGAGACGACCGGAGCGAGGTTCTGGGCCTCGAGATCGGCTTCGGCCCAGTCGAGGCGGAGCTTGTCGGTCAGCCACCGCTCGAGCAGCCGATGCGACCGCACGATCTCCTCTGCCGTCGTCCGGCCCTTGGCCGTCAGGACGACGCTGCGTCCCTCCCCGAGCTCGATCCAGCCGTCCTCCTTGAGGCTCGACAGGGTCGTGCTCACGGTCGGCGCGCTGACGGCCATCCACTCGGCGATCCGGCTCGGACGGACGCGGTCCTCCTCGTGTGCGATGTAGTAGATCGTCTCGAGGTAGTGCTTGATCGTCTCGTCACGGAGCGTGCGGCGTCGCGACGACGTGCCCGACGGAGCGCGAGCTTCCCCCATGCCCGCATGCTACCCACGCCGATCCGACGGCGGATCGGGCGCTCGACCGACCAGCTCACGGGCACTCCTCCCCGCGGGATCCTCGCACGATCTGGAGGAGTCGTAGCCTCCCGCGATGGACGTGCGGAACGGAGGTGGCGACGGATGGCGACGCACGTGGCCCTGCTGCGGGGCATCAACGTCGGCGGCAACAACCTGATCAAGATGGCGGACCTCAAGGCGTGCTTCGAGGATGGTGGCTTCGCGGACGTCACCACGTTCATCCAGAGCGGGAACGTCCTGTTCACCGCCCGGGGGTCGGGTCCGGCGCTCACGGAGCGCATCGAACGGATGCTGTCGAGCGCGTTCGGCTACGAGGCGAGCGTCGTCCTGCGGACGAGGTCGCAGATGCGTGCGGTCGTCGATCGCGCCCCGGCGGGGTTCGGCACGGACCCGTCTGCCCACCGGTACGACGTGATCTTCCTCAAGCCGCCGCTTTCGGCGAAGACGGCGATGCGTGTGGTGAGCCTGCGAGAGGGCGTCGACGAGGCGTTCGCCGGAACGGGCGTCATCTACTTCTCCCGCCTGGCGAGCCGGCTGACGCAGAGCCGCGTGAACAAGATCGTCGGCACGCCCGAGTACCGGTCGATGACGATCCGCAACTGGAACACCACCACCAAGATCGCGGCCCTGATGGGGTGAGCGTGCCGCCACTCGGTTGAGCGCGCCGCGACGGCGGCGGCCGTAGGGTGAGCGCCGTGGAACGCCTCCTGCGGATCGTCGGGCTGCGGCCCGGTGAGGGTCGGTCGGTCGGCCTCGCGACGGCGATCGCGTTCAGCGTCGCCGCCGGACTGATGATCGGCCAGAGCGGGATCGAGGCGCTGTTCTTCGCGCGACACGGCGTCGGCCAGCTCCCGGTGATGTACCTGATCCTCGGCGCGTCGATGTTCTTCATCACGATCGGCTTCGGCGCGTTGCTCGCCCGGACCGATCGCGCGGTGGCCTCGGTCGCGGTTCCGATCGTGGTGGCGGCGCTCGCGCTCCTCGGCAGGATCGGGCTCGCCGCCGACGTCGGCTGGGTGACGCACGCGCTCTGGCTCCTCCAGGGAGCGGGCTACTTCGTGCTCGGTCTGACGGTGTGGGGCGTCGCGGGGATCGTCGCCGACACCCGGCAGGCGAAGCGGTTCTTCCCGCTGATCGGCGCCGGGACCGTCCTCGGAACGGTCCTCGGCGGCCTCGTCACGAAGCCCCTCGCGTCGTCGCTCGGAACGCCGAACCTGCTGCTCGTCTGGATCGGCACGCTCGGGGTCGCGACGGTCCTCGCGGGCATCCTCGTGGGGCCGACGCGCGCACGCTCCGTCGACCGGCCAGCCGGCGAACACGCGGGGCTGCTCGACGGGTTCCGCGAAGCGCGCCGTTCCGCGTTGCTGCGGTGGTTGAGCGCCGCGTCGGTGCTGTTCTCGCTCCTGTTCTTCTCGCTCTACCTGCCGTTCTCGCGCGCCGCGGTCGAGCGGTACCCCGACGCCGACGAGCTCGCCGGGTTCCTCGGCGCGTTCTTCGGCGTCTCCGCAGGGTTGGCGTTCCTCGTGTCGCTCTTCGCGACGAACCGTCTCCTGTCGCGGTTCGGTGTGCCGGTCGTGGCGCTCGTGTTCCCGCTGCTCTACGTCGTCGCCTTCGGGGCGCTGACGGTGCACGCGAGCTTCGTGGTGCTCGCGGCAGCTCGGTTCACCCAGGTGACGTGGATGCAGGGCGGTGCGTCGAGCGCATGGGAGGCCGTGGTGAACACCGTGCCGCCGGACCGGCGCGATCGGACGCGCGCGTACCTGTACGGCGGACCCACGCAGGTCGGCACCGTGCTGGCCGGTCTCGTCGCGCTGGTCGGCGAGGACGCCTTCTCACCGCGGGTGCTGTACGTGATCGGGCTCGTCGCCGCCGTGCTCCTGACGATCGCGATGCTGGGCGTCCGGCGGGAGTACCCTCGCGAGCTCGTGCGGGCGCTCCGCGAAGGTCGCCCGAGCGTGTTCGGCTCGCCGACCGAACGCACGCCCGTCGTCGCGCCCGACGCCTCGGCCGTGCGGGTCGCCCTCGCCGGCCTCGACGACGACGATGTCCGCGTGCGTCGGGTCGCGGCGGTCGCCCTCGGCGACCTCGGCGATCCGGCTGCGCTGCCGGCGCTCACCGAGGCTTCGCGCGATCGGGACGCGGAGGTGCGAGCGAACGCGATCGACGCGGTGGCCGGCCTCGGTGGGAACGATCCGGCACAGGGCGTCCTCACCGAGGCGCTGCGCGACCGGGACCCCCGTGTGCGCGTCGCGGCCGCTGAGGCGCTGGCCCGCTCGGGCGATCAGGCGGCGATCGGCGTCCTCGAGGAGCTCGCGGCGGCGCCGGCCGTCGAGGAACGCGTCCTCGCGCTGCGCGCGATGGGGCGCGTCGCGGGATCGCGATCGGCTGACGTGGTCGCCGCGAGGCTCGTCGACGAGGCGCCTGCGGTGCGCGCCCAGGCGTTACGCGCGGCGGCGTCGATCGATCCGGCGGGTGCGCTCGATGCCGCGTTGGCGGCGACGGCCGATCCGTCGCGGCTCGTTCGCGACGCCGCGGCCGATGCGCTGACGACGATCGGCGAGGCGGCGGTTCCGGCGCTCGTCGGCTCGTTGGACGTGCCCGAACGTCGCGACGGTGCGCTCGCGGCGCTCGACCGGCTCCCCACCGACGCCCACGGCGACGCGATCCGACGGATCGCCGGCGCCACCGTCGAGGTGGCGCTCGAGCGCGATCGTCTCGCGTCGTCGATCGCCGCCGACGGCGACCCGGCGGCGGAACTGCTGCGCGCGTCGCTCCGGTTCCGTGCCGAGCGTGACGCCGTGGCGGCGTTGCGCGCAGCCGGGCTCCTCGGCCGCCGCGCCGAGATGCAGGTCGCGCTCGACAGCCTCGTCGCGAGCGACGGCCTCCAGCGCGCGAACGCGCTCGAGGTGATCGAGAGCGTCGCCGACCGTCAGCTCGTGCGACCGCTGCTGTCGATGTGGGACCGCGACACGGCGACGCGGCGGTCCGCGGCCGACGCCGTCGCCGAAGCCGCCCGCGACCCCGATCCGTGGATCCGAGCCTGCGCCGGGCTGGCCGCGGGGGCAGGGGACGCCACCACCGGAGGAGGAGCGATGGAGACGCTGACGACGTTGTCGCCGATGGAGCGCGTGCTGTTCCTGCGGAAGGTCCCGCTGTTCGCCGAGCTTCCCCCTCCGGACCTGTTGCCGATCGCATCGATCGCGAAGGAGGTCGTGTTCGCCGAGGGCGAGCGGATCGCGACGCAAGGCGACCCCGGCGACGTGATGCACGTCATCGTCGACGGAGCGGTCGACGTCGTCGCGGAAGGTCCAGGGGGCGGACGCGTCCTCGCCATCCGCTCGGCGGGCGACGTCGTCGGCGAGATGGCGCTGCTCACCAGCGCCCCTCGGATGGCCGGTCTCGTCGCGGGCGGTGACGTGCGCGCGCTCTCGATCGACCGCCGCTCGTTCGAGGCGATCCTCCGTGAACGACCGGAGACCTCGCTGGGCGTGATCCGGGTCCTCTGTCAGCGCTTGGCCGAAGCGGGCGGCCGTCCGGACGACACCGGCAGCACGAAAGCCCCGACGTGATGGCCCTTCAGTGACACGGCGCGGCGTTCGAACGCGTCAGGATCGAGGCGTGCCGCGTCGAGCGTGTCGGAGGTCGTGAGGATCTCGCCTGGACCGGCCACCGCGGCGAGATGCGCCGCCACGTTGATCGGATCGCCGAACGCGGTGAACTCGCTGCCCGAGCCGCTCGACACCATGCCGACGAACGTCCGGCCGGTGTTCACGCCGGCGCCGAGCGGGATCCACGGTTCGTCGCCGTCCCGGCCGTGCCCCGTCGCGTCCAGCAGCTCTCGCGCCGCGCGGAGCGCCGCGCCGGCGTGATCGGGTCCCGTCATGAACGGCATGAAGAACCCGACCGCCTCGTCGCCCACGAACTTGTCGAGGATCGCGGAGTTCGCCAGCAGCACGTCGTTGGCCACGCGGTAGAAGCGCTGCATCAGCCTGGCGAACTCCAAGCTGTCCATCCGGCGGGCAAGCTCGCTCGACCGCCGGACGTCGGCGAAGAGGAACGAGATCTCGGCCTCGGCGCCCATGACCTCGTGCTTGATGAGCGCCCGGATGCAGTGGTTGCAGACGTTCGGGTTCTTGTCCCATCGGCGGATGCCGATCGCTCGGAACACGACGCCGCCGGGCCCGCCGAAGGGAGCGAGGCAGACCTGGCACCGGGGCGCCCACGGGATCCCTCGGTACAGGCGACGGCCCCAGACGATCTCGTAGTGCGTGCCGTCGAGGTAGGCGCGCCATTCGTCTTCGGGTGTCTCGAAGCGCCACATCGCCCGATCCCGTCTCCGTGGTCGGCCGCATCCTCCCACGGGCCCGGCTGCGGGATCCGGCCCGGACAGGGTCCCTCAGCCCGCGGTCGGGTCGACGCGTTCCAGCACGAAGACCGGGATCGAGCGGGACGTGCGCTCCGCGTATCGCTGGAACCAGCCGTTCCGCTCGGTGATCATGGCCCACAGACGGTCCCGTTCCGCGCCCTCGGCCTCTCGTGCCTCGGCCTCGAAGCGGTCCGTTCCGACCTCGATCGTGACGCGCGGGCTCGCTTTCAGGTTGTGGTACCAGTCCGGGTTCGAGGGCGCGCCGCCCTTCGACGCGACGATCACGTAGCGCTCACCGTCGGGGAAGTACGCGAGCGGGTTCGTCCGCTCCGCGCCGGTCTTCGCGCCTCGGTGCGTGAGCAGCAGCAGCGGCTGCGTCGCGAACGACGCGACCTTCCCGCCGTTCGCTCGGAACTCCCGGATCACCGCCTCGTTGCGATCGGTCATCAGCGCGGGCTCCGCTCGACGAACGGCGGACGGACCACGGCGGCCGGGCCGCGCCGCCCCCGGATGTCGACCTCGACCGTGTCGCCGATCGCCACGACGTCCTCTGGCCACACGAACGCGAGCCCGATGCCGGTCCGAAGGAGGGGCGAGTACGTGCCGCTCGTCACCTCCCCGATCAGCTGGTCGCCGACGAACACGGGTTGGTGCGCCCGAGGGATGTGCCGTCGCTCGTGCATCCGCACGCCGACGAGCTTGCTCGGGAGACCCTCCTCGCGCTGTCGCAGCAGCGCCGCCCTGCCACGGAAGTCGCCCTTGTCGAACGACACCGCCCACGACAGTCCGGCCTCCAACGCGGTGACGGACTCGAAGAGGTCCTGGCCGTAGAGGGGATATCCCATCTCGAGCCGGAGCACGTCGCGAGCCGCGAGGCCGCACGGCCGTCCGTCGAACGGGCGCATCGCATCCGAGAGCGCGCGCCAGAGCTCCGCCGCGACGTCCTGGAAGGTGAACAACTCGTACCCGATCTCGCCCGTGTACCCGGACCGTGTCACGATCACCGGTCGACGCCGGAAGACCGACTCCACGCACTCCATGAACGAGAGCTCGGTCGCCTCCGGGAAGATCCCTCGCATCACCTCGGTCGACCTCGGCCCTTGGACGGCGAGGAAGCACCAGTCCTGGTGGTACATCAGGTGGACGAGCTCGTGCGACGGCGCCTCCTCGAGGATCTGGAGGACCCGCTGCGCGTTCGCGGCGTTGGGCACCACGAAGTACCGGTCCTCGTCGAGGCGATACACGATCAGGTCCTCGATGACGCCGCCGCCGTCGTTCAGCACCAGGTTGTAGAGGGCGTCGCCGACCTTCGCGCGCGAGACGTCGTTCGTCACGACGCGTTGCAGGAGATCGAGCGCACCCGGTCCGGTCACCTCCACCTTGCCGAGATGCGTCAGGTCGAAGAGCCCGACGCGCTCGCGGACGGCGTCGTGCTCCTTGAGCGCGCCGGCGTACTCGATCGGCATCTGCCACCCCGCGAACGGCCCCATCTTCGCGCCGCGCGCGAGATGCTCCGCTTCGAGCGGCGTGCGCCTCAGCTCGCCGGAGCCGTCCATCGCAGCTGCAGCTGGCGTGCGGCACGCGCCTCGTCGAGCCTGCGCACCGGCGTGGTCGTCGGCGCCTCGTGGAGACGCTCCGGTTCGGTCGAGGCCTCGCTCACGGCCCGTCGCATGGCGGCCGCGAACGCGTCCAGCGTCTCCTTCGTCTCGGTCTCGGTCGGCTCGACCATCAACGCTTCCTGAACGACGAGCGGGAAGTACACCGTCGGTGGGTGGAACCCGAGATCGATCAATCGCTTCGCGAGGTCCATCGCTCGCACGCCCGTCTCGCGTCGGAGCGGCGACGCGGTCGCGACGAACTCGTGCATCGGTCGTTCGGCGTCGAAGGCGAGCGGCAGCGCTTCGCCGACGAGCGCCGCGAGGTAGTTCGCGTTCAGCGTGGCGAGCCCGCTGACCTCACGGAGACCGTCGGCTCCGTGGAGGAAGACGTACGCGTACGCGCGGAGCAACACGCCGACGTTCCCGTGGAACCCGTGGAGCCGGCCGACGCTCTTCGGTCGGTCCGCGTCCCACGCGAAGGAGCCGTCGTCCGCCTGCGTGAGCACCGGCGCCGGAAGGAACGGCTCGAGGCGCTCGACCACGCCGACGGGCCCGGCGCCCGGGCCGCCGCCGCCGTGCGGCGTCGCGAACGTCTTGTGCGTGTTGATGTGGACGATGTCGAACCCCATGTCGCCGGGACGGCAGCGCCCGAGGATCGCGTTCAGGTTCGCGCCGTCGTAGTAGAGGAGTCCGCCTGCGTCGTGGACGCGTTCGGAGATGCGCTCGATGTCCCGCTCGAACAGCCCGAGGGTGTTGGGGTTCGTGAGCATGAGGCCGGCGACGTCGTCGTCGAGGAGTCCCTCCAGCGAGCCGACGTCGACGAGCCCGCGCTCGTCGGACTTCACCGAGACGGCCTCGAAGCCCGCGAGTCGGACGCTAGCGGGGTTCGTCCCGTGCGCGGAATCCGGGATCAGGACCTTCGACCGCGGCACGCCACGGTCGGCGTGGAACGCGCGCATCATGAGGAGGCCGGCGAGCTCGCCGCAGGCGCCCGCCGGCGGCTGCAGCGTCGCCCGGTGCATGCCGGTGATCGCGCAGATCGCGCGCTCGAGGCGCCACAGCACCTCGAGGGTCCCCTGGACCGTCGCGTCCGGTTGCAGCGGATGCACGCGTGCGAAGCCCGGGTCGCTCGCGACGGTCTCGGCGACCTTCGGGTTGTACTTCATCGTGCACGAGCCGAGGGGGTAGAAGCCGGTGTCGACCCCGTAGTTCATCTGCGCGAGGCGGGTGTAGTGGCGGACCAGCTCGAGCTCGCCGATCTCGGGCATCACCGGAGGAGCCACGCGCGCGTGCTCGGGCGGGACCTCGACCGCCGGAACGTCGAGCACGGGGAACGTCGACGCGCGCCGTCCGGGTCGTGACCGGTCCCACAGCGTGGCGAAGCCGTCGGGTCCGGTCGACCGGATCGCCGCGCCGGTCACCGGAGCACCTCGGCGAGGGCCTCGGCGTAGCCGTCGATCTCGCCGCGGGTGCGGCGTTCCGTGACCGCGACGACGAGGGTTCGGTCGTCGACGTCGGGCGCCGGAACACCGGCGACGATCCCGCGCTCCACCAGGGCGTCGCGGACCCCGGCGGCGTCGACGGGCAGCCGGAGCGCGAACTCCTTGAAGAACGGCGCTTCCGGGAACCGGAGATCCACGCCGTCGACCGACGTGAGGGCCGACGCCGCGTACGCGGCTCGCGACGCGCACTGGTGCCCGAGCTCGACGAGTCCCTCTGGCCCGAGCCACGCGAGGTACACCGTCGCGGCGATCGCCATCAGGGTCTGGTTCGTGCAGATGTTCGAGTTCGCGCGCTCACGACGGATGTGTTGCTCGCGCGCTTGCAGCGTCAACACGTAGCCGGGAGCGCCGTCGGCGTCGACGGTCTCGCCGACGATCCGCCCGGGCATCTTGCGGACGTGCTCGTCGCGCGCGGCGATGAGACCCAGGTACGGCCCGCCGTAGTGCAGGTCGTTGCCGAGCGACTGTCCCTCGGCGACGGCGACGTCGGTGCCCAGCGCCCCCGGGGGCGCGAGGACGCCGAGCGACGTCGGATCGAAGACCTGGACCAGCGACGCACCGGCGTGATGCGCGCGCTGCGCCAGCTCCCTGACCGGCTCGAGGATGCCGAACCGGTTCGGGTGCTGGACGACGACCGCGCCGACGTCGTCGTCATCGACCACCGCGTCCGTCGTCGTCGAGCCGTCGGCGGCGAGGGGAAGGACGTCGACGGTGCGATCCGTCGGCGCCGTCGTCGTGCGCAGGGTCTCGATGAGCCGAGGATCGACGCCGCCGGTGACCAGCACGCGGGGGCGATCGTTGTGCGACACGATGTTCACGCCTTCGGAGAGCGCGGTCGCGCCGTCGTACAGCGACGCGTTCGAGACGTCGAGCTCGGTGAGCGCACAGACGAACGACTGGAACTCGAACAGCACCTGCAGCACGCCCTGGGCGAGCTCGAACTGGTACGGCGTGTACGACGTCGCGAACTCCGAACGACCCGCCAGCGCCCGCACGACCGACGGGACGTAATGGTCGTACGCCTGCCCGCCGGCGAAGCACACGAGATCGTCGGCGGAACGGTTCCGGCCGGCGAACGCCCGCATGTCGCGCACGATGTCGAGCTCGCTCACGCCTGCCGGGAGGTCGAGCGCGTCGCGGAGACTCACGTCCTCGGGGATCTGATCGAACAGGTCGTCGACCGAGCCGATGCCGATCCGACCGAGCATCTCGGCGACGTCGTCGGCGGTGTGGGGGGCGAACCGCACGGTTCAGCCAGCGTCGCCGACCGTCTGGTCGCGATAGGCGTCGGGGGACAACAGCCGGTCCTTCCAGTCGGCGTCGGCCGGACGGATGAGCGCGATCCATCCGTCGCCGTAGGGATCGGCGTTCACGAGCTCCGGCTCGCCGTCGAGGCGTTCGTTGATCCCCTCGACCGTTCCGGTCACGGGCGTGAAGAGGTCGGCCACGCTCTTCGTCGATTCGACCTCGCCCATCGGCGTTCCGGCCGTGACCGAGGCGCCGACCTCGGGCGTCGTGACGAACACCACGTCGCCGAGGGCGTCCTGGGCGAAATCGGTGATGCCCACCCGCACGAGCCCTCCGTCCTCGCGGACCCACTCGTGCTCTTCGGTGTAGAGCAGATCCTCCGGGATCGCCCCGCGTCCCTGCGTCGCCATCGTGTTCTCCTCCAGAAGGGGCGTGACCCGGTATCGCCCCGCCGATGATAGGTCCCCCGGCGGCCGGCCACCGACGCGGGTCAGCCCTCGACCTCGCCTGCGGTCGCGGGTCCGTCGGCGGCGTCGCCCTCACGGGCAGGGTCGGCGGGCTCGGCGGCGAGGATCGCGCGCTCCACCGCGAGCGCCAGGACGAGCTGTCCGCGCGCGTTCGGATGCAGCGGTGCCGGGTCGTCGAGCCCTTGCACGTACGGCTGTTGCGTGCACAGCTCGTGACCGGCGAAGTCCGGGCGTGCCGTCCGTTACCCGAAGGTCCGAGCACCGTTCGCGATCACCGAGTTGAGCGCGTCCAGGCGCCCGAGCAGCACGTCGAGCTTGTCGCTCGTGAGGCCGGCATCCTCGAGGCATCCCGTCGAGGGGTCGAACGGCGCGTAGTACCCGTTGATCACGACGAGCGGCTCGCCCGGCAACGTGCTGAGGTGGCGGAGCAACTCGAAGTAGTCGCTCGTGAAGCGGTTCAGCGTTCGCTGGAAGTAGGCGGTCTGCGCACGATCGTCGCAGTCGTCGCTCGCGGCGCACACGTGGACGAGCACGCTCCAGTTCAGATCGTTCGCCCCCACGTTCACCACGACGACCTCGGGCGCGACGGCGCGCTGGGCCTCCGCGACCTGGGGGGCGATCCACCTCCCGCCGGCCCATTGCCGACCCAAGATCCCGTTGCGGATCGTCGCGCCGCTGCACGCGAGGTTCCGGACGTTCCATCCGTTCACGCGTGCGATCGTCGTGGCGAAGGCGATCGTGCTCCGCTCGCACGCCACGTCCGCCTCGGTGGCGTCCGGAAGGGCCGGACCGCCGAGGCCGGCCGCGATCGAGTCGCCGAGCACGAGGGCTTGCACGTCCGCGAGCGGAGGTCCTTCCGCGCGGGGAACGGCGCGGCCTTCGGTCCGCCCGACGAGGGACGCCACGCTCGTGACGTCGCGGAGCAAGCGCGGGGCCGTGTACGCGGTGACCATGATCACGCTGAGGTTCACCACCTGGACGAACGCCAGGCCCGCCGCGATCGTGACCAGCGTCTCGCGGGGTCCGTGCCGACGCCATCCGGCGATCGCGCCGAGCAGGACGACGGCGGCGAACGTGACGAAGACGATCTCCCACGCGAAGTACCGGATCCAGCCGCTCGCGAGCGACTCGCCGATCCGGTCGGCTGCGGGCCGCGGGGTCGTTCCGAACAGCGAGGCGAGCTGCTCGTTCACGCTGATGTCCGTGAGCACCAGCCTGGGACGGACCGGTCCCACGAAGTCGATCTCGGTGGGGAGGGTCTGCCCGAACAGCACCACCTCCCCGGGGCCGCTCCACGACGCCGACGGCGCGGCCGCGCCCACCTCGACGGTCTGCCCGAGCGCGCGCGCCGTCTGCGGCGGCGTGACCTGGAGCGCGAACGCGATCGAGGCCGCCGCGACGACGCACAGGAGCGCCACGCCGCCGAGGATCCTCGTCGCCCGGCGTCGGCGTGACGGCCGAGGCGCGGGATCGGCGGACGCGTGCGTCGCCGCGGTGGCGTGGGTTCCGACGGATGCCATGGATGTGGGGAGGCGCGGGGGTGCGCTCTCCCATCCTATTGCGGCATCCGGCGAAGCCCTCTGGAGTCCCGGCGGCGGAAGTTCGGCTCACGCCCCGGCGGGGTACCGCCGCCGCATGAGCAAACCACCGCCTTCGTTCTGGCAGGATCCCGACGGCGTCGGCGGCGCGGAGCCCGTCGACGACGACGAGCCGACGGACGGGTCGGACAGCGGCCTCGAGGACACGCCGCCCGCCGGGCCCGGCGAGATCCCCACCGACTGAGCCCGGCGCGTCGGCCGAGGTTTCAGACGATGACCTCGCGGAGGCGCGCGCCCTTCGGGTCGTACGGAACCTCAGGAAGGACCCGCGCGCGGCGAGGTTCCCCGATCACGTAGACCTGCACCTCGTCGCCGCGGTCCATCACGGTCTGGTCGACGTGCGCGAGCGCGAGGCTCGCGCCGACGTGGTGCCCGTAGGCGCCCGACGTCACGAGGCCGACGAGCTCGTCGCCGATCCAGACCCCGTCGTCCTGCGACGCGTCGGCGTCGCCGTCGTCGAGCTCGAGCAGCACGAGCCTGCGCGCGGGCGGATCGTCGCGCTCGCGGCGGGCGGCCTCGGCACCGATGAAGTCCTTGACGTCGTACGCGACGTACCGGTCGAGCCCGGCGGCGACCGGCGTCGTGTCCTGCCGGAACTCCGCGGACCAGATCCCGTAGCCCTTCTCGAGCCGAAGGCTGTCGATCGCGCGGTCGCCGATCAGCCGCATCCCGACGTCCGCGCCGGCTGCGAGGAGGTCGTCGAGGAGCTTCCGATGCTGGTTCGTCGGCACGACGATCTCGTAGCCGAGCTCGCCGGTGAGCGAGATCCGTCCCACCACGGCGCGCGCGCTGCCGACGTCGATCGACCGGATCGCGAGGAAGGGGAACCCCTCGTTCGAGACGTCGTCGGGGGTGAGCCGCGCGAGGATGTCGCGCGACGCGGGGCCGCTCACCGAGAAGCCCATGCACGCGTCGGTGATGTTCCGGATCTCGACGCCTCCGTCGGGCGCGTGCTGTCGGAACCAGCGCATGTGCCAGTCCTGGAGGTAGTACGACCCGGTGAGCCAGTAGCGATCGTCGTCCAGGCGGCCGACCGACAGGTCGCCCATCAGGCGGCCGTTCGCGTTCAGCATCGGTGAGAGCCGGAGCCTCCCGACCTCCGGGAGTCGAGACGCCAACAGATGGTCGAGCCACGCGTGCGCGCCGGGGCCGCTCACCTCGTACCGCGCGTACTGCGCGATCTCGTAGGCGCCGGCGGCGGTCCGGACGGCTCGGGCCTCCTCGCCGACGATCGGGTCCGCGTTCGAGCGGCCGAGGGTGTCGTTCTCCTCGAAGTCGGCCGTCGGTGCGAAGTACATCGGGACCTCGAGCCCCCAGTTGACGGTGAAGCGGGCGTTCCGCGCGGCGAACGCGTCGTAGCAGGGCGTCAACTTCAGCGGGCGCCCGGCGGGAAGCTCCTCGTTCGGATACGCCATCACGAAGCGCCGCGCGTAGAACTGCGCCGTCGTGTCGCGCAGGTAGCGATCGTTCGTCGCGTACGGCCCGAAGCGCGCGACGTCCATGCCGAAGACGTCGTAGCCGGGGTCGCCGTCGACGATCCAGTTCGCGAGCGCGAGGCCGATCCCGGCCCCCTGGGAGAACCCGGCCATCACGCCGCACGCCGCCCAGTACCCCGGCAGCCCCGCGACCGGGCCCACGAGCGGGTTCCCGTCGGGCGTGAACGTGAACGCGCCGTTCACCCACCGCTTGATGCCGACGTCCTGCAGCACCGGGAACCGCTTGAAGCCGATCGTGAGTTCCGGCGCGATCCGGTCGACCTCCTCGGGGAACAGCGTCTGACCGAAGTCCCACGGCGCGCCCTCGACCATCCAGTGGCGCGGGTTCTGCTCGTAGACGCCGAGCAGCACGCCGTTGCCTTCCTTCTGGAGGTACGTGAAGCCCTCGAGGTCGGTCACGGCCGGCATGTCGCCGCCGATCGCCGCGATCTCGGGGATCTCGTCGGTGACGAGGAAGTGGTGCGGCATCGGCACGAGCGGATGGTCGACGCCGACCATGCGGCCGACCCTGCGTGCCCACAGGCCGCCGGCGTTGATCACGTGCTCGCACGCGATCGGGCCGTGTTCGGTGTCGAGGCGCCAGCCGTCGGCCGTCGGCGTGATCGCGGTGACCCGGTTGTGCAGGACGATCTCGGCGCCGCGCTTCTTCGCCGCGTCGGCGTAGGCGTAGGTCGCCCCGTTCGGATCGAGGTTCCCCTCGTGTGGGTCGAACAGCACCGCCGTGACGCCGGTCGGATCGATGATCGGCACCATCTCGGCGGCTTCCTCGCCGGACAGGAG
>DATHTO010000120.1:0-4872 GCA_035463115.1 Actinomycetota bacterium | reverse complement strand
CTTCATCACCGTGACCGGCGACAAGGCCGTGATCCGGCGCGAGCACATGGAACTGATGAAGGACGGCGCGATGCTCGCGAACAGCGGGCACTTCGACGTCGAGATCGACAAGGGCGCGCTCCGCGAGCTCGGATCGGGCGGCGTCCGGCGTCTGCGCGAGTTCGTCGACGAGTACACGTTCGCCGACGGCCGCAAGATCCACCTACTGGGCGAGGGCCGGCTCGTGAACCTGGCTGCCGCCGAAGGGCACCCCGCCGCCGTGATGGACATGTCGTTCGCGAACCAGGCGCTGAGCGTCGAGTGGGTCGTCCGGCACCACGCCGAGCTCGAGCCGAAGGTCTATCCCGTGCCGGTGGAGATCGACAAGGAGGTCGCCCGCCTGAAGCTCCGCGGGATGGGCGTCGAGATCGACACCCTGACGGCCGAGCAGGAGGCGTACCTCTCCTCGTGGGAAGAGGGGACGTAGCGCTGAGCGATCCGCTGTCGTTCCGCGCGTACCTGGAGCGGTTCCCGGCGTCGATCAAGGGAGCGTTCGTGCTGCGCGCCGCCGACGGCGACCCGCATCAGCTCCGGCTCGACGCTGCGCGGATCGCCGACCTGTCCGGGGGCCCCGCGCGGGCGATGGACATCGACGCGTCGGTGCTCGACGTCGCGCCGACGCTCGACACGTTCGTTCCGTTCGAGTTCCCGATCACCGAGCTCCCGTCGGGCTGGTACCGGCTGGAATGCGACGTCGCGATCGACGGTGTGCCGCGCGTGATGCGTCCGGGCGAGCCGTTCGCGATCCCGTGGCCGCGGGCGGCGGTCCGCAAGGGCACCGTCGCGATCGGCGCGGTCGCCGGCGACGTCCGACTCGTCCAGCTGGCGTGCGGCGGCGACGCGGTGCGCGTCACGTACGAAGCGGAGCGCGAGCCGCAGGTGCGGCTCGAGACCGACGGGCTCGCGCTGCCGGTGATCGCCGTCGAGCACGACGACGAGGCGAGCGCCGGCGCGATCGTGGGCTTCCCGGCGCTCCGGGCGTCGGAGCGGCTCACGATCGTGGTGAAGGGGGCTCGGCCCGTGGACGTCGCGCTGCCGTAGCGTGCCACCCGTGTCGGTGCGCCCGCGTACGGTCCGTCGATGCGCGTGGCGGTCGGTGAGGTCCTGTTCCCGCGCCGCTGCGCGGGGTGTGGCGACGGCGGCTGGCCGTTCTGCGTCTCGTGCGCGACCGAGATCCGGCCGATCGCACCGCCGTGGTGCGCCCGATGCGGTCATCCGTCGTCGGAGCCCGTGACCGGGTGCGCGAACTGCCCTCCGGACCCGCTCGCGGGGGCGCGTGCCCCGTTCGCGTACAGCGGGCCCGTTCAGGCGGCGATCCGCCGCCTGAAGTTCTCCGGATGGCGCGACGTCGCGTCGGCGTTCGCCGCGGCGGTCGTCACGATGGATCTGCCGACCGCCGACGTCGTGACGTGGGTCCCGCTCGCGCGCCGCAGGCGCGCCGAGCGGGGGTTCGACCAGGCCCGCGCGCTCGCGCGCGCGATCGCGCGCGAGCTCGATCTCCCCGCGCGCCGGCTCAGCCTGCGCCTCACGAACACCGCTCCGCAGGCACGTCGGTCGGTCGACGAGCGCCACGCCGCGATGCGGGGCGTCTTCGCGGCGCGAGGACCGGTTCCGTTCCGGGTGCTCCTCGTCGACGACGTGCTCACGACCGGCGCAACGCTGGCGGCGTGCGCCGAGGCGCTCGTGGCGGGCGGAGCCGGTCACGTCTTCGGCGTCACCGCCGCGCGGTCGGTGCGACGGGTTCCGCGAGCCCGCGCCTTGCAGGCGTCATCGGGCCGTGCCTATCCTCGATCGGGCCCTCGCCCGGGTCTGTGGTTGCCCGGGGAACCTCCCCGGTAGTCGACGCCAGCCGCGGGCGAAACGACCCACGTAAGGCGACCGTTGGTCGCTGAGCATGGCGCGGTTTAGATGTAAGTCCTGCCCCGCCGATACGTCGGTGGGAGAGGGCGGGAGTCGGTCGCCGTCCGCGGCGGCCGCGCGAACGCTCCGGCAGGCGGGTGTGGGGGCAAAGACCAGGTCAGCCGGAGCGGGGGCCCGATCCGGACGATGAGGGGACGACGATGGACCTCACGTACACGAGCCGCGGTGTCGACGTCGACGACGACCTCCGACGCACGGCGACCCACAAGCTCTCGAAGCTCGAACGGCTCGAGCCTCGCACGACGAGGATCGACCTCGAGTTCATCTCCGAGCACCATCCGAAGCCCGACGGCACGAAGCGCGTGGAGGCGGCGCTGCGGATCCCGCGGAAGACGTTCCGCGCGGCCGGAGAGGCGCCGGACGTTCCAACGGCACTCGATCGCGTCGCGCAGAAGCTCGACCGGCAGATCCGCGATCATCACGGCAAGAAGCGGCGTTCGCTCCACCGGGGTGGACTAGGATACGCCGCAGCCCCGAAGGACTAGACACCGAAGGAGCGCACGTGACGGAGCACGGGAGCGGCGACAACGGCGAACGGCTCCGGGTCATGGTGGTCGACGACCACGCGCTGTTCCGTCGCGGGCTCGAGATGGTCCTGTCGCAGGAGGCCGACATCGAGCTCGTCGGCGAGGCCTCCGACGGCCAGGAGGCGATCGACAAGGCGCAGGAGGTCATGCCCGACGTCGTCCTGATGGACGTGCGGATGCCGAAGCGCTCCGGGATCGAGGCGACGACGCACATCAAGGAGCTCCTCCCGCACGTGAAGATCCTCATGCTGACGATCAGCGACGAGGAAGGCGACCTCTACGACGCGATCAAGGCCGGCGCGAGCGGGTACCTGCTGAAGGAGATCCCGATCGAGGAGGTCGCCGACGCGATCCGGAGCGTCTGGGCGGGGCAGTCCCGGATCTCGCCGAGCATGGCCTCGAAGCTCCTGACCGAGTTCGCGGCGATCTCGAAGACCGCCGACGAACGGCCGCAGATGCCGTCGCCGCGCCTCACCGATCGCGAGATGGAGGTGCTGCGCCTCGTCGCGCAGGGCCTGAACAACCGCGACATCGCGAAGCAGCTGTTCATCTCCGAGAACACGGTGAAGAACCACATCCGGAACATCCTCGAGAAGCTGCATCTGCACTCGCGCATGGAGGCGGTCGTCTACGCCGTGCGCGAGAAGATGATCGAGATCAGCTGAGCGAGCGGTGGCGGACCCGATCCTCGCCGCCGCCCGATCGAACATCGGCGAGAGCCTCGACGAGCTCCGCCGCGCGATCGACGGCTTGTCGTCGGATGCGCTCAACGACCGGCTCGCGGGCGAGGGCACGAACCCGATGGCGGTGATCGTCACGCACGCGCTCGAGAGCACGCGTGCGTGGCTCAGCCTCGCGACCGGCGCGCCGATCCCCGAACGCGACCGGCCGGCGGAGTTCCGCGCCGTTGCCGACGACGGGTTCCCCGCCTGGGTCGAAGGTCGCATCGGGGAGTGCCTCGCGCTGCTCGACGGCGCGGGGACCTTCGATCCTGCGCGCGAGCACGTCGCGATCTGGACATCCGAGCCGCAGCCGCGGAGCGCGGCGTGGGCGTTGCTCCACGCGACGGCACATCTCGGCGAGCACGTCGGTCACGCGCACGTGATGCGTGACCTGGTGCGCAACGTGCACGCGTAGCCGTCCTGCGTCGTTTGCGCCGCGGCTCGCGCGGGGATGCCGCCGCCATGGCGGCCGTTCAGACCCGTTCGATCTACGCCGGCCGGAGCCGAGCGGCGTGGGGAGCGCAGTCGGCGGCGTGGATCGCGGTGTACGCCCTCGTCGCGATCGCCCCGCTCGTGTTCGCCGTGATCGACGCGCCCGCGGGACGCGGGTTCTGGCGGGACCTCTCCGTCGCCCTCGGGTTCGTGGGGCTCGCCATGCTCGGGCTGCAGTTCGCGATCACGGCCAGGATCCGGCCCGTCACGAGTCCGTACGGGCTCGACGCCGTCCTGCAGTACCACCGATTGATCTCGATCGTCGCGACGGTCTTCATCGTGGCGCATCCGACGATCCTCGTGATCCGCGACACCGCGATGTTCGCGCTGTTCAACCCCGTCACGGCGCCGTGGCGGGCGCGAGCGGGGCTCGTCGGGCTCGTCGCGCTCCTAGCCGTGATCGGCACCTCGATCTGGCGGACCCGTCTCGGCCTGCGGTACGAGACCTGGCGGGTCCTCCACGCGATCTTGGCGGTGATCGCTGTGACGTTCGCGCTCGTGCACGTCGAGCTCGTCGGGTACTACGTCTCGACGCCGTGGAAGCGCGTCCTCTGGGCGCTCATGTCGATCACGTTGGTCGGCCTGCTCGTGTACGTCCGGCTCGTGAAGCCGTTCCGGCTGCTGCGTCGTCCCTATCGCGTCGCCTCGGTCGACCCCGAAGGCGACGGCACGTGGACCCTGCGTCTGCGGCCGCAGGGTCACTAAGGGTTGCGTTTCCAGCCCGGGCAGTTCGCGTGGCTGATCGTCGGGCACTCGCCGTTCGACGTCGAGGAGCATCCGTTCTCGTTGTCGTCGAGCGCCGAACGCCCCGACGAGATCTGCATGACGATCAAGGAGCTCGGCGACTTCACCTCGGAGATCTCCGACGTCGAGCCGGGCACGACGGCGTACGTCGACGGACCCTACGGCGTCTTCACGACCGACCGGAACGAGGCGCCCGCGTTCGCCTTCGTCGCAGGTGGCGTCGGGATCACCCCCGTGATCAGCATGCTGCGGACGCTCGCGGACCGTGAGGACCGACGTCCGTTGACGCTGGTGTTCGCGGACGCGACGTGGGACGGGATGGTGTTCCGCGACGAGCTCGAACGGCTCCGGGAGCGGCTCGACCTCGAGGTGGTCTACGTGCTGGCAGAACCCCATGAGGGCTGGGAGGGCGAGACCGGCCACGTCAC
>DATHTO010000119.1:0-22708 GCA_035463115.1 Actinomycetota bacterium | reverse complement strand
AAGGTCCGCAACCTGATCCGCGACCTCCGCGCGACGATCTGCGTCGACCACTACGACGAGGACTGGACGTCGCTCCGTCAGGTGATCGTGCGAGGAGACGCGTTGCTGATCGATCGCGGGTACGAGTGGGACCGCGGCCGGCAGCTCCTCTACGACAAGTACCCACAGTACGCGACGGCGTCGCCGATCGACGACGGCACGACCATCGTCGCCGTCCGGATCGACCAGGTCTCGAGCTGGGGATTCGACTCAGCGTGACCGAGCGGGCGCGGCGTCACCGAGTGCCCGGTCGAAGAACGCGATCGTCATCTCGATGTGCCGGAGCTTCTGCTCGGTCGCGAGCGCGTGGTGGCCGCCGGGATACGTGTGCACGTCGACGTGCCGACCGCGCACCTTCAGCGCGTGCGCGTACACCATGACCTGCCCGAGGGGGCATCGGCTGTCGTGCTCGCCCGCGATCATCAGCATCGGCGCCCGCACGCGGTCGACGTACGTCATGGGGTTCCGTTCGGCGTAGAGCTCGGGGACGTCCATCGGTGAGCCGCCCATCACCGCGACGTCCCACGCGCGGAGCGCGGGCGCGCACTCGTAGTGCGCCGCGACGTAGTCGCCGACGGGGATGCCGGCGACGACGGCCTTCCACCGATCGGGACGCAGCCCGGCGTTGAGCGTGGCCTGGTATCCGCCCCACGACCAGCCTTCGAGACAGAGCCGGTCGGGGTCGACGATCCCGTCGGCGATCAGGTGATCGAGCGCCGCGTTCACGTCTTCGGATTCCGGGAACCCGATGTTGCCCTGCAGGGCGTCGCGGAACGCCCTCCCGTAGCCGGTCGAGCCCCGGTAGTTCACGAGCACGACCGCGTAGCCGTGGTCGACGAACGCCTGGGCGTCGGGGTCGAAGGCGTCGGTGTGGTGCCAGTTCGGTCCGCCGTGCACCGAGAGGATCGTCGGGAACGGCGGTTGCCCTTCCGGCGTCACCACGAACGCGTGGATCTCGTCGCCGGCGGGGTTCCGGAAGCTGAACGGTCGGAACGGACGCCCGGCAGGCTGCCGCTCGTCGGAGAGCGTCGCGACCTCCTCGCCGTGGTCGTCCACGATCCGCGGCGGATCGGCGCTCGTCTCGATCCAGGCCCAGGCCGCACCGTCTGGCCGGACCCACCCGGCGTTGACGGTTCCATGGGGATCGAGCAGCTGGGTCAGGCGTCCGTCGCCGAGGTCGAAGCGGTACAGCGCGTCGTACCCGCGAGCGGCATGCCGGAGGAGCAACGCGTCGCCCGTGGGATACCACGCGAGGGGGAACACCGCCGCGTCCAGCGGAACGTCGAGATCGCGCCGCTCGTCGTTGCGGACGTCCCACACGAACGGACGCTCGAAGCCGCTGACCTCGCTCCATCCCGCGAGGCGGGCGTCTCCGCCGATCGGAGACCACGCCACGGCGCCCGTCCGTGCGCCGTCGTCGAGGTCGGCGATCGTCGCGCCGGTCGCGACATCGAGGACGCGGAGCGCTTGCCGCTCGATGTCGCCGTGTTCGGCGTGGCGGATGCACAGGTGCGCCGCGTCGGCGGACAGCCCTCCGCCGCCCTGTGGCCATTCGGCTCCGACGCCGGCGGGTTGCGTGTGACGATAGAGCTCCCGCGACGGTTCGCCGTCCCGTGACAGGTACACGCGGTAGTCGTCGTCGGTCGCGAGGCCCTGCGCGACGACGACGTCGACGAGCGACAGACCCATCGTCCACCCCTCGGGCACGTCGTCCGCGAGCGGTCGCCCGTCGCCGCCTCCGAACGGCGTGACGATCCACCGGCCCCGCTCGTCGCCCGTGTCGTCCCTCCACCACACGACACCGTCCCCGGCGGGGGTGAGGTGGACCTCCTCGGCGCCGATCCCCTCGGTGGACACGCGCTCGCGCCGCCCGGTGCGTCCGTCCCACGACCATGCCTGCCACGACCCGCTCTCGTTCGTGACCGCCGCCCACCTGTCCGGAGCCGAAGGAGCGAACGTGAAGTCGGCGAAACGAGGAGCGGTGAACCGTCGCTTCCAGGCAGGTCCCTCGGACATCGCCGCTCCTCGCGCCGGCCCTCGTGGGTATCACGGTCGCTTCGGGTGGCCGGGCTGGGGCGAGCCTATCCACCGTCGCCTGCGGCTCCAACGGGCCGGTCGGCTTGCCAGCCTCGGGCACGGTGCCTACAATCGTTAGCACTCGATACCTGAGAGTGCTAGCAGTCGGCGGCCCGATGTGAGAGCCGTCGGGAGCCGTCGCACGACGGCAGACAGAACGGAAGCCTCGGTTCGACAGCCGGACGCCGAGGCGAGAGCGAGGGAGGAGGAAGGGATGGCTCCGAAGCTCATCACCTTCGACGAGGATGCACGTCGGTCGCTCGAGCGAGGCATGGACCAGCTCGCGAACGCGGTGAAGATCACGCTCGGCCCGAAGGGCCGCAACGTGGTCCTCGAGAAGAAGTGGGGCGCCCCCACGATCACGAACGACGGCGTGTCGATCGCGAAGGAGATCGAGCTCGACGATCCGATGGAGAAGGTCGGCGCCGAGCTCGTGAAGGAGGTCGCGAAGAAGACCGACGACGTCGCGGGCGACGGAACCACGACCGCGACCGTGCTCGCGCAGGCCATCGTGAAGGAGGGGCTGCGCAACGTGGCCGCCGGAGCGAACCCGATGTCGCTCAAGCGTGGCATCGAGCGCGCCGTCGAGCTCGCCGTCGAGTCGATCAAGAACCAGTCGAAGGACGTCGACGCGAAGGACGAGATCGCGAACGTCGGCGCGATCAGCGCCGCCGACCCCGAGATCGGCGAGAAGATCGCCGACGCGGTCGACAAGGTCGGCAAGGACGGCGTGATCACGGTCGAGGAGTCGAACACCTTCGGGATGGAGCTCGAGTTCACCGAAGGCATGCGTTTCGACAAGGGCTACATCTCGCCCTACTTCGTGACCGATCCCGAGCGGATGGAGGCGGTCCTCGAGGACCCGTACATCCTCATCGCGAACCAGAAGATCAGCGCGGTCAAGGACCTCGTGCCGGTGCTCGAAAAGGTGATGCAGGCCGGCAAGCCGGTGGTCATCCTGGCCGAGGACGTCGAGGGCGAGGCGCTCGCGACGCTCGTCGTGAACAAGATCCGCGGCACGTTCCGTTCCGCCGCGGTGAAGGCACCGGGCTTCGGCGACCGCCGCAAGGCCATGCTCCAGGACATCGCGATCCTCACCGGCGGTCAGGTGATCTCCGAGGAGGTCGGCCTGAAGCTCGAGAACGCCACGGTCGACCTGCTCGGCACCGCGCGGAAGGTCGTCGTCACGAAGGACGAGACGACGATCGTCGAAGGCGGAGGCGACGACGCCGACATCAAGGGTCGCATCAACCAGATCAAGAGCGAGATCGAGAAGACCGACTCGGACTACGACCGCGAGAAGCTGCAGGAGCGGCTCGCGAAGCTGTCCGGCGGCGTCGCCGTGATCAAGGTCGGCGCGGCGACCGAGGTCGAGCTCAAGGAGAAGAAGCACCGCATCGAGGACGCAGTGCAGTCCACGAAGGCGGCCGTCGAAGAGGGCATCGTGCCCGGCGGCGGCGTCGCGCTCCTGAACGCGCAGAGCGTGCTCGACAAGGTGGACCTCGAGGGTGACGAGGCGACGGGCGCCGCGATCGTCCGGCGCGCGCTCGAGGAGCCCCTCAAGCAGATCGCGCTGAACGCCGGTCTCGAGGGCGGCGTCATCATCGAGAAGGTCCGCGCGTTGCCGGAGGGGCAAGGCTTGAACGCCGCGACCGGCGAGTACGGCGACATGATCAAGTACGGCGTGGTCGACCCCGCGAAGGTCACGCGCTCGGCGCTGCAGAACGCGGCCAGCATCGCGGCCCTGTTCCTCACGACCGAGGCGATCATCGCGGAGAAGCCCGAGAAGCAGCCGGCGATGCCCGCGGGCGGCGGCATGCCCGGCGGTGACATGGACTTCTGATCCACAGGTCGATCCGCACGCTCGACGGAAGGGGGCCCCTGCGGGCCCCCTTCCGCGTTCATCGGACGCAGCACGCGGTTGACCCATCCGCCGCGGGCAGGCACGATGCGGTCCCAACGAGGCCGCGAGGAGCTCCGTGACGCGTCCGTCCGTCGCATCGGAGGGTGAACGCGCGCACGGTCGCGTCGCCGAGACGTTCCACGTCTACCGGACCGTGTCACGCAACGCCTCGCTCCGCCGGGTCCTCGGCGCCTTCTTCGCGTTCAGCGCACAGGAATACGGGGTCTGGATCGCGATCGTCGTCTTCGCGTACGAGCAGGGCGGAGCGACGACGGCGAGCGTCGTCGCGATCGCCCAGCTGATCCCGTCGGCGATCGTCGCGCCGGTCGGTTCGGTCCTCGGCGACCGGATGCGCCGCGACCGAGCGCTCGCTCTCGGCTACGGGGCGCAAGCGGCCGCGAACGCGGCGTGCGCGATCGCCCTGTGGACCGCGCCGCCGCTCGCGGTCTACGCCTGTGCCGTCGTCGCCGCATGCGCGGTGACGCTGACGCGACCGGTGCACCACGCGATCCTCCCCGAGCTCTCGGATACGCCTGAGGAACTCACGGCCGCGAACTCGATGTCGAGCTCCGCGGAGGGACTCGGGATGCTCATCGGCCCGATCGTCGCCGCGGGGGTCCTCGCGGCCGCCGGTCCGGGAACGGTGCTGGCGGTGTTCGCGGCGGCGTCCGCGCTCGGAGCGGTGGCGGCCTCGCGGCTGCGGCTCGTCCACGTCGTCATCACGGACGTCGACGCCGACGTCCCGCCGAGGCTCCTCCGCGACACCATGGACGTCTTCCGCGAGCTACGACGCGAGCCCGGCGCGGCATCGCTCACCGTGCTCGCGGCCTCGCAGTTCTTCGTCCTGGGCGCGCTCGACGTGTTCTACGCCCTGTTGGCGATCGACATCCTCGGCTCGGGCCAGCAGGCGACGGGCATCCTCGCGTCGGCGGTCGGGGTCGGAGGACTGCTCGGGGCCGCCGCGACGGTCGCGCTCGTCGGTCGTCGGAGCCTCGCGACCCCGGTCGTCGTCGGGCTCGTCGTCACCGGTGTCGCGCTCGCCGCGGTGGCGGGGGCGAGGCACCTCGCGCTGGCCGTCGGACTCCTCGCCATCTGCGGCGCCGGCAGGGCGTTCTTCGACGTCGCGACGAGGACGTTGCTGCAACGCACGGTGCGCGACGAGATCCTCGCGCGCGTCTTCGGCGTGCAGGAGGCGTTGATGATGGTCGTCACGGCGCTGGGGTCGGCCGCCGTGCCGGTGCTCGTCGTCGTCCTGGGCGAGCGCTGGGCCTTCGTCGCGGCCGGCGCGGCGCTTCCCGCGATCGGCGTCGTTCTCCTCCGAACGCTGCGGGCCGCGGACCGTCGCGCCGACGTTCCCGACCCGGCGCGCGTGCAGCTGCTCTCGAGCATCGACATCTTCGCGCCGCTCGCACAGGGCGCGATCGAGCAGCTCGCGCGACGGCTCCGCCCACACCACGTCGGTCCGCACGAGGTCGTCATGGCTGAAGGGGACGTCGGCGACCGCTTCTACGTGATCGTCGACGGAGAGGCGATCGTGCGGACCGGCGATCGCGACGTGGCTCGGCTCGGTTCCGGCGCGTACGTCGGCGAGATCGCCCTCCTCCGCGACGTTCCCCGCACGGCGACCGTCGTCGCCGCCACCCCGCTCGAGCTCCTGAGCCTCGAGCGCGCGGAGTTCCTGGCGGCGGTCACCGGCGCGCGGCCGAGCACGCAGGCGGCCGAGACGGCCGTCAGCCGCCGGCTCGCCGAGCTCGAGGGGGCCGCCGAGACCGACATCTGATCCGTCACACGATCGCAACACCGCGAACCGAACCGCCGGTCGTCAGCGCCCGAACGGCTCCGTGAGAGTCCCCTCTCTCTCCGCCGACCGCCCCGGGTGCCCGCGCCCGGGGCGGTCGCATCTCCGCGCATCGCGTCCCGGCCGGGGTCTGCCGTGGGAGTGCCGGCGGTGTCGAGGTCCGGCCGCGTCCTGCGTGGCAGGATGTCTCGTCATGACCCTCGTGCACGAAGAACGCATCGACATCCGATGGCGCGACGTGGACCACTACGGGCACGTCAACAACGCCGTCTATCTCACCTACCTCGAAGAGGCGCGCGATGCATGGACGCGCGCCGCGCTCGGCGACCGCTTCGATTTCGTGATCGTCCGGATCGCGATCGACTACCGGCGGGAGCTCTCCCTGGAGGACGAGGAGGTCGTCGTGCGATGCAGCGGCACGGGGTTCGGCCGGACGAGCATCCGCACGGCAGAACGGATCGTCACCTCCGACGGCATCGTGCGCGCCGAAGCGGAGTCGGTGATCGTGGCCCACGATCGGGAGCGCCGGAAGGCTCGCGCGCTGACCGACGACGAGCGCTCGCGCCTGGACGCCGCGATCGGATCGAGCGGGGCCTGACGCCGTTCCGGCTCCGGGCAGGCCCCTTCTCGCTCAGCGCGTGATGCGCCGGCCGAACCTGAAGTGGTCCCGGTACCAGCCGTCGCCCACCCACATCAGCGACACGCCGGCGGGCGTGTTCGACGAGTCGAGCGCCCAGCCGTTCCCGACGTAGACGTCCACGTGATCGACGACGCCGTCGCGGTTGCCGTCGTAGAACATCAGATCGCCGGGCTTGAGGTCGTCGTACGCCACGCGCGGCGACGTCGCGCCGGCCATCGTGGCGGACGTCCGCTCGGGGAGCGCCCAGCCTCGGTACGGCCGTGGTGGGGCGACCTTCCAGGCGCCGCCGTCGTTCCGGCGCATCAGCCACCAGGCGAAGCCCGAACAGTCGAAGCCGGGGATCGACTGGCCGCCCAGCGGCGAGGGTGACTTCAGTCCCCACTCACCGCCGTAGACGTACGGGAAGCCGGCGAAGCGCACGCCCCATTCGACGATCGCGCGTCGGCCGTCGCCCATCCGCGGGAGGACCACGTCGTCGTACTGGCCGTTCAGGTACGCGACCTGTCCGGCGTCGACGTCCGTCGTCGCGACCCAGAGCGAGTAGGCGACCTGGATCCGGGGGAGCGGGGTCCAGGGCAGCACGTCGTGGTCCTCGTACTTGCTCGGGTACCGCAGCTCCATCCGCATGCCGAGGACGTTCGTGGCGAACGCGTTGGGCACCCGGATGCGTGTGCCGTCGGCCGTGCGGATCGCGTTCAGTCCGCGGACGGCGGGGCGCAGCCCGCGAGCGAGCACGAGGGCGCGGTGGAGGGCCGTCATCGTGATCGGCTCGTCGGGTCGGAACGCGCCATCGGCGCCGGCCTTGAACCATCCCCTCGCGACGGCGACGTTCGCGAACCGCCAGAAGGTCGACGACGGGTCGACGTCGCGGAAGGACACGCCTGGGTCGGGCTCGGCCTTGGGCGCGAACGCGCGGACGATCGCGCGTGCCACGTGCTTGCGCTTCGCGAGGGCGTCCGGCCGGAACCGCATCGTCCCGTCGGCGGCGGCGCGGAAGTCGCGCATCCAGTTCCGGACCCCGGCGACGTGATCGATCGCCTGACGCGCCCACCCGTCGGCGCTCGTGACGTCGGACCACCGGATCGTCGACCGGTACGCGACCCGAGAGCGATCGTCGCGGAACGACGGGATCCCGGTGCCGGCGTCTCCGCCCCGATCCCGGGACGCGGCGGCGGCCGTGGCGCCGACGCCGGGCGTCACGAGGGCGGCCACGAGCAGCGACACGGCGAACGGACGCGTCCACCGTGCGCGCCTGGTTCCCCCCAGAGCCATGCCTCGGTGGTCGGCACGGGGGACGTGATCCTTGAACCTGCGGTGGGGCCGCCGCATCGGCCCGACGCTAGCGGAGGGGGCCGTTCCGCCGCATCTCGGCAGGTGAGGTGCGGTCGCCCGCGTCGGTGTCGGGGCGGAGGCGCGGTAGCGTGGTCCCGTGTTCGACGAGCGGCCCGCCACCGTGACCGACCTGCGCCCGCTCGCGATCCACGGGATGCCCTACGTCGACGTGGTGGCTCGGACCGACGACGGCGCGACCCTGTCGGCGCGCCTCGGACCCGAGGCCGTCCCCGAGGGTCTCGCGGTCGGCGATCCCGTGATCGCCGTGACCGTGATGTCGAACGTGATCGAGATCCGCCGTCCGTCGCCCGGCTGATGCCCCTCGAGGCGAGGGCCGCCTCAGTCGCTCGGGCCCCGTCCTCGCACGTCCTCGACGTGCGTCAGCGCCTCGCGGAGGTCCGCGAGCCAGTCCTCCTGGCGTTCGGCGACGAGGCGGACGCACCAGGCGAGCGCGTGGGAGCGGCTGCGTGCGACGCCCGCGTCGACGAGCGTGTCGAGGACGCGGCGTTCGGGCATGCGCAGGCGCGTCATCGCCGGGACCGAGAGCGTCGTGAACAGGTGACGCTGGTCGCCGCACACGGCCCCCCAGGCCACCTTGCGGCCGAAGCGGCGTTCCGCCTCCGACGCGATGCGCATCCGCTGGTGGCGGGTGTCCTCGCGGAACCCCTGGATCCTCGCGACGAGCGCTTCGGCTCTGGCTTCCGGTGCGGCGTCGGCCGCGAGCTCCGGTTCCGCCAGGGTGCCCACGACGATGATCTCGTCCCGATCGGCCGTGATCTCGGGAGGACCCGCGAACCACCCGTCGGGAAGCCGGCCCGCGAACCAGGCCTCGAGGTGCTGCTGCTGCGCATCGTGCTCATGATGTCCCATGCGAAGCATGATTACATGATTACGTATATGCGTCCACTCCGCTCGGTCGCGGCGGCACGTCCCGGCAGGAGGGGATGCGAGCGCCCCGGCGGGGTAGCGTCGGACCGTGAAGACCCGCAGACCCGTGCCCGACGGATGAGGACGCTCACGTTCGGCGTGTCCACGGGCGACCGGCTCGTCACGGACGTCACCGGCCGGGCGGCGGCGTTCGCGACCGACGTGGGAGGCGACGGCCTGCTGCACGTGTTCGCGCCACACGCGACGGCCGGCCTCGCGTTGCTCGAGACCGGAAGCGGCACCGAGACCGACCTCGACACCGTCCTGCGCGACCTGCTGCCCGCCGACGACCGGTACGTGCATCGGCACGGTTCGCCGGGTCACGGGCGCGACCACGTGCTCCCGACGTTCGTCGCGCCGTCGCTGATCGTGCCGGTCGTCGGCGGGTCGCTCGCGCTCGGCACGTGGCAGTCCATCGTGCTCGTGGACCCGAACGGCGACAACGTCGAGCGAACGATCCGGTTGAGTTTCGTGCGGGGGTGACGTGGTTCGGCTCCTCGCGATCTCCGACGTCGTCGACGAGGGCCTGCGGACGGCGGCGACGCGGCTGCGGCCGGACCTCGTGGTCGCGTGCGGCGATCTGCCGTTCGAATACGTCGAGCACGTCATGACGGTCGCGAACGCGCCTCTCGTCTACGTCCCCGGCAACCACGACCCCGACCTGCGTCGACGCCGATCGGGCGAGTGGCCCCCGTCGCCGCCGGAGCACCGTGACGCGGATCCACCGGGGCCTCGGGGCGGCACGAACGTCGATGCCGTCGTCGTCGAGGAGGTCGGCCTGCGGCTGGCCGGCCTCGGCGGATCGCACCGGTACCGTGACGGACCGAACCAGTACAGCCAGCGCGAGATGCGGAGGCGGGTCCGCTCCCTGGTGCGACGGAGCCGGTGGCGCCGCCCGCGCGGCCGGTCGGTCGACGTGCTCGTCACGCATGCGCCGCCCGCCGGCGTCGGCGACGACGACGACCTCGCGCACGTCGGCTTCGACGCGTTCCACGACGTCTACGCCGCGCTCCGTCCGAGCGTGCACCTCCACGGTCACGTGCATCCGCACGAGGGTGTCGCGGCGGAGCGCCGTGTCGGCTCGACGCGCGTCGTGAACGTGATCCCGTACCGCGTGCTCGAGGTCTGATGCGTTCCGATCCGTTCTTCCACTCGACCTTCCCTCGGGCCCGCCGGCGCGAGGCGTACCGTCGATTGCTGCGGGTCCTGCGGCGCGGAGCGCCTGAGCCGTTGCTCGAGCTCGACGAGGTGAGCCGACGTCTGCGGGTGTTCGAGCAGACGTACCTCGGTGTGCGACCGATCGCCGTCGATCGGATCGTCGGGACGGTGAGCCGGAGCAGCGACTTCGACCGGACGTTCCTGCCGCAGCGGCGCGACAGCGAGCCGCGGTGGCGTCGCGTCGAGGAGCTGTACGCCGAGGGATCGTTCCCGCCGATCCAGGTCTACGAGGTCGACGGGCGGTACTTCCTCGTCGACGGGCACCATCGGGTCGCGATCGCCCGCCAGCGGGGCGTGGACTACATCGACGCCGACGTCACGCGCCTGCGGACCCGGTATCCGCTGCCGGCGAACGCGGACGTGGGTCGCATCATCATGGCGGAGCAGGAGCGCGTCTTCCTGGAGGAGAGCGGACTCGAACGCGCCCGGCCCGCGGCCACGATCGCGTTCACGAGGCCCCAGGGGTACGTCGAGCTGCTCGAGCAGATCCAGATCCATGGCTTCCATCTGATGCGCGAGCGCGGTGAGGTGCTGGCGATCGAGGACATCGCCGGCGATTGGTACGACCGCATCTACCTCCCCGGCGTCGAGCTGATCCGCGCGGAGGCCCTGCACGAGCTGTTCCCCGGGTTCACCGATGCGGACCGGTACCTCTGGGTGGCGCAGCATCGTCGTGAGCTGTATCCGGAGTCGAGCGGCACCGTCGGGTTCGACGACGTGGTTCGTCAGGCTCGCGCGGAAGGTGCGCGCCGGATCGCCGGGCCCGCCCGACGTCGCGGCGACGGCTCACGCCCCTCGTCACCCGCGCGGTAAGGTCGGCCGGCCGCGTCGGCGACCGCGTCGCGCGCACGCTCGATCGAGGAGGCGAGGTGGAAGGATCGGCGTTCGACGCCGACGGCGAGTGGTTGAAGGTCGCGCTGCACGACCACAGCACGCGGTCCGACGGTCATCTCGAGCCCGCGCAGCACGTCGCGTACCACGAGTGGGCGGGCTTCGACGTGCTCGTCTTCACCGACCACTGGCGGCTCACGCGCATGCCCTCGACGCGACACCTCCTCGTGATGACGGGGGCCGAGCTCGCCGTCGATCCGATCGGCGCCGAGCGGTACAGCGAGATCCTCGCGATCGGCATCGAGGAGCTCCCCGACGATCCGGGCGGCGACCGTTCCCACTGGGGCCCGATCGAGAACTACGTGTTCAAGACGTTCCCCGACTACCCGACCGCCGCGTCGTACATCACCGCGCAGGGAGGCGTGTGCTACATCGCGCACCCGTACTGGAGCGGCCTCCCACCCGAGATCGTCGTCGGCGCCGACGGCGTCACCGGTCTCGAGCTCTTCAACGCGTCGGCGGAGCGCGAGAACGGTCGCGGCGACTCGTCGTACGTCTGGGACCTCGCGCTCGAAGCGGGACGTTCGTTCACGGCGATCGCGACGGACGACAGCCACTACGGCGCGTTCGACATCGGCCACGCCTGGACGATGGTTCGGGCGCCCGAACGCACGCCCGACGCGGTGCTCTCGGCGCTGCGCGCCGGCCACCACTACGCCAGCGCGGGCCCCGAGATCCACGACGTGCGTCGCGACGGTGACCACGTCGAGGTCGCCTGCGGTCCGTGCCGCTCGGTGGTGCTGCACTCGCGCTACGAGACCGGCTGGGGCGTGACGGCCGGCGAACGCGCGCGCCAGGACGGCGTGCGCATCCTCGAGCGGAACGACGCGGGGCTCATCGTTCGCGCACGGTTCGAGCCCGACGTCGACGATCTTCCGTTCGTGCGGGTGGTCGTCACGGACGCTCGGGGACGTTCCGCCTGGACGAACGTCGTGTGACGCGGCCGCGGGAGCGGCGCGTCACAGGTACTGGCCGGGGACGCGTTCGGCGTTCGCGGTGGGCGCGGAGACGGCCTGGACGTCGCGCTCGCGCAGCAGCACGAGCTCTTCGCCGTCGAGCTCCACCTCGAGCCCCGACTGCGGGAGGAAGAGCACGCGGTCGCCGACCTTCGCCACGCGGACGTCGGGTCCGACCAGGGCGACGTCGGCCCACGTGAGGCGCTTCGGCGCCGGAGCGGCGGTGGCGGGGATCAGCAGCCCGGAGTTCGTCGTGCGCTCGCCGGCGCCGGGCGGTCGCACGACGAGCCGGTCGCCGGTCAGTCGCACGTCGCGCACGTGGACGCTCGGCGCGCGACCGTTCGTCGCGCCGTCCGTCGACCAGGCGTCGGTCCGGTCGGCCTCGGCGTGCGGGGCTTCGCTCGCCGCGGGAGCATCGGCCGATGCCCCGGGCTCCACGGTCGCTCCGGACCCCGGCGCGTCGGGAGCGCCGTCGGGCGCGTCGACGACGGCGTCGGAGCGAGCGGAGGGGTCGGCCATGGGACGGCAGTGTAACGACCCGACCCGCTACGATGACGCGCCGATGAAAGCCCGCAAGCTCCTCGACGAGGCGATCCGAGAGCTGAAAGCATCGCCGGCGATCGACCACTGGCAGAAGGGACGCGAGCGGATCGAGGCCGAGGACCTCCTCGCGTTCGTGTGCGGCGGAGAGGAGCCAGAACCGAGCGACGACGTTTCCGACAAGAAGGCGTCGCGGTTCCGCGGGCTGATCGCGCGGCGCACCACCGGGGAGCCGATCCCGTACATCAAAGGGTTCACGGAGTTCCGAGGGCTCGAGCTCAAGGTGGAGCACGGCATCTTCGTGCCGCGCGACTCCTCGGAGTTCCTCACCGAACAGGCGGTGCGCCGGCTCCGTCGGCGGAAAGCTCCGGTCCACGTCGATCTCGCCACGGGGCTCGGCACGATCGCTCTCGCGGTCGCGAACGAGGTTCCGCACGCGACCGTGTACGGCGCCGACGTCGCGGCGGACGCCGTGCAGCTCGCGCGGAAGAACGCGAAGCGGCTGGGCGTGCACGCTCGCTTCGTGCAGGGCGACATGTTCGACGCGCTGCCGGGGAAGCTCTGCGGGAAGGTCGACGTGTTGACGATCCATCCGCCGTACGTCGCCGCCGGCGAGCTCGACGACCTCCCCGACGAGATCCGCCGGTGGGAACCGGAACATACGCTCACCGACCGGAGCGTCGACGGTCTCGGCCTCGTCGAGCGCACGGTGCGCGAGGGGCCGCGGTGGCTCCGACCCAAGGGCTGGCTGCTGATCGAGACCGATCCGGACCGCGCCCGTGACGTGAAGCGCGTGATGCGTCGAGGCGGCTTCCGCGACGTCGAGAGCACGAAGGGCGGCGACCTGAAGGTGACGCGCGTCGTGCTCGGCCGTCCTCCGGCGTGAGTTCCGAGCGGCGCGTCTCGCCGTTCGGCACGTGGTCGTCTCCGATCTCGGCTCAGATGCTCGCGACGGCCGCGGTCGGCCTGTCGGAGCCGTGGCTCGACGACGGGTCGGCGTACTGGGTGGAGCGTCGACCCACCGACGACGGTCGCAGCACGCTCGTCCGCGCGGATCCGTTCACGTCGCCCGAGGACGTGACGCCGGCGCCGTTCGACGTCCGCACCCGTGCGCACGGGTACGGAGGGGGCGCGTACACGGTGCGGTCCGGGACCGTCGTGTTCTCGAACGATGCCGACCAGCGTCTGTACCGGCTCAGCCCCGGCGGGAGCGCCGAGCCGATCACGCCCGACGTCGGAGGCGGGCATCGGTTCGCCGACGGTCGCATCACCGGGGACGGATCGCGATGGATCGGCGTGCGCGAACGGCACGACGGCGAGCGGAACACCGACGTCGTGAACGAGATCGTCGTCGTTCCGATCGACGGGAGCGACGAGCCGCGCGTCGTCGCGCGTGGTCGCGACTTCTACGCCGGTCCGCGTGTCTCGCCCGACGGCTCGCAGGTCGCGTTCCTCGCGTGGGACCTCCCGTGGATGCCGTGGGACGGCTGCGAGCTGTTCGTGGCGACGCTCGCGGCCGACGGTTCCTTCGACGACGTCCGCCGGATCGCCGGGCGCGATGGTCGTGAGTCGATCTGGCAGCCCACGTGGAGCCCCGCCGGCGACCTCGCGTTCGCGAGCGACCGGAGCGGATGGTGGAACCTCGAGATGGTCCGGGCGGGTGAGCGCCGCACGATCCATGCCGCCGAGGCGGAGTTCGGATATCCGCAGTGGGCCTTCGACGAGCGATCGTTCGCGTTCCTCGGCGACGGCTCGATCGTGTGCTGGTACGAGCGGGGCGGCCGGTCCCACCTCGCGATCGTCGACCCCGAGACGGGCGAGCTCCTCGACCTCGACGTGCCCCACGACGCGCACGAGCACGGACCCGGCATCGACGCCGGTGGCACGGCGATCGTGTACATCGCGGGGGCGACGACCACCCCCAACGAGGTCGTCTGGCTCGACGTCGCTGCTCGATCGGTCGACGTCCTCCGCGGCAGCGCGGACGTGCCCGTCGATGCGTCGTTCCTGTCGGAGCCTCGGCCGCTCACGTTCGCGGGCGACGACGGCGACGCGCACGCCCTGTGGTACCCGCCGGCCAATCCGTCGTACGAGGCGCCCGCCGGCGAGCGGCCGCCGCTGATCGTGATGAGCCACGGCGGCCCGACGAGCGCGGTGTCACCGATCCTGTCGCTCGCGCTCCAGTACTGGACGTCTCGCGGGTTCGCCGTCGTCGACGTGAACTACGGAGGGTCGACCGGCTACGGACGCGCCTACCGCGAGCGCCTCAACGGCAACTGGGGGGTGGTCGACCTCCGAGATTGCGTCGCAGCCGCTCGCGCGCTGGTCGATCGCGGGGATGCCGACGCCGAGCGCCTCCTGATCCGCGGCGGAAGCGCGGGAGGCTACACGACGATCTGCGCGCTGACGTTCACCGACGTGTTCGCGGCGGGCGCTAGCTACTACGGGATCGCCGACCTCGAGCCGCTCGCCACGGGTGACGGGCACAAGTTCGAATCATGCTACGTGCAGACGCTGATCGGGCCGTACCCGGAGGCCGTCGAGCGGTACCGCGAGCGCAGCCCGATCCGTTCCGTCGACCGCCTCACGACGCCGATGCTCGTCCTCCAGGGCACCGACGACGAGGTGGTGCCGCCATCGCAGGCAGAGATCATCGTCGGCGCGCTGCGCGCGCGGAACGTCCCCCACGCGTACCTCCTCTTCGAGGGCGAGGGGCACGGGTTCCGTCGGGCGGAGACCATCGTGCGCGCGCGCGAGGCAGAGCTCTCGTTCTACGCGCAGGTGCTCGGGTTCGAACCGGGCGATCCGGTCCCGCGGCTGCCGATCGAGTCCTTCGACCCCGATCGGCGCGCGGTCCCGGGGACGGCGGGACCTTCGACCCCGAGCCCTGGTGGTCTCGGCGACGAACATCCCTGAGAGGCCGCGCCGCGGCCGCTCCGTCCTTCCGCGAGGGGTACCGATGACGAACGCAACGAGAGCGAAGCAAGGCAAGCGCCCGACGGGACCGACGCCGAAGGGTTCAGGAGGCCGACGATCGTCGAGCACGTGGATCGCCATCGCGGCCGTGGTCGCCGTGGTCGTCCTCGCGGCGATGTTCTTCTCCGGCGGCGGGGACGGCGAGGGGGGGTTCGCGGCGTCGGCTCCCGGAACGGTCTCGATCGAGCGTGCGAGCGGTCCGATGCTCGCGGCCGGCGACCAGGTCCCGGACTTCGAGGCGCCGGCGCTCCAGGGCGGGAGGACGATCGCCTGGAGCGACGTCGAGGGATCGCCGACGGTGCTCGCGATCTGGGCGCCGTGGTGTCCGCATTGCCAGGCCGAGCTGCCCCGCCTGTCGGCGGCCGTCGAGGAACGACCGGGGATCGAGCTCGTCACGATCACGACCGCGTACGGCGCGCAACCCGGTCCGACCCCGCCCGAGTACATGGCCGACGAAGGGCTCTCCTTCCCGGTCGCCGTCGACGACGAGGCGCAGACCCTGCTGCGAGGGATGGGCGTCCAGAGCTTCCCGACGACGTACTACGTGGCGCCCGACGGCACCGTCGTCACGGCGACGACGGGTGAGGTTCCGAGCGACGAGCTCGACGCGATCCTCGACGACCTCGCACGGCGCTGAGCCCGTCCGCGGCGGGCCGCTCACGGCAGCGCGGCGTGCTCGCGACATGCTCCGCCAGAAGGGGGTCCGCGGGAGACCGGGCGAACCCGGCCCCCCGCGCCGGAGAGGGGGCGCGACCTCTCGGCGTCCTCATCGTCTCGCCGCCGGATGAACGCCGGGTGACGTCGCCCCGTCGGGGCGTGGAACTTCCGAGCGTCGTCGTTGCGCTGCCGGAGCTGCGTCAGCCGCCGATCATCGACATGCTGCGAGCCGGCTGCACGAAGTCGGGACGATCGATCCGGTGGCCCGACCACTTCGTCCACACCCCGGCGCGGATCAGGGCGATCAGCTCATCGTCGGTCGCGCCGCTCCGGAGCGGTTCGCGGAGGTCGGTCTCCTCGAGCGCGAAGAGGCAGTTCCGGAGCTGCCCTTCGGCGGTGAGGCGGAGGCGGTTGCACGTGTCGCAGAATGGCTCCGTCACGCTCGCGATCACGCCGATCCGCCCCGGTGATCCGTCGGCGAAGCGGTACGTCGTCGCGGGTTCGCTCGTGTCGCCGTCGGCGACGAGCGGATACGCCTCGTCGATCGTGTCGAGGATCCGCGCCGCCGGAACGACGCGAGCCCGTTCCCAGGCGTGCTCGGCGTCGAGCGGCATGTACTCGATGAAGCGGACCTCGTAGCCGGTCTCGCGCGACCACCGTGCGAAGTCGACGAGCTCGTCGTCGTTCGTGCCGCCGATCACCACGCAGTTGATCTTGATCGGCGTGAGGCCCGCGGCCTCCGAGGCCCGCAGGCCCGCCAGGACCTTCTCGAGCGCGTCGCGACGCGTCATGTCCTCGAACCGGTGGCGCAGGAGCGAATCGCACGACACGGTGGCGCGGTCGACGCCCGCCTCGGCGAGCGGCCCGGCGAGCCGATCGAGGAGGACCCCGTTCGTGGTGATCGAGATGTCGAGCTCCGGTCCGACCTCACGGAACATCCGTACGAGCGTCGGGAGGTCCGCCCGCACCGTCGGTTCGCCGCCGGTGATCTTCAGCGACCGCACGCCGAGCGACACGAACAGGGCGAGGAGCCTCGTGAGCTCCTCGAAGGTGAGGATCTGCTCCTTCGGCAGCCACGTGAGCCCTTCGGCGGGCATGCAGTACGTGCATCGGAAGTTGCACCGGTCGGTGACGGAGATCCGGAGGTCGTCGGCGACGCGCCCGAACGTGTCGACCAGCGGAGCGTCGACGGGCGGGCGCGGGGAGGGGTCGGTCATGCGACCAGCGTACCCGCAGCTAGAGCGTCGAGCGCAGCTCCGCGAGCGTCTCGGGAAGCGCCTGCTCGCGAGGGATCCCGTCGGCGACCTGTGCGGCCACGCGCATGCCGAGCAGGAAGGACGCCAGCGGCGTGATCTTGCGTTCGACGCCGTGGGCGACGTCACGGGCGGCGTCGAGGAGGTCGTTCGTCTCGTCGGGCCCGAGCGGTTCCACGCCGAACGTCGTCGCGAGCTGATCGAGCCACTCCATCGCTTCCTCCCTCTCGGCCGACGGTCCGCGTGGCGCGGACGCGCTGCCGCAGATGGTATCCATAGGGCATGCGCGTCCTGGTCCTCTACGAGACCCGCCGCGGCTCGACCCTGACGGTCGCGCGAGCGATCCGCGACGTGATCCGCGCACGCGGCCATGCCGCCACGGCGGCCCCGATCCGTACGGTCGACGCGGGCACGCTCGCGGCGGCCGACGCGCTGGTCGTCGGAACGTGGACCCAGGGGTTGCTCCTCTTCAGGGTCGGACCCGCCGCCGGCGCGCTCGAGGGCATCGCGGCGCTTCCGCCCCTCGCGGGTCGCCCGGTGGCGGTGTTCTGCACCTGCGACGTCTCACCCCGCGGGACGCTCGACATCCTCACGTCCCGGCTCCAGCGGAAGGGCGCCCGCGTGCTCGTGGCCCACGCCTTCAGGCGGCGCAAGGGCCGTGCGCGGATCCCTGCGTACGCAGACCTGGTCGTCGCCGAGTTCGAGCGGGCGCTCGGGAGCGTGCCCGCGTCCACGGGCACGGCGCCCGCGCTCGGCACGGTGCCAGCGACCGGCACGGCGCCAGCGACCGGCACGGCGCCCGCGCCGACCGGCGTCTGACACCTCGACGGCGTGCCAGGATGGGAGACATGGCTCCGACGCGTGCCGCCGTCGTCACGGTGTCCGACGGTGTGACCGCGGGCACGCGCGACGACGCATCGGGCGCCCTCGCGGAGGCCCTCCTCAGCGACGCCGGCTTCGACGTCGCGACCCGCGCGGTGGTGCCGGATGAGCGTTCCGAGATCGAAGACGCGCTCCGGCGCCTCGCCGCGGACCACGCCCTCGTCGTCACCACCGGCGGGACGGGGTTCGGCCCGCGCGACGTCACGCCCGAGGCCACGAAGGCGGTGATCGACCGTGAGGCGCCGGGCCTCGCGGAGCTGATGCGTTCCGCGGGGCTCGCGGCGACCCCGATGGCGGCGCTGTCGCGGGCGGTCGTCGGAAGCCTCGGGGCCACGCTGATCGTGAACCTCCCGGGGAGCCCGACCGGGGTGCGCGAGTCGCTCGAGGCGGTGCTTCGGGTCGTTCCGCACGCGGTGCAGCTGCTGGGAGGCGACTCGGGCGCCCATCCGACCGGTCATCGCGACGACGCTCCGCCCGCGGCACGTGGCCAGGCCGCTCCGACCGCGGCACGGACGACGACCGCGGCGACCCCGGCGGCGGCGCCGACGGTCGTGCACGCGACGGCCGTGAAGGTCCATGGGGCGCCTCCCTGCCAGGTCGGGAACGCGATGACGATCGAGGTCGGTGGGGCGGCCCACGGGACCCTCGGGTGCGCCGAGTTCGACGCCGCCGCGGTCGACGCCGCGGGCGAGGTGGCGGCGGAGGGCAGACCGGGAACGAGGACCTTCCACCACGAGCTGGGAGACGTCGAGGTGTACCTCTCGCCCGCGACGGCGGCGCGTCGTGCGTTCGTGGTGTCGGCGACGGACGTCGCCCGGAACCTCCGTCGCCATCTCGCCGACGTGTCGTTCAGGGTGACGCTCGTCGAGCCGCGACGCGGCCGCGTCAGCGCGTCGGATCAGGCGGCGTTCGACGAGGTGGTCGACGACATCGGGGATGCGAGCGCTGTCACGCTCGGAGACGCCGACGTCGTGGTCGCGACGGATCACGACGCGCCCGGGCTCGCCGAGCTCCTCGAGCGCGTGCTGCGGACACCGGCGGGGTTCGTCGGCGTGATGGGCAGCCGTCGGCACGTCGGGCCGTACGTCGAAGAGCTGCGGTCCAGAGGGCTCGACGACGCCCAGCTCGCGCGTGTCCGGTCGCCGCTCGGGCTCGACCTGGGTGGTCGGACGCCCGAAGAGATCGCGCTCTCGATCGCGGCCGGCGTGGTGGCGGCGTCGCACGGACGCGCGGGAGGATGGCTCGACCGATGACCGAGACGTCGGCACACGTGCGCCGGAACCGCGAGCACTGGGAATCGCGGAGCGCCGAGTACCAGGACCACAACCGGACGCAGCTGAACCGGTTCGACGACGAGCTGCGGTGGGGCGTGTGGGACGTGCCGGAGCGCACCGTCGGCGCGTTCGGCGACGTGACGGGCCTGCGGGCGCTCGAGTACGGGTGCGGAGCCAGCCAATCCGGCATCAAGCTCGCGAAGCTCGGCGCGGACGTCACCGGCATGGACGTCTCGCTGTCGCAGCTGCGTGCCGGGCTCGCGAACATGGAGGAGGCCGGCGTTCGGCTTCCGACCGTGCAAGCCGATGCCGAACGCACGCCCTTCCGCGATGCGTCGTTCGACCTCGTGTGGTGCGACCACGGTGCGATGAGCTTCGCGGATCCGTACCGGACGGTGCCGGAGGTCGCTCGTCTCCTGCGCGGGGGTGGGCTGTTCCTGTTCTCGATCCTGTCGCCGTTCGCCTGGATCGCGATGGGCGGCGGTGACGCCGTCTCGCATAGGTTCGAGGCGCCGTACTTCGGGATGCACTCCATCGAGATCGACGAACCGGGCTGGCGGACGACCGAGTTCCAGCTCCCGTACGGCGAGTGGATCCGGCTGTTCGCCGCGAACGGCTTCAGGGTGCTCGACCTGATCGAGCTCCGGCCCGAACCCGATGCCGTGTCGACCTACGTCGACGCCTCGGAGCTCTCCTGGTCGCGCGACTACCCGTACGACCAGATCTGGAAGGTTCGGAAGGACGACTGAGGTGCGCGGCCCGGCGGCGCGTCGGGTCCGCTGGTCCGGCGACGCCATCGTGCGAACGGCGGTCGTGGCCGCGCTGATGACGGCGGTGCCGGCGTGCACGGGCGACGCGTCGCCCTCACCGGTCGCCGACGCCGCGGCGGAGCCGACGTCTCCGCCGGCGGCGACGTCTCCGCCTGCGCCGCGAACGTCACCGCCGGAGCAGGGAGCGTCATCGGCGCCGCGCGGCGACCCGGCCGGCCGTCCCAACGTGATCCTCGTCGTGACCGACGATCAGTCCGCGGCCTCGATGCGTGGCGCACCCGTCGCGATGCCGTGGTTGCGAGCGCGGCTCGAGGAGCCGGGGTGGACGACCTTCGCCAACGCGGTGGTGACGACGCCGCTGTGCTGTCCGTCGCGGGCGACGATCCTCACCGGCGCGCTCGCCGCCCACACGGGCGTGCTGACGAACGGCGACGGGGCCGCGCTCGACGAGACCGAGACCGCCGCGACGTGGCTGCACGACGCGGGCTACCGGACGGCGCTCGTCGGGAAGTACCTGAACGGCTATCCGTGGGAGGGCCGGCCGCTCGTGCCCGTCGGCTGGGACCGATGGTTCGCGAAGCTCAACGTCTCCGACGGAAGCCTCTACACCGGGTACGACGTCATCGACGACGGCACGCGTCGATCCTTCGGCGCTGCCGCCTCGGACTACGCGACCGACCTGCTGATGCGGCAGGCGGCCTCGTTCGTCGCCGAGACGCCGGCGCGACGGCCGTTCTTCCTCTACGTCGCGCCGAGCGCGCCCCACCCCCCCGCCGAGCCCGCGGCACGGCACGCGTCGCTCCTCGCGCGTCCTGTCACGGCGCCGGGCGCTCGGACGCTCGCCGCGATGAACGACGTGACCGACGGGCCGGCGTGGCTGCGCTCGCTGCCGCGGATCGACGTCGCGACGGCGACCTCGCTCGAAGAGGCGCGCCTGCGCGAGCGGGCGACCCTGCGCGCCGTCGACGACGGGCTCCGCTCGTTGTGGGCTGCCGTCGCGGCGCGAGGCGATCTCGATCGAACGGTCTGGTTCCTGGTCTCCGACAACGGCTACTCCTTCGGGGACCGTCGATGGATCGGCAAGATCTGTCCGTGGGAAACGTGCATCCACGTGCCGTTCGTCGCGCACGTTCCGTGGACGCGCGGCGGCGTCTCGGATGCGCTGGTCGGGAACGTCGACATCGCGCCGACGATCGCAGACCTCGCCGGAACCGATACGTCGTGGAGCGATGGGGTCAGCCTCACCGACCTGCTGGAGGGTGGGCGGTCACCGGCGCGCCGCTCGCTCCCGATCTCGTGGGTCGGCGACGACCGCGTTCCCGCGTGGCAGGGCATCCGCTTCCCGCAGGCGGTGCTGATCCGACACGACGACGGAACGACCGAGCTGTACGACCTCGCTGCGGACCCCGCTCAGCGCCGGAACCTCGCCGACGACCCGGCCGCGTCGCGGCTCCGGAACCGAGCCGAGCGGGCGCTCGCACGTTCCCTCGCCCGGGTCGGAACCGGCGGCTAGACTCGCCCGGATGTCCCAGCCCCCGGGTCCGGTCATCCGCCCGGCGTCGACCCGGCGACGCCGTCCCACGCGCCAGCAGGTCGCGCGCCGACGGATGGGCGTCGCCCTGGCCCTCGTCCTGCTCGTCGTGCTCGCGTGGCGGTTCTGGCCCTCGGGCGCCGTGGACGCGGAGCGCACGAGCGATCGCACCCCCGTCGACGGCGGAGGGAACGGGCAAGGCGGCGGCGGTGGGAAGAAGGACGACGCCGGCACGATCGTGCCGGGCGAGAACCCGATCGAGCACGTCGTGTTCATCGTGAAGGAGAACCGCACGTTCGATCACTACTTCGGCACCTACCCCGGCGCGAACGGCGCGCGCAAGGGCGGCACGTTGGGATGCGGCGAGAACGGATGCGTGCCGGGGCCCGACGTTCCGCTGAAGCCGGCCCCCTACGTCATGCCGCACGACATCACGCACGGGTTCGCCTCGGGGCTCTACGCGATCAACGGCGGGCAGATGAACGGCTTCAACATCATCGGCGAAGGTGGCGATCTCGCCGGATACGTGACGCACTCCCGCGAGACGCTGCCGGCGTACTGGGCCTACGCCGACCGCTTCGTGCTCGCCGACATGTTCTTCACGTCGATGTACGGCCCGACGTTTCCGGAGCACCTCTACACCGTGGCGGCACAGAGCTACGGCATCGTCGACAACAAGACGAACGCCGACACCGAGGGCAACTACTGCGACGACCCGCTCGAATACACGAAGCGGTTCCCGCTCGAGGACCTCACGAAGAAGGACATCAGGACGATCATGCAGCTCGAGGAGGAGATCACGAAGGAGATCCCCGACCAGCTGTACCGGATCGCGCAGTACTGGGAGAACACCCGGACGTGCATCGACATCCAGGTGCTGCCGGACCTCCTCGAAGAGGCGAACGTGAGCTGGAAGTACTACGCGAACCCCGACGTCTGGATGAACGGCCTCCAGAGCATCGACCACGTCCGGAACGGTCCGATGTGGCAGAAGGTGCAACCGCCCGATCAGTATCTCGCCGACATCGATCGCGGTCGTCTCCCC
>DATHTO010000118.1:0-4895 GCA_035463115.1 Actinomycetota bacterium | reverse complement strand
GTACACCTGACCGTTCACCTCGACCTGGGCCCGCTGCACGCCGTTCACGGTGAAGACGTCGAGCAGGACGATCGTGTCGCCTCCCTGGTTGGTCCCCGAGCCGTCGTCCGGCGGAGGCGGCGAGGTCGTTCCGGGCGACGTGGTGCCGGGGGACGTGGTTCCCGGGGAGGTCGTGCCCGGCGACGTCGTCGTCCCGGGGGACGTCGTTCCGCCGGTGACCGCGGGCGACAGGATCGGCGGGACCGAGAACGGGTCGCGTCCGGTGAAGATCGCGACCTGCGTCGGCGCGATCGTAGGTGTCAACGACGGCGACGCGTCGGGCGGCGTCGCCACGTCGGTGGGCACGACGTCCACGTCGGGCAGCGGCTCTTCCTCTCCTCCCGAGAGCACGTTGAAGAGCAGGAAGCCGAGCAGCAGCACCCCGACGACGATGCCGCCGAGCTTCAACGTGCGCTTGTCGCGTTCGGTCAGCGGCATCGCTACGCTCCTGCCTCGGGCGGCGCGTCGGTCGTCGGGCCAGGGATCGAGCCGGGCCCCGCGCTCGTGTCGCTCGTGTAGAGCTCGACGTTGGCCGTCATCGTCAGCTCCGGCGATCCGAACGTCGTCGTGGTGGTCGCGCCCTCTTCGCCGCCTCCAGGAGCGAGCGTGACCGAGAGCGCCTTCGCCGCCCGTGGCAACGTCTCGATGCGGAAGAAGAACTCCGCGACGTCGAAGTAGCCGCCCGTTCCGCCCACGGTGACCGGGATCACGGACACCCCCGTCTCGGCGTCGAACGCCGGCGTGCCCGGCGTCACCGTGACGAGCTCGAGACCCGATCCGATCGCCGCGTTCTGGAGGAGCAGGATCAAGCCCGGCAGGTCCACGGTCGGCGGGATCTGCTGGTCGACCTCGGCGATCACCTGACGGGCCTGCCCCGCGGCGTCGCGGGCGTCCTCGAGCGCGCTGATCTGCGACTCGAGCGTCTGTTGCTCGTTCCGCGCCTCTTCGAGCTCGGCACGCGCCTCGGAGACCTCGCCCATCTTCGGCAGCACGAGGAAGAACAGGAGGAGCAGCGCCAGGAGGGCGACGCCCGCGCCGGCGAGGAGCGGTCCGCGCTTACCCCTCATCGGCAGCTCCGCGTCCGCGCTGCGTGAGCACGTCGGGCGTCAGGTCGACTCCCGACGCGAACGTGTAGATCGTTCCGCCTTCGTCGCGTTGGGCGATCGTGCTCATCCACGGGTTCACCCAGCCCTGCACCTGTTCGAGCCGCGTCAGCCACGTGCTGAGCGTGTCGAACCCCTGCGCCTCTCCCGCCGTCGTGATCGCGCCCACGAAACCGGGCGCCGCCGGGTCCGCGGCGGGATCGACCGCGGGATCGCCCTCGGCGGTCGGAGGCGTGATCGTCACGGCGAGCGAGTTCAGCGCCGCGTCGGACGGGATCACGCGCGACAGGTCCATCAGCAGCCCCGAGAACGACGCCTCGCCGCGGAACGCCGCCGCGAGCAGCTCCTGCTTCGCCTGGGCGCGCACCTGCAGGTCCTCGAAGCGCTGGAGATCGGCGATCTGGGCGCGGAGCTGCTGGTTGGTCGCCTCCTGCGCCTCGACGTCGTCGCGAGCGCTGCCGAGGGCGCCGACCTGCATCAGGTAGAAGAGGAAGATCAGCCCGAGCAGCACGGCTCCCGCGGCCGCCACCAGACCGGTCGTGCGACGCCAGCGCTGCGCCTCGAGGATCTCGGGAGGCAGGAGGTTGACCTGGCTCACCGGTCCCTCCCAGGGATCGCGAGGCCGACCGCGACGGCGAGACCGGGTTCGGCGTCGGACTGCGTCTCGGGTGACATGTGGAGCTCCGAGCCCACGTGCTCGAAGACGCGTCCCGGGTCGACGGGCACCGGGATCCGTTGGCGCATGAGCTCTAGCAGGCCCTCGAGCTTCGAGCCGCCGCCCGTGACCAGGACGTGTCCGATCCGGGCCTCACGGGACTGGGCCGTGTAGAACTCGAGGGACGACCTGATCTCGTCGACGAAGGCGCCGGCGCGGGTGAGCGCGACGTTCCGGACGTCGGCCGGCGACGGCAGCGGCCCTCGCGGAACGGCGTCCTCGTCGGCGTACCCGTCGTCGTCAGCGGTGTCGTCCTCCACCGTCTCGCCGCGCTTGAGCCGCTCGGCGATCTCGTCCTCGACGCTCGCGGCGCGCGCGATCGCGAGCGTGACGTCGCGGCCGCCCGACGGGAGGATCCGTACGAACTTCGTCCGGCCGCGCTGGTGGACGACGATGTTCGTCACGTGCGCGCCGATGTCGATGATCGCTTGCTCGCCCTCCTCGTCGAGGTCCATGCCGGCGTCGTCGCTGCCGACGGCTCGGACGAGCGCGAACGGGATCAGGTCCAGCCCGAGCGGTTCGAGCTTCGCCGCCTGTGCCGCGCCGACGAGGTTGTCGACCATCGCGCGCTGGGCGGCGACGAGCAGCATGCGGAGCATCCGTCGGTCCTCGTGCTCGAACTCCCCGAGCGGATCGAAGTCGAGGACCGCCTCGTCGGTCGACATCGGGATGAACTCCTGCACCTGGAACGCGAGCGAGGCCCGCAGCTCCTTCTCGGGGAGCCACGGGATCGCGATCTCGCGGACGACGACGCGCTGGTTGCCGACGCCCATGAAGACCTGCCGCGCCTTGAACCCGCCGCTCTGCCAGAGCTCACGCAGCGCCTCGCCGACGCGCTCGGGATCGCGGACCTCGCCGTTCTCCACCGCGCCGGCCGGAAGGGCGACCTGCGCGGCCCGCAGCACGTTCGGCGTGCCACCGCTGGACAGTTCGACCGCGCGGACGGCCGTCGAGCCGATGTCGAGACCGATGCGGCCCTTCGCCATCAGGCGTCCTCCACCTGATCGGCTCGCGTCGGGACGGAGCTGGCCGTGAGGTACCGCTCGAGGTCGTCCTCGCGGATGCGGTAGTTGTGACCGACGCGGACGGCGGCCAGCTCGCCCGTCTTGATGAGCCGATACACGGTCATCGTGGAGACGCGCATCGCGGCCGCGACCTCGGCGACGGTGAGGAAGGCGCCCGCTGCGAGCGGGCGCGAACCGCCGGCAACCATCCTTGGGTTGTCCCTTTCGCTACGTCACATCGTCAACATCCTGCACATCCACCCTGGTCGTGCACATCCGTTGACCAGAGCTCGCTCAGGGAACATCACGCGACAGGGCAAGTCAAACACCTCGAAGGGTCTGCGAGGTCGTGGATTTCAGCTGAACGTGTCGAGATACGAGGAGGCGATCGGGCCTCCCCAGAACGCCGCCACCACGGCGCCCGCCGCCAGGTACGGCCCGAAGGGGATCGCCGACCGGCGGCCGCGTCCGAGGAGCAACGCGACGATGCCCCCCAGCCCGCCGAGGAGGATCGCGGCGGCCGCCGCGACACCGACGTACCGCAGGCCGAGGGCCCCGAGCGCCACACCCTCGAGCGCCGCGAGCTTCACGTCGCCCATGCCCATGCCGCCACTGACGGCGGCGACCAGGAACAGACCGCCACCGAAGATCGCCAGGCCGAGCGCCGCACGGATCGGATCGACGTCGCCCCCCGCCGCGAACGCAACAAGGACGTACGCGGGGAACGCGATCAGCGCCGGATACATCAAGCGGTTCGGGATGATCCGGTGCTGGATGTCGATCACCGTGATGGCTGGCATCAACGAGAGCAAGGCGGCGATCAGCGCCGCCACCCAGAGATCGTCGAACACGACGAACGCGGCGACGAAGAGCGCCGCGGTGACAGTCTCGAGCGCGGGATAGACGGCGGAGATGCGTTGACGGCAGTTCCGACAGCGCCCGCGCAGCAGGAGCCAGCCGAGAACCGGCACGTTGTCCCGGCTCCGGATCGGCGTCCCGCACGACGGGCATCGTGAGCGTGGACGGATGACCGACCCCCCAGCGGGCACGCGGGAGACGACGACCGTCATGAAGCTGCCGATCACGAGACCGAACGGCAGGGCCACGACCGCACGCACCCACGCGTCGTCCACGGCGCGACCTTACCGGCGACCGACGTCGCGACCCGGGAGGGTCAGCTCGCGACCTCGCGGATGTACGCGACGTCTTGCTCGAACCCAACCACGTCGGTGCCGGGGATCAGTACCGGCCGGTAGTTCATGGCGAAGTTCCCTTGGATCGACGTGGTGTAACCGATGATCTGCCCGTTGAAGGTGTTGTTGTTCGCGACCGACGCCGTGCAGACCGAGTAGACCGACACCTCAGCGTTCGTGAACGTGTTCTTGTTCGAGACGGTCACGTTCTGGGTCGGGCAGTTGCGCGTCGACGGCGTGTACGGGCTCATGAAGTGGAGCTTCCGCGTGCCGCCGGTGCCGGCCCACGTCGAGTTGTTCCCGAGGTCGATCGTGCCGTTCGTCACGAGTGCGAGATCCTTGCTCATGTTGATGTTCGTGTTGTTCGTGTTCGTATACGTGCACGTCCCCGAGACACGGACGACCACGCCCGTATGACCGGTCGGCACACCCGCGCCGCTGTTGAACGTGCCCGACGTCGTGCCCTCGATGTAGCTACGCGCGTTGTCGCACTGCGTCGCCCCGGTCCCCGGGACGTTGTAGATGTAGTACCCCTCGGCCTCCCACGCGCTCTGTGCGAACTGGATCAGTGGGAAGCCGAACGTCGGGGGCTTCCCGAGCGAACACGTCAGGATCTTGCTGCCGGCCACCGTTGCGCCTGGCGCTGAGCCTGTGCAGTAGTACGCGCTCCCGCTCACGGTGCCGCGCGGCACGCTCACGCCGAGCGTCGACGCCTTCACGTCGCCGTCGATCTGCGCCTGCGAGTGGTCGACCGTGACCGAGCCGTTCGCCCACACCGAGCCGTATACGTGCGCGTTCGTGCTGATGGTCGCGTTGCCGTTCGGAACGTAGATGCTGCCTC
>DATHTO010000117.1:0-11454 GCA_035463115.1 Actinomycetota bacterium | reverse complement strand
GTCGGTGAAGCTGGCACCCGCTTCGCGCAGCGCGCCGCGCCACGCGCGGGCGTAGACACGGTCGTCGTAGAGGACGCCGCCGATGTCGAGGAACACCATCTCGATCGAGGCCACGGCGAGGGCATGCTAGTCGACGCCCCGTGGCGGATCGCTCACTCCGGAACCGCGAGCGCGTAGATCGCCACCGCCGCCGCGGCCGCGACGTTCAGGGAGTCGACGCCCGTGCGCATCGGGATGCGGACGCGGAGGTCCGCCGACCCGACGTAGTGCCCCGACAGGCCGTCGCCCTCGTTGCCGAGGACGAGGGCGAGGCGCCGGTGTCGGCCCGCGTCCACGTCGCGGAGCGAGGCGGCGTCGGCCGCGGGCGTCAGCGCCGCGATCGTGAAGCCGGCCTCGCGCACCGTCCGCGGTCCCGCGTGCCAGTCGATCCGCGTCCACGGCACCACGAAGACGGCGCCCATCGACGTCCGGGTCGCGCGCCGGTACAGCGGGTCGGCGGTCCGCGGCGTGAGCAGCACCGCGTCGACGCCGAGGGCGGCCGCGGATCGGAAGATCGCGCCGACGTTCGTGTGATCCTGGACGTCCTCGAGCACGACGGCCCGCCGCGCCCCGTCGAGCAACTCCTGGGGATCCGGCAGCGGACGTCGCGCGAACGACGCGATGGCGCCTCGGTGCACCGGGAACCCCGTCGTCCGCGTCAGGACCTCGTCGTTGACGACGAACGCCACGGCGTCGGGATCGGGAACGAAGCGCTCGAGCGAGCCGAGCCACCGCTCGGTGCACACGACGGCCCGGAGCTCGTATCCGGCGTCGAGCGCTCGGCGCATCGTCTTCTCGCCTTCGGCGAGGAACATGCCTTCGGCGGGCTCGCGCGCCGACCGCATCTCGACGTCCCGGAGGTTCGTGAAGTCGTGCAGCCGGGCATCCGCCGCGTCGTCGAGCCGCTCGACCCTCATGGGCGGCAGTATCGCCGCGCCGGGCCGACCGTGCTCAGGCCGCGGGTCGGCGCCGATGGAGCTCGTCGACGAGCTCCTCGGGGGTGGTCTCGCATCCCAGGCGGAAGCCGTACCGAGCGCCGTGGCAATCGCTCGAACCCGTCGGAACCAGCCCGAGCCGCGCCGCGAGGTCCGCGTAGTGGGCGCGCTGCGTCTCGTCGTGGTCGGGATGAGCGACCTCGAGGCCTGCCATGCCGCCGTCGGCCATCGACTCGATCAACACGTCGGGAACCGCGCCCTCACCCTTCCACATGCCCGGATGGGCCAGCACGCACGCGCCGCCCGCGCCCTGGATCAACCGCAACGCGTCGAGCGGGTGCAGGGCATGCTTCGGCACGTACGCGATGCCGCCGTCGGAGATGAAGCGATCGAACGCTTCCTTCTCGGTCTCCACGATGCCGGCCTCGACCATGGCCTGCGCCACGTGCGGGCGGGCGATCAGGTCGTCGCCCGCGATCGCGCGCACCCGCTCGAACGACAGGTCGTACCCGAGCTCCTGGAGCTTCTCGACCATCATCTCCCCCCGACGGAACCGCGTGTCCGTCAGGCGTGTGAGCTCGTCCCGCAGCGGCCCGTCCTGGGGGTCCATCCAGTAGGCGAGCACGTGGAGGGACGCGCCGTCGTACTCGGCGGAGAACTCGATGCCGGGCACGATCGCCAGATCCGTGCCGTCGGCGGCCCCGATCGCTTCGTCGAGTCCGTCGGTCGTGTCGTGGTCCGTCACGGCGATGCCGCCGAGCCCGCGATCGAGCGCCATCCGGACGTTCTCCGTCGGTGTCTGGGTGCCGTCGGAGAACGTCGAGTGCGTGTGGAGGTCGAATGCCATGGGTGCATGGTCCCAGACGACGCCTGAGCGTCTCGTGGGTCGTCCGCGGCGAGGATCAAGGGTGCGCGATGCGTCGGGCGCCCATGTCACGGGAGAGCCCACGGGCGACGTCTCGTACCGCGAGCGCGATCGCCTCGGCGCGCGCCTCGGCGAGCAGACGCTCCGCCGGCCCCGCGACGCCGATCGCGCCGACGGGATGCCCGTGGTGGTCCACGATCGCGGCCGCGACCTCGGCCTCCCCGACGATCGCCTCCTGATCCTCGACCGCCACGCCACGCTCCCCGATGGCGTCGAGCACCTCCGACATCTCGTGCGGGTCGGCGATCGTCCGCCCGGTGAGACGCGGCATCGGTCCGGCGAGGATCGATCGCCGGCGATCCGGCTCGAGCTGCGCCGCGATCGCCTTCCCGAGCGCGCAGGCGTGCCACGGGATCGACGCTCCGACCTCGAGGATCTGCACCGACCCGTCGGGCCGGAACACGTGGTGCACGATCAGCACGCTCCGTCCGTGCAGGACGCCGACGCGCACGGCCTCGCCGACGCGGTTCGCCAGTGAGTCGGCCCAGATGAACGACCGCGAACGCAGCTCGTGGTTGTCGAGGTACGCGTTCCCGAGGAGCAACATCGCCGGGCCGAGGCGGTACTTCGCCGACTCGGGATCCTGTTCGACGAGCTCCTGACGCTCGAGCGTGCGCAGGAGCCCGTGGACGGTCGCCTTCGCGATGTGGAGGCGCTGGGCGAGCTCGGTGACGCCGAGGTGAGCGGTGCCGGCCGACAGCGCCTTGAGGATCCGCGCCGCCCGGTCGACCGACTGGATCGTGCCGCGGCGCGCCGGCGTCGTCACGCGCGGCCTCCGTGGCGAACCCTTACGGCGAGGCGACGGCTCGTTCGAGCGCGCCGAACACGATCGCCGACGAGGTCGCCCCCGGATCCTGGTGGCCGACGCTGCGCGGTCCCAGGTACGACGCGCGACCCTTCCGCGCCTGCATCGGCGTGGTCGCGACCGCGCCCGCCTCGGCGGCCTCGCGCATCGCGCGGAAGGCGTCGGCCGCCGGGACGCGTCCGAGGTTCGCGTCGAGCGCCCCGATCGCCGGCAGCCACGCGTCGACCATCGTCTTGTCGCCCTCGACGGCGGCACCGAGCGACCGCACCCCGTCGAGCCCCGCCCGGAGCGCGGCGAGGAGCTCCGCCGGACCGAACACGGGCGCGTCGCCGAGGAGCGACCCGATCTCGCGGAACGCCGTTCCGTACAGGGGGCCTGCGGCGCCGCCGACGCGGAACATCAGCGTCGCGCCGACCTGGCGGAGCAGCTCTCCCGGCGGCGCGCCGTCCGACGTCGCGAGCGGGGCGACGGCCGCTTGGAAGCCGCGGTCCATGTTGACGCCGTGGTCCGCGTCCCCGATCGCCGCGTCGAGCTGCGTGAGGGTATCCCGGTTCACGGCGATCGCGGCAGCCGACGCCGTGATCCACCGTCTCACCGTTGCGGCGTCGAAGGTCGCGGCGGCACGATCGGGACGGATGCCGCCTGAGCGCGTCCTCGTTCCCACGGTTCGGCAACCTTCCGTCCCTTCCGCGCGGAGTGTCAAATCCCCTGACCGACGTACGTTCCGCGTCGACAGCGTTCGGCCATGCCGAACAACATACGGCGATATCAGGCCTTCGGAGCTTTTCCACAGGGTTGCGGTTCGGTACCCGACGCGTTCCGCTACGACGAAGCGCCGGGTTGGCGGAGAAGGAGGGGTGGGATGGACAATATCTTCTTGTCCGAGCTGGTGGGCACCATGTTGCTCATCCTGTTCGGAGACGGTGTCGTCGCCGGTGTGCTGCTCAACCGCTCGAAGTCTCAGAACGGCGGTTGGATCGTCATCACGACCGGATGGGCGCTCGCCGTGATGGTCGGCGTCTTCGCGGCCACGTACAGCGGAGCTCACATCAACCCCGCGGTGACGATCGGCTTCGCCGCCGCGGGCGACCTCGACTGGGGCGACGTACCGCAGTACCTCGGCGGGCAGTTCATCGGCGCATTCATCGGCGCGGTCCTGGTGTGGCTCGCGTACTTCCCGCACTGGAGCGAAACCGAGGACCCAGGACTGAAGCTGGCGGTCTACTCGACGGGTCCGGCGATCCGGAACACCCCGATGAACATCGTGACCGAGATCATCGGGACGTTCGCCCTCGTCTTCGGCGTGTACGCCATCTTCACGGTCGGCGGCTCCGAAACGCCCGACCTGTCCGCTGGCCTGGGTCCGGTCCTCGTCGGCTTCTTGGTGTGGGGCATCGGTCTGTCGCTCGGGGGCCCGACCGGATACGCGATCAACCCGGCCCGCGACCTCGGACCCCGGATCGCCCACTTCGTGCTTCCGATCGCAGGCAAAGGCGACTCCGATTGGGGATACAGCTGGGTCCCGGTCGTCGGTCCCGTGATCGGAGGGATCATCGGCGCCCTGCTCGGCAACGCGATCTTCGCTCCGCTCGGATGACCCCCGTCCGCGTGCGGACCACGCGACGGAGCCCGGGCGACGGAGCCCGGAAGGGAGGAGCGACATGAAGAAGCTCATCAACGACCCGGAGAACGTGGTCAGGGAGTCGCTGCGCGGCATGGCGGCCGCGCATCCCGACCTGATCACGGTCAACATCGATCCGCACTACGTCGTGCGAGCCGACGCGCCGGTCCAGGGCAAGGTCGCGCTGGTGTCGGGCGGCGGCTCCGGCCACGAGCCGATGCACGGTGGGTTCGTCGGCAAGGGCATGCTCGACGCGGCGTGTCCCGGTGAGGTCTTCACCTCACCGACGCCCGACCAGATGGAAGCCGCGACGAAGGCCGTGAACGGCGGCGCCGGCGTGGTCCACATCGTCAAGAACTACACGGGCGACGTCATGAACTTCGAGATGGCGGCGGACCTCTGCCGCAGCGAAGGGATCGACGTCGAGTCCGTGCTCGTCGACGACGACGTGGCCGTGCAGGACTCGCTGTACACCGCCGGACGCCGAGGCGTCGGCACGACGGTCCTGATGGAGAAGATCGGCGGCGCGGCCGCCGAGCAGGGCCGCGAACTGAAGCAGGTCGCCGACATCTGCCGCAAGGTGAACGAGTGGGGGCGCTCGATGGGCATGGCGCTCACCTCGTGCACCGTGCCGGCCGCCGGCAAGCCGACCTTCGAGCTCGGCGACGACGAGATGGAGATCGGCATCGGGATCCACGGCGAGCCCGGTCGCGAGCGCATGAAGGTGAAGCCCGCGAGCGAGATCGTCGAGATGATGGCGTCCACGATCGTCGACGACATCCCCTACAACTCGGGCGACAAGGTGCTCGCGTTCGTGAACGGGATGGGCGGCACGCCGTTGATCGAGCTGTACCTCGTGTTCGACGAGCTCCAGCGCTACCTCGGAGGCCGTGGCGTCGAGATCACGCGGAACCTGATCGGGTCCTACATCACGTCGCTCGAGATGCAGGGCTGCTCGATCACGCTGCTGAAGCTCGACGACGAGCTGACGCAGCTCTGGGATGCGCCGGTGCATACACCCGCGCTGCGGCGCGGCGTCTGACCCGGACGGGACGGCGGTGGGCGCATCCGCCGCCCGCCGCCTGCTCCTGCCTGACGGAGGAGGTGACGGTTGAGCGTCAGCTACGACGAGGCGGCCGAGCTCGTGCGCGCGTTCGCCGCGGCCGTGGCCGAGCAGAAGGAGTACCTGACCGAGCTCGACTCGGCGATCGGCGACGCCGACCACGGGATCAACATGAACCGTGGGATGCAGGCCGCACTCGAGGTCGTCGAGGGTCTCGCGACGACCGAGGGAGCGAACGGCGGCGACATCGGCGCGATGTTCAAGGCGGTCGGCATGAAGCTCGTGTCGACCGTGGGCGGCGCCGGCGGTCCCCTCTACGGGACGCTGTTCCTGCAGCTCGGAACGAAGAGCGCGGGGAAGGACGCGCTCGAGCCGGCCGACTGGGTCGAGATGCTCTCGGCGGCGGTCGACGGCGTGATCGCCCGAGGCAAGGCCGAGCTCGAGGACAAGACCATGATCGATGCCCTCGTGCCGGCCCGCGACGCCCTCGCAGCGGCGGTCGACGAGGGAGCGTCGTTCGGCGATGCGCTCCGACGCTCGGCCGACGCCGCGGAGGAGGGGATGAAGGCGACGATCCCGCTCGTCGCGCGGAAGGGCCGCGCGAGCTACCTGGGCGAGCGGAGCGCGGGGCACCAGGACCCGGGCGCGACGTCGTCCGCGCTGTTCCTGCGGACGGTCGCGCGCACGTGGGGTTGATGGATCACCGACGAGAAGGAGGAGGTGCTTCCCCGACATGGCTGACTTCGTAGGCGCCATCGACCAGGGGACGACCAGCACGCGCTTCATGGTCTTCGACCATGGCGGCAACGTGAAGGGCATCGCACAGAAGGAACACGAGCAGATCTTCCCGAAGCCCGGCTGGGTCGAGCACGACCCGATGGAGATCTGGTCACGCACGCAGGAGGTGATTCAGGGAGGGCTGAAGAACGCCGGGATCTCGGCGAGCGACCTCGCCGCCGTCGGCGTGACGAACCAGCGCGAGACGACGGTCGTCTGGGACAAGACGACGGGCCAGCCCGTTTCGAACGCGATCGTCTGGCAGGACACCCGCACCGACAAGATCTGCGACGAGCTGTCGCGAGACGGCGGGCAGGACCGGTTCCGCGGGTCGACGGGCCTCCCGATCGCGACGTACTTCTCGGGGCCGAAGGTGCGCTGGATCCTCGAGAACGTCGACGGGGCCCGTGACAACGTCGACAACCTCGCGTTCGGCAACATCGACACGTGGGTGATCTGGAACCTCACCGGGGGAACGAACGGCGGCGCGCACGTCACCGACGTCACGAACGCCAGTCGCACGATGCTCATGAACCTCGAGACCCTCGACTGGGACGACGGGAACTGCGACGCGATCGGCGTTCCGCGATCGATGCTGCCGGCGGTCAGGGCGTCGAGCGAGGTCTACGGCAACGCGACGGGCGCCCTCGATGGCATCCCGGTCGCGGGCGACCTCGGCGACCAGCAGGCCGCGTTGTTCGGGCAGACGTGCTTCGACGTCGGCGAGGCGAAGAACACCTACGGGACCGGCAACTTCATGCTGCTCAACACGGGCAACGAGATCGTGCCGTCGAAGAGCGGCCTCATCACCGGCGTCGGCTACAAGATCGGCGACGCCGATGCGACCTACATGCTCGAGGGCTCGATCGCGATCACCGGCGCGCTCGTGCAGTGGCTGCGCGACAACCTCGGCATGATCACGAGCTCGGCCGAGGTCGAGGCGCTCGCCAACACCGTCGAGGACAACGGTGGCGTCTACTTCGTGCCGGCGTTCTCGGGTCTGTTCGCGCCCTACTGGAGGTCCGACGCCCGCGGCGTGATCGCAGGCCTCACGCGGTACGTGAACAAGGGCCACATCGCACGGGCGGTGCTCGAGGCGACGGCGTGGCAGACCCGCGAGGTCGGCGACGCGATGAACGCCGACTCGGGCGTCGACCTGCAGTCGCTGAAGGTCGACGGTGGCATGGTGTTCAATGACACGCTGATGCAGTTCCAGGCCGACGTGCTGCAGGTGCCCGTGATCCGGCCGACCGTGGCGGAGACGACGTCGCTCGGCGCCGCCTACGCTGCCGGTCTCGCGACGGGCTTCTGGGGCTCGGTCGACGACCTCCGAGGGAACTGGGGCAAGGACAAGGAATGGACCCCGGACGCCGACGCCGACACGGTCGAGCGCGAGTACCGGATGTGGAAGAAGGCCGTCACGCGCACCTTCGACTGGGTCGAGTGAGCCGACGCGAGGACGACGGCAGGCACGTGTTCGCGGGCCCTGGACCGGGAGGAGATCCCGGAGGAGGCGATCATGGAGAGGTCGAACGAGCACGGCGACTTCGCGGAGGGGCAGGAGCGCGAGCACGGCTCCGGCGCGCACCACGAAGGATCGTTCGCGGAGGGCCAAGGCGACGAGGAGGAGCAGCACGGTCGCCACGGCGACTTCGCGGAGGGCCAGGAGTCCGAACACGACGAAGGTCGCCGCGAGGGCTCCTTCTCCGAAGGTCAGGCAGACTAGGAGGCGCGAGCGGCGCGGGTCGAGGTGGCCCGCGCCGCTCGCACACCATCGTCGGGACGTCCAGCCCCCGGGCGGCACGATGACCGACGTTCCGCACGTGCTCATCGTCGGCGGCGGCGGGACCGGCGGCGCGCTCGCGCACGACCTGCAGCTCCGCGGCGTGCAGGTGACGCTCGTCGAGCGCGGCAACGTCACGAGCGGAACCACCGGCCGTCACCACGGGCTGCTGCACTCGGGGGCGCGCTACGCGGTGAACGACGAGGAGTCGGCGGTCGAGTGCATCGAGGAGAACATGCTCCTGCGCCGGATCTGCCCGGGGACGTTCGAGGAGAACGACGGGCTCTTCGTCGCCATCACCGACGACGACATGGAGTACTACGACGACTTCGTCGCGGGCTGCAAGCAGACCGGCATCCCGACCGAGGAGCTCCGACCCGACGAGGCCCTGCGGCTCGAGCCGATGCTGAACCCGTCGTTGAAGGCGGCGGTCCGCGTGCCGGATGCGACGATGGACGCGATGCGGATGCCGCTGCGCTTCTTCGCGACCGCGCAGGCCAACGGCGCCGAGATCGACGAGTACGTCGAGGTCCAGGACCTGATCGTCGAACAGGGCGTCGTGAAGGGGGCGCACGTGCGGGACCACGTCGCCGCGGCCGACACCGAGATCCGCGCGGATCTCGTCGTGAACGCGACCGGCCCGTGGTCCGAGAAGGTCGCCACGATGGCGGGCGTCGACGTTCCGATCCGGCCGTCGCCTGGCGTGATGCTCGCCCTGCGTGGACGCCTGTGCAACATGGTGGTGAACCGGATGCACCGCTCCGGTGACGGCGACATCGTCGTTCCGCAGCGGGCGCTGTCCGTGGTCGGGACCTCGTCGTGGACGGTCGAGGACCCCGACGAGCTCGACGTGCCGGAGGATCACATCCAGCGGATGTACGACGAAGGCGCGAAGCTGATCCCGGCGGTCGCGGGGGCGACGTTCCGCGCGGCGTGGTCGGCGGCGCGCCCCTTGATCGGGCCGAAGCACGGCGACGCCGACGCGGGGGCGGACTCGGGCCGCGAGCTGTCGCGCACGTTCAAGACGATCGACCACGCCGAGGAGGACGGCGTGGACGGGTTCGTGACGATCACCGGCGGCAAGGCGACGACGCTCCGCGGCATGGCGGAGCTCTGCGCCGACGTCGTCTGCAGGAAGCTCGGGATCGACGCCCGGTGCGGGACACGCGACACGGTGCTCCTCCCCCACACGGCCTTCTACGCGATGCGCGGAGCGACGGCGTGAGCGCGAGCGAGGTCGCCACCACCGCCGACGGCCCGAACCCGCCGGAACGCGACGCCGGACCGGCTCCGGCCGGCGGTGAGGTCACCGATACGCGGACGTTCCGGGTGTTCCGTTGGAAGCGCGGTGGGGCCGACGACAGCCACATGGAGACGTACGGCGGCGTTCCGATCGGTCCGCGGACGACCGTCCTCGAGGCGCTCCGCTGGATCCAGCTCCACCTCGACCGCTCGTTGATCCTCCGACACTCGTGCTTCCACGCGTCGTGCGGCACCTGCGGCCTCCGGGTGAACGGGCGTGAGGTCCTCGGGTGCGTCACGTTCGCGCACGATCTCGGCACGGTCATCACGGTGGAGCCCATCGCGAACGTCCCGGTGCTCGCGGACCTCGTCGTCGACATGACCGAGTTCTACGAGCGGTATCCCGATGGGTGGACCCAGTTGCGGACGAGCGGCTTCCTCCCGGACGCCGAAACGCCAGGCGGCATCGACGGCTACGAGCGGTACGAGGACTGCATCGAATGCGGGCTGTGCCTGTCGGCGTGTCCGATCGCATCGACGTCCGAGGGCTACTTCGGACCCGCGGCGCTCGCGGCGGCGCAGCGACTCCTCGAAGAGCCGCGAGGCGGCGTCGACGCCCGGGAGATCCTCGATCAGGCCGACGACCCGCTCGGCGCGTGGCGGTGCCACGCGATCTTCGAATGCACCGAAGCATGTCCGTCGGGCGTCCGGCCGGCCGAGCGCATCATGTCGCTGCGCGGCGCGCTCGTGGGCGGATCGCTGCGCCCGATCCATCGGGAGCCGAGCGAGCCGTGAGGCGCGACGGCGAGGCGACCGACGGTCCCGGGCTCCCCACGCGGGGCGCGCGCGACGTGCGGGGTCCCGTGTTGAAGAAGGGCGTCGGCGTGACACCGACCGCGTGGGTCGATCCGCGCGGTCGCGCCCTCGGATCGTTCGCCTTCTCGGTGAACCGCATCACGGCGCTCGGACTCGTCTTCTACCTCTACCTCCACCTCGGCGTGCTCTCGATGCTGCTCCGGGGCGAGCAGGCGTGGAACGACTTCGTCCGGCTGGCGACGACCACGGTGTTCCTGTCGCTCGACGTGCTGCTGATCTTCGGGTTGCTCTACCACGGCCTGAACGGGCTGCGCGTCGCCCTCGTCGGCACCGGGATCGCGCCGGATCGGCAGAAGGCCCTGTGGTGGGCCGGCGGCGTGATCGGCACGGTCGCGCTCGCCTACAGCGCGTTCCACATCCTGGTGGGTGAGGGCTGATGGCCTCGCTGCGCACGCGGACGCGACCCGGCACGTCGACGTCGGCGGCGCGCCGCCGTCGAACGCCCCGCGCCGCGAGCACCGCTCGGGACTGGAAGCTCGTGACCTTCACGGGCGTCGGGCTGCTCGGCCTGCTGCTGGTCCACATGATCGGTCACCACTTCGTGGTCGGCGAAGTGGGCGGCCTCCGGAACTACGACCAGGTGCTCGACTACATCGCGCACCCCGTGATCTTCACGATCGAGTCGTTCTTCCTGCTGTTCGTGACGGTCCACGCGATGCTCGGGGTGCGGAGCGTGCTGCTCGACCTCGACCCGGCACCCGCCTGGCGTCGAGCGATCGACGTGGGCGCCGTCGTGCTCGGTCTCGGGACCCTCGCGTACGGCTACTTCCTGATCGGAACGCTCGCCTCGCGGGCCTGAGCGGTCGGAGGCGGGTCGTGGTCGGGATCGTCATCGTCTCGCACAGTCACGAGGTCGCGGATGGCACGCTCGCACTCGCGAGGCAGATGGCGGGTGCCGACGTCCGGATCGAAGCGGCGGGCGGGCTGGACGAGCCCGGCCATCCGATCGGAACCGACGCCATGCTCGTGATGGCGGCGATCGAGCGCGCGTGGTCCGACGATGGCGTGCTCGTCCTGATGGACCTCGGGAGCGCGGTGCTCTCGGCCGAGATGGCGCTCGACTTCCTCGACGAGGAGAAGCGGGAGCGGGTGCGCTTGAGCGACGCGCCGCTCGTGGAGGGCGCGGTGGCGGCGGCCGTGACCGCGCGGACGGGCGCCCCGCTTCCCGACGTGGCCGCCGAGGCGGCGAGCGGCCTCGCCGGCAAGTCGGCGCACCTCGGGGTCGAGCCAGCGGCGCCCGACGCTGCCGTCCCGGTGGAGCGGGAGCCCGTGGCCGCGATCGAGGTCGTCGTCGACCTTCCCCACGGGCTGCACGCACGTCCGGCCGCGAGGCTCGTCCAGACGGTGTCCGCGTACGACGCCGACGTGCGCGTGCGGAACCTCAGCAC
>DATHTO010000116.1:0-4540 GCA_035463115.1 Actinomycetota bacterium | reverse complement strand
CCGACGTCGGCGCCCGACACCCGGGACAGATGCGTCGAGATCGCGACCCGCAGCGCGAGGTTCGCGAGGTCGGTCTCGGAGCCGCTGAACCGCGTGATCGGGAAGTACATGTCGCCGTCGGCGATCTCGATCGCGAGCGTGTCGTCGTGGATCCGGAGATCGTCGTACTCGTGGTTCGTCAGCTCGCGGAACAGCGCTTCGGCCTCCCGTGAGAGCTCGGGCCCCACGCGCGCGACGAGATGATCCCGGAACCCGTCGAGCAGCATGGCCGTGCGCTCGAGGTACCGCGCATCGCTCCGCAGCTCGTCGACGCGGGCGGCGGTCTCCCGCGCCTGCGTGAGCTGTCCCTCGAGGCGTTCCGCCGTCTTCTCGTGCTCCTTCGCGGCGTCGCTCGCCTGTCGCTCGCGGACGCGTGCCGCGTCGAGCGCCGCGGCTGCCTCCCCTTCGGCCGCCGCGGCCTCGCGATGCGTGTCGGCATCGAAGGCGAGGGATGTGGCCTCGTCGGTGAGTCGCTCGATCGTCGACCCGAGTTCCGCGAGCTGCTCGTCGATGCGCCCCAGGTCGCCGCGCGCTTCGTCGAGGCGCTCTTCCGCCACGGCCAGCTGCGCCCGACGTTCACGGAGGGATCTCGCGCGCGTCGCGTCGGCCGCAAGGGCATCGGCATCGGGTACCTCGCCGTCGAAGGGGGCGAGCTTCGCCGCGAGGTCGGAACGCATGCCCTCGATCTGCTCCTCCAGGCGAAGCCGCCGTTCGACGGTCGTGCGCACATCGTCGCCCGCGCGGGCCGCGGCGGCGCGCGCACGCTCGGCCGCGACGACGGCCTTGCCGGATGTCCCCGCTTCCTTCTTCGCGGCGGCGAGCGCCTTCTTCGCGGTCGCGACGGCGCCGGTCCGTTCCTTCACGTACCTCGCGAACCCGTCGCCCAGCGCCTGCCCACACGTCGGACACGGCAGGCTCGGATCGGCCTCGCGTGCGCGAGCGAGGTGGGCCTCGGCCTCGGTCAGCGCCACGATCGCTCGCTCCGCCTCGGCGCGCGCGCGGGTGTCGGCGTCGCGCGCGTCGGCGAGCTGACTTTCTGCCTGCGCTGCGGCCTCGATGGCGGCGTCGGCATCGACGACGGGCATCTCGCCGAGCGCCGACTCCGCGGACGCGAGCCTCGTCGCGAGATCCGCGGCGCCGGCGGCCGCGGCCGCGCGGTCCTCGATCCCCTCGAGCGAACCGAGCTGGTCGTCGAGCGAGGGCAGCTCCGCGAGATCCTTCTCGAAGCGCTCGATCCGTGCGAGCCGCTCGTCCCGCTCTGCCGTCCTCGCGTCACGTTGCCGCGTCGCCGACGTCAGCTCGACGGTGAGCGTCTCGACGCGCTGGCGCACCGCGTCGATCGTGGCGAACGCCTCGCGGGCGGCCTCGTCCGCCGCCGCGGCGGCCTCGAGGTCCTTCGCCGCGGCGTCGGCCGATCCGCGGGCCTCGGCCGCGACGTCGTGCGCCTCCTTCACCTGCGCCTCGAGCGCGGCGATGTCGACCACCGCCTCGGCGAGCTGCGACACGCTCGTCGCGGTCGCACGAGCTTCCTTGCGAGCCGCGGATCGAGCGTCGTCGACCGGCTTGATGCCCAGCAGACGCAGGGCCATGTCCTTGCGCTTCGACGCCGTCTGGTCCGAGAGCGCGTCGAGCTGCTTCTGTTCCGCGTAGACCGAGGCGCGGAAGACCGCCAGATCCATGTGGAGCAACCGCACGATCTCCTGCGTGACCTCGGTCGTGCCCGTCGCGAGAACGAGACCGCCGACGTACAGCTCGGCGTCAGGGGCGTGGCCGCGTCCCTTGATCGCGCGACGCAGCTCGTACTGGTTGCCGCCGTGTTCGAAGACGAGCCGGACCTCGCAGTCGGTGAGCACGCCGTGCGTCCGGATGCCGTCCTTCTTCGTGCGCGTCGCCTCGACGCCGTACAGGGCGAACGCGATCGACTCGACCAACGTCGATTTCCCCGCGCCGTTCGGGCCGAAGATGCCGATCACGCGCGACGGCAGCTCGAGGTCGACCTCCTCGAACACGCGGTAGTTCCGGAGCGACAGCTCGAGGACCCTCATACCGCCTCCCCCCGGGCGTCCTCGAGGAACCTCCTGCCCGTCTCGACGATCCGTGGGCGATCGAGCCCGGCGAGCTCCTGCACCTCGACGTAGTCGCTCCACTCCTGCTCGAGGGATCCCACCGTGGGGCCGCCCTGCAGCGCGAGCGCCTCAGGTCCGTAGTCGGGCTCCACCTGCACGTACAGCGCGCCCGGCACGGCTTCCTGGAACCCCTGCGCGCCGATCTGGCGGAACGACACCGGATCGACCTCCTGCAGGTACACGCGGACGATCCCGCCCTCGGGCGAACCGACGGCGGCGCGCTCCACGGCGTCGACGAGCTCGCCCGCCGACAGGCCGGACGTCGGCACCGACACCGTCGTCAGCGGACGCGTGGCGGGGTGATCGATCAGGTCGACGGTGCCCTCGTCGGTGTCGATCAGCAGCACGCCCTTGGGGATCTCGGGCGAGTCGGCGAACGTGAACGTGTCGGTGGACCCCGCGTACCACGTGCGCTTCGACGCCTGCTGGTGGGCGTGGTAGTGCCCGAGCACGACGAGGTCGAACGCCTTGGCGAACGCGGCCTCCTCGATCTCGAGCTCGTTGATGTCGCCCCAGGCGCGCGCGGGCAGCGACGTGAGGGCCACGTGCGCGAGCAGCACGTTCGTCGCGTCGCCCTTCGTGGCGGCCGCGGCCACGTCGAGCTGCGCGCGGAGGTCCTCGACCGACAACGCCTGCGGGACCGCATGGATCAGGGCGCCGCCGAGTTCGACGGTCATCGCCTCCATCCGCCACGCGAACGACACGTTCGGGAAGACGCGCTCGAGCGCGTCGTAGGGGGAACCGGTGCCCCGGATCCGGGGCGTGTCGTGGTTCCCGCTGATCGCCACGCCGCGGAGCCCCGCGTCGGTGAGCGTCTGCAACCCGGCGAGGACGTGCGCGAACGTGCGGTACGTCGGCCGGGCATGGTCGAAGATGTCGCCGAGCCAGAGGAACCCGTCGGGCTCGAGCCGGATCGTCTCGTCGACCGCCCATGCGAACGAGCGCAGGAAGTCCTCTTCCCGCACGTTGCGACCCTGCTCGTCGCGGACGTGCGCGAGGTGCGTGCGGCCGAGGTGCGCGTCGCCGAGCGCGACGAGCCTCGCCATCAGTCCACGAACCCCGCGCCGGCCCCCTCGGGCGTGGGCGGCAGCGGCGACGGCCCGGTCACGCCCTTCAGGTACTCCTCGTACAGGTGGATCTGCGCCGGCAGCGCGAACGGCGCCTCGAGGTTCGTCACGATCGCCTCGCCGGGCATCAACGTCTGGATCTCGGGGCCGAGGTCGGAGATGTCCTGCTTCGACGAGCCGCGCAGGATGTTCCGATCCTTCTCGTCGGCGAGGCCGAGCACGAAGAAGGTGTTGAACTGGCTCAGCAGCTCGTCGTCGATCAGCTTCGGCTGCTGCGAGACGGCGCACAGGCCGACCTTGAACTTGCGGCCCTCGCGCGCGACGCGGGGGAAGACGTTCTCGTCGCCGCGCTGCGCCTTCGAGAGCACGCGCTGAGCCTCCTCGAGGGCGATCAGCGTCGGCGGCAACCGTTCGAACCGCTCACGGTCCTCGAGGAACAGCTGGCCGTAGGATTCGAGCACGCGACGCGTGATCACCGACGCGACGAGGATCTCCTCCATCGACGACAGGCCCGACGTGTCGACGAGCACGGTGTAGCCGTCCATGAGCTCGTCGACGATGCGCCCGGCGAGCGAGGTCTGCGACGGGTCGCGGGACACGCATGGCATGTCGAGGATCCGCTGCGCGCGGCGCTGGACCACCTGCATCGTGCTCGTCGCGACGCCCAGCCCCTCGGCGAGGACCGCCGCGTCGGGCGCCTCCCCCACCTCGACGATCCAGTCGTCGCCGAACGTGCGCACCGCGCGGTAGATCGCGTCCTCCTGGGCGTGGCTCCACTGGTAGGCGGTCTGCAGGTCGTCCTGGGTGAGCTCGGACAGCGACAGCCGGAGCGCGGTCGCGCCGGCGCCGTGCGCCCGCGTGGCGTAGACCTTCAATCGCTCGGCGGCCCACGGATGGTCGCGGAGGCCCTTGCGGATGCCGCTGCCGCCGTCGAGGTACTCGCCGTGCGGATCGAACAGCAGCGTCGCGTAGCGCCCCCGCGACGCGAGCACCTCGCCGGCGAGGACCTTCATCAGGTTCGACTTGCCCATGCCGGTGGTCGCGAAGACGCCGACGTGCGACGCGAGCGTGTCGCCCCGGATGCCCACCTCGAGGTCGATCACGTCCTCGCCGGACCGCAGGCGGCCCACCTGCAGGTCGCCCATACGCTCGCGCAGGAACGCGAAATCCTCGGTGGTGGGCGCCGTCACGCGCGCGAACTGTGCCGGGAGCGACTTCGGCTTGCGGAACGCCCCCGCCGCGTCGATGTAGCCGAGCGGCTGGCAGGTCGCGATCTTGTAGAGGCGTTGCTCGGGGTCATGCAGGCGG
>DATHTO010000115.1:0-12159 GCA_035463115.1 Actinomycetota bacterium | reverse complement strand
GACGCAGAGTGCTCTCTTCCTGGAGACGTGGATCGGGAGGGATTCGCCCCAGATTCGCCCCAAGCCTTGGGCGGCATCAACGCTTTGTTGCAGGTAGGAGGCCGCTCCGGGGGTGGGACTCGAACCCACAACCTACGGATTAACAGTCCGCCGCTCTGCCGATTGAGCTACCCCGGACCGGAGCATCGGGCAGTCTAGCAGCGGCTCTGTTCGCGACCGAGCCCGCGGTAGGCTGTCCGACCACGTCATCGGCCGGGGAGGGCCTCGCATGAAGCTGCGCTCGTTGTTCCTGCTCGCCGTCGGGTTCGTCGCGGGCGTCGCCTTCGCTCGGAGGATGAACGCCGACGATCCGAACGTGATCCATGGGCCTGTCGCCGAGCGTGCTCCAGCGAACCCCGCCGTCCGTCTCGCGACCACGCAGGCGCAGCGCCTCGCCGACCGGGCGAGCGACGCCTCGCTCGCCGCGATCAGACGGACACGCTCGGCGATCCAGGGTCGGCTCGAGGCGTACGACGACGACGACGACGTCGCCTGGGGCTGAGCTCTCTCGTCACTCGTCGGCCGGCGGCCGCGTCGGCGCGATGCCGTCGGCGGCTGCACCGGCGCTCGCCGGCTGCTCGCGTCCGCTCGAGTGATCGGCGTTGTCGACGAGTCCCTCCTCGCCGCTGTGACGAGCGCAGCTCGCGCAACAGAAGATCCGTTCGTCGGCTTCGACGCCGTGGCCGACGATCCGGCAGCCGCAGTGCTCGCACGTCGGAGCGAGCGCGTGGATGGCGCACTCGAAGCTGTCGAACACGTGCTCCTGATCGTCGTCGGTCCTGATCCGGATGACGCGGTGGTACTCGTTGCCGCAGACCTCGCACCGCATGGCGCCTCCTCGTGGACGTGTCGACCGGCCTACCCGCGTCGCGCGGACCGGACACCGTCCCGGAGCGCATCCGCGGCGAGGCGGAGATCGCGGACGAACCCCTCGAGAGCGTCGTGGCGCTCCTGCTCGTCGCGCGCCCGCAGTATCGACGACGGATGCACCGTCGCCGTCACCAGGGCATCGAGGTCCGACTCGACGAACGTGCCGCGATGCTCCGTGACCTTGAAGCGGGTGCCCAGGACGGCTTGGGCGGCCGTCGCCCCGAGCAGGACGAGAACCTCGGGCTGCACGACGCGCATCTCCGCGCGGAGCCACGGGGCGCACGCGCGGACGTGCGCAAGGGCGGGCTTCTTGTGGACCCGCCGTTTGCCGCGCTGTTCCTCCCATCGGAAGTGCTTCACGGCGTTCGTCACGTAGACGTCGTCGCGGTCGATCCCCGCCCGCTCGAGCGCGCCGTCGAGCAGCCCACCTGCCGGTCCGACGAAGGGATGGCCCTCGACGTCCTCGCGATCGCCGGGCTGTTCGCCGACCAACATGATGCGCGCTTGCTGCGGGCCTTCGCCGAACACCGTCTGCGTGCCGACGCGGTGCAGCTCGCACGCCGTGCATCCGCGCGCGATCTCGCGGAGTTCAGCGATGTCGGCCTCGGGCGGGATGAGAGCGGACGCGACGCCGCTCCCGGCATCGCGCGCCCCCGGCACGTTCTCGTGGAACGGAGGCCCCAGGTTCCCGCTCTCGAGCGTGCGTTCGTCGTCGTGACCGGCGTAGTGATCGCCCCGGCGACGCTGTCCCTCGGTCCGTCGTTCGGTCGATCGTTCTGGCACGACGTGGAGGTTCCCGCTCGTCGCGGACCGGAAACCGAGGTGCGGAGGGGTTCGGGCGGCGCGACCGCGGGAACGACCGGCGGACCCGACCGCGGGCACCCCCAGGGGGGAGGGGGAGCGAGGGGAGTGAGGGTCAGCGATGGAACGACGAGGCAACCCCGACATCGACGTGGCGAGGTTCCGCGAGCTGCTGGACGACGAACGTGCGCGGCTCGAACAGGTGCGGAGCTCCGTGCTCGAAGAGTCCGTCACGTCGGAATCCGAAGGAGCCGCGATCGCCGAGCTGTCGGTCGTCGACCAGCATCCGGCCGACGTCGGCACGGAAACGTTCGAGCGAGAGAAGCAAGCTTCGATCCTCGACCTCGCGGAGCGACAGCTGCAGGACGTCGATCGAGCGATCTCCCGGCTGGACGACGGGACGTACGGGACCTGCGAGGCGTGCGGCGTCGAGATCCCGGTCGAGCGTCTCGAGGCGCGTCCGGCGGCGCGGTTCTGCCTCGACGACCAACAGCGGGCCGAGGCGGAGGCGGCCGCCGGGGGCGGCTGAGACGGAGCGCCGGCGCACGACGCTTCGGCAGCGATCGCTCGGGCGGCGCGAGCGCGACCGTTCGCCTCAGGCCGACGCGTCGGCGGTGTCGCGGAGGGCGAACCGCGACCGCAGGTGCGGCGCCTCGTTCGACTCCTCGAGCGTGTACACCGCGTAGGGCCGTCCGAGCACGGGCAACGCCACGTTCCGCACCGGGATGCCCGCCGCGGTGCGCCCCCGCTCGCGCCCTGCGTGGGCATGGCCATGGATCACGAGGTTCGCGCCGCCCCGGTCGCACGCTTCGCCGAGCAGGAAGCTCCCGAGCCACGGATAGATCTCGGGATGCTCGCCCTCGAGCGTCGCGCGGATCGGGGAGTAGTGCATCAGGGCGATCCGCACCGACGCGTCGCTCGTCGCGAGCGAGCGCTCGAGGGCCTCGGCTCGTTCCTTCGTGTGGCGGATGTACGCCTTCGTCTCGGGCTCGCCGAACTCGGTGGCGCATGCTCCCTCGAACCCGCCACCGAACCCCTTCACGCCGCTGACGCCGACCGTCGTTCCATGAACGTCGAGCGTGGTCGCCTCGCCCTCGAGCACGCGGACGCCCGCGGCGGCGAAGGTTGTGGTCACCTCCTCCGCCCGATCGGAATGGTGATCGTGGTTCCCGAGCACCGCCACGATGGGCAACGGCGTGTCGACGACCGCCTCGGCGAGCACCTGTGCTTCGGCGGGATCGCCGGTGCGTGTCAGGTCGCCGGCGAACAGCAGCACGTCCGCGTCGTCGGCCACGTGCGCGAACGCATCGCGGAGCTGGTCCGCTGCGTCGGCGCCCGCGTGGAGATCGCCGACGGCCGCGACGCGGATCACCGGACCACCTCGCTCGACGGGGGACCGGACAGGTCGATGACGGTTACGTCGTTCCGAACGTCGAGCTCGGGATGCGCTTCGCCGATGACCTCCGCCACGGCGTCACGCCGTTCTTCGGTGGTCACGGTTCCGGTGATCGTCACGACGCCGCCGCCGACCGTCACGCGGAGCTCCGGAGCGCTCGTGCGGAGATCGTTCGCCAGGAGTTCCGACAGGTGCGCTGCCTCGTACACGTCCTCGGCCGCGTGCACGCGGTCGCGCTCAGGCATCGGAGCCGTTCCCGGCGACGGCGGAGAACAGCTCCTTGATCGGCGCCGTCGGAACGACCATATCGACCGACGTGGCGAACAGGAGCAGGCTCAGCATCCGCCGTGGACCGTGCTGGCGGGACCGCCGCACGAGGTAGTCCCAGTCGAGCGTCGCGGTCGACAGGATGCCGAGCGCGTCGTACCAGTACCGAGCTGTGTCTTCCCGTGTGGCGCCCGCCTTCATCACGACGAGGTCCTCCGCCGGGGCGACGGGTACCGTCCGCCCCCGATAGGTCACCCATGCGGCTCGTTCGAGCATCTCCTCGTCGAGGAGGATGTCGCGCGACGCTCGATAGATGATGTCGACGTCGACGCCGTCGGCATGCGCCTTCGACAACCAGTGCTCGTACACGACCCGGGTGTCGAAGCCGGCGTCACCGAGCAGCTCGAGGACCTTCGGCGACGCCTCCGGGCGGACGAACAGATCGATGTCGTTCGTGCCGCGATCGCGCCCCCACACCGCCGACGCGATCTCGCCGATCACGAGGAACGGGATGTTCGCCGACCGGATGACCTCGAGCGTGCGGTCGAGGACGGCGAGCACGGGATCGCCGTCGTCGGTGGCCGCCGCCTGTTCGTCGAACAGCTTCCGAGGCTCGTCGCCGCTCTGCTCCGTCACGACCTGCATCGATCCCTCCGTCGGGCCGGACCCGGGCGGCCGGCTCACGGCTCGGTTCGTACCCATGGCCTCCGCCGGTGAATCCGGCCGATGAGGTCGCGGATCCGACCGATGCGATCCGCTGACCCCTCCGGTCAGGCGTGTCCTTCGTCGACCCCCGTGCCGTCACCGTCGACGGAGGCGCGCAGCTTGTCGAGGGTCTGGCTGAGCACGCGCGAGACCTGCATCTGCGAGATGCCGACCTCGGCGGCGATCTCGGTCTGCTTCATCCCTTTGAAGAACCGGAGGTACAGGATCCGGCGGTTCCGCTCGGACAGCGACCGGATCGCCGGCGCGAGCGACACCCACATGTCCAGCGTCTCGTAGCGACCGTCGTCGTCGCCCAGGGTCTGCATCGGTGTGGCGCCGTCCTCCCGGGCCGGCGAGTCGAGCGACGAGGCCGAGTACGCGTACGACGCCTCCATCGCCTCGATCACTTCTTCTTCGGAGAGGTCGAGCGCCTTCGCGAGCTCCGCCACGGTCGGCGACCGGCCGAGGGTCTGGGTCAGGTTCGGAAGCGTCTGCGTGATCCGGACGGCGATGTCCTGCAGGCGACGAGGCACGCGCATCGACCAGCGGCGGTCGCGGAAGTGCCGCTTCAGTTCGCCGACGATCGTCGCGGCGGCGTAGGTCGAGAACCGCACGCCACGCTCGGGATCGAAGCGATCGATCGCGTTCATGAGTCCGACGTTCGCGATCTGCACGAGGTCCTCGAAGATCTCACCGCGGCCGGCGAACCGCTTCGCGAGGTAGGTGACGAGCGGCTGGTACCGCAGAGCGATGCGGTCGCGCGCGCTCGGGTCCTCCGCGATCTCGGAGAACCAGCGGAGCACGGCCTCTTCGTCGGCGATGGCGGCGTCGTCGACGACGGTGACGCCGTTGTCCTCGATCGTCCGCGTCGTCGTCACAGCAGAATGACCCCTGAGCGGCGGCGCCGGGAAGGGCGACGGCACCGCCGTCGACCTCTCGCACGTCCCCCCTATGCCGACCGGAACTTCCCCCCGCCGCCGGTCTGTGGGTCGTCGGTACCCACGCGTCCCTGACGTCGAAACGCGACGAGCGCGGTGTTCCGCTGGAGGTTCCGCATGATGCGCCCCCGGAGGGGTATGCCCGTGCCGACGAGCGCGTGAGAGCGCGTGAGAAGGATGGGCGGACAGGAGGACGGCATGGAGCGGATCACGCACACGGTGGAGGTCGACGTACCGGTTTCCGCGGCGTACGACCAGTGGACGCAGTTCGAGGACTTCCCGCGGTTCATGGAAGGCGTCGAGGAGGTCGTGCAGGTCGACGACGAGCACCTGCGCTGGAAGGCCTCGATCGCGGGCGTCGAGCGCGAGTGGGACTCGACGATCGTCCGTCAGGAGCCCGACCAGGCCATCGCGTGGGACGGCTTCGGCGGCCCCGACAACGCGGGCATGGTGGAGTTCCGCCCCGTCGCACAGGACCGGACCGCGGTGACCGTGACGATGGAGTGGGAGCCCGAGGGAGCCGTCGAGAAGATCGGCGATGCGCTCGGCATCGTCTCTGGTCGGATCGAGGGCGACCTGCAGCGGTTCAAGGGCTTCATCGAGGAGCGCGGGGCCCCGACCGGCGGTTGGCGTGGTGAGATCGAGGGTGGCCAGCGCACCGACACGGGCACCGGCATGTCGGGCTCGGTGTCGGGGAGGACGTCGGACACCGGCTGAGGTCACGCCGCACCATCGCAGCGACGCGCGAGGCCGCCATCCCGCCGGGGTGGCGGCCGTTCGCTGTCGCGGAACCCGTCCATCGGAGCGCGATTGAGAAGCGCTTCGATGGGAAGCCCGGGCGCGTGGGTCTGGGTCGCGAAACACGATCGTTCCGTGGGGCCGTCGGGTTCCGCCTGACGGCGCCCGATCCGCCGTGGTTCGTCGAACGCGCACGCGCAGGGAGGAGGCCCGCGTGACCAGACGCATCGCGATCATCAGCGAACACGCCTCGCCGCTCGCGCTGCTCGGCGGCGTCGACGCGGGCGGCCAGAACGTCTACGTGGGCCAGCTCGCCGTCCATCTCGCGAGGATCGGCTACGCCGTCGACGTCTTCACCCGGCGGGACGATCCCGACCTCGACGCGGTCGTTCCCTGGACCGACGGCGTCCGGATCGTGCACGTCGACGCCGGGCCGGCGGCCGTGGTGCCGAAGGAGGACCTGCTCCCGTTCATGGGCGCGTTCACCGACGAGGTGTGCGGGTTCATCCGCCGGCACGGGACGTACGACCTCGTGCACGCGAACTTCTTCATGTCCGGGCTCGTCGCCGCCGAGGTCAAGCGGCGCATCGGGATCCCGTTCGTCGTGACGTTCCACGCGCTCGGCAAGGTGCGTCGCCTCCATCAACGGGACGACGACCGGTTCCCCGATGACCGCTTCGCGATCGAGGAACGTGTCGTGCGCGAGGCCGATCACGTGATCGCGGAGTGTCCCCAGGACGAGGAAGACCTGATCCGTCTCTACGACGCCGATCCCGTCCGCGTGACCGTGATCCCGGCCGGTGTCGATCCGGACGAGCTGATGCCCGTCGGCCGCGAGCTGGCGCGTGCGGCGCTCGGCATCACGACGAAGGAGCGCGTCGTCCTCCATGTCGGCCGGATGGTGCCGCGGAAGGGCGTCGACGACGTGATCCGCGGGTTCGCGCGGTTCCGCGCGTCGTCGGACATGCCGGTGCGCCTGATCGTGGCAGGCGGCGACGGCGAGGTGCCGGACCCGGAACGCACGCCCGAGCTCGGTCGGCTGTTGGCGATCGCTCGCGACGAAGGCGTGGGAGACGCCGTCGCGTTCGTCGGACGCGTGCCGCGCGACCGGCTGCGCTTCTACTACAGCGCCGCCGACGTGTTCGTGACGACCCCGTGGTACGAGCCGTTCGGCATCACGCCGCTCGAGGCGATGGCCTGCGGGACCCCCGTGATCGGATCGAACGTCGGTGGCATCAAGTTCACGGTCCGCGACGGCGAGACGGGGTACCTCGTGCCGGCGCACGATCCGCAGGCCGTCGCCGACCGCCTGCACGCGATCCTGCACGATCCTCGCGTGCGCGCGGTCTTCCGATCGCAGGCCGTCCGGCGCGTGCACGACCTGTTCACGTGGCGGCACGTGACGGCCCAGATCGCCGCGTTGTACGAGCGGCTGCTGCGGGGCGACCGGATCGAGCGCCTCGTCCAGGGCGGCGACGACTACCAGCGGGTCGAGCGCGCGTTCGGCGCGGCGTCCGCGGCGATCACGGCGTCGTCGAAGGTGCTCGCCGACGTGACGCTGGACGCGGCGGACGAGCTCGTGGGGGCGATCCGTTCGGGCGGCAAGGTCCTCGTGTGCGGGAACGGCGGCAGCGCGGCGGAATCCCAACACCTGGTCGCCGAGCTCGTCGGTCGGTTCCGGCGCGACGGGCGCCCGGCGCTGCCCGCGATCGCGTTGACCACCGATACGTCGGTGCTCACGGCATGGGCGAACGACGCGTCGTTCGACGAGGTGTTCTCCCGCCAGGTCGAAGCCCTGGGGCGTCCAGGCGACGTGCTCGTCGGCCTCAGCACGAGCGGGAACTCGCCGAACGTGCTCCGCGCGTTCGACGCGGCGCGACGTCGTGGCATCCGGTGCGTGGCGATGGTGGGTGGCGACGGCGGTCGCCTGCGGGCGCTCGCCGACGTCGCCGTCGTCGTGCCGACGGACGACGGCCAGCGGACCCAGGAGGTGCACCTGTTGTTGGTCCACGTGATCAGCGAGCTCGTCGAAGAACGGCTGGCCGCGGCCGATGTGCCCGACGTCGTGGCCGAGAGGGGTCACGCGACGATCGGAGGGGCCGCATGAGCACGCGGGTCGACGCGGAACGCTCCGTCACCGACGGTCCGTTGTCGGGCGCGGCCGCGATCGTGACCGGCGGCGCACGCGGCCTCGGCGCGGCCACGACGCGGGAGCTCGTGGCGGCCGGCGCTCGCGTCGCGGTCCTCGACGTGCGCGACGAGCTCGCGGAGGCGCTCGTGGCCGAGCTACCCGAGGGCTCGGCGCGCCGGTTCCGCGCGGATCTCACCGATGACGACCGGATCGGGCGCGTGTGCGCCGAGGTCGAGGACACGTTCGGTTCGATCGACGTGCTCGTGAACAACGCGGGCGTCGACATGACGGTGTCGCTCACGGAGCTGTCCGTGGAGGACTGGGACCGCATCGTCGCCGTGAACCTACGCGCGCCGGCGTTGATGTCGCGCGCCGTCTGGCCCGCGATGCGGCGGGCAGGCGGCGGCCGGATCGTCAACATCGTGTCGACCGCGGCGAAGCGCGCATGGGCGAACGCAGCCGCCTACCACGCGTCGAAGTGGGGGCTGCTCGGGCTGAGCCACGCGTTGCACGTCGAGGGCCGAGACGACGGCATCGTGGTGAGCGCGGTGGTCGCGGGGGGCATGCGGACCCCGTTCCTCTTCGAGCGGTTCCCCGACCTCGATCCCGACGTGCTGCAGGAGCCGGCGGCCGTCGCGAGGGCCGTGCGGTTCGTGCTCGAGTCGCCCCCCGGCACGGTCGTGCCCGAGATGATGGTGCTGCCGACGCGGGAGTCGTCGTGGCCGTGAACCCACGGCCGGCGGTCGTCGATCCCGCTCCGTGGGCCGATGCACGCCGCATCCTGTGCGTTCGGACCGACGGCATCGGCGACGTCGCGATGACGGCGCCCGCGATCCACGCCCTCGCTGCCGTCCGACCGGACCGCTCGATCACCGTCCTGGCCTCGCCGCAGGGCGCCGCCACGGCGCGGCTGCTGCCCGACGTCGACGACGTGATCGAGTGCCGCGCTCCGTGGGCCGGGGTGACGGCCGGCGGCGACCCGACGGACGACGCGGCGACGATCGACGCGATCCGAGCCGGTCGGTTCGACGCGGCCGTGATCTTCACGGTCCACACGCAGAGCGCGCTTCCGGCAGCCACCTGGTGCCGGCTCGCCGGGGTGCCGCTCCGGCTCGCGCACGCGCGCGAGAACCCGTACGCCCTGCTCACCGACTGGGTGCCCGATCGAGAGGTCGACGGACCGACGCGGCACGAGACCGTGCGCCAGCTGGACCTCGTCGCGCACGTCGACGCGCGACCGGCCGGCCCCGTGAGGCTCACGCCGGCCCCGGCGAGCCTCGAGCGCGCCGTCGCGGCGCTCGCCGCGGTGGGCGTCGAGCCGTCGGCGGGCTGGGTCGCGATCCACCCGGGCGCCTCGGCGCCCTCGCGCCGCTACCCGCCGTCATCGTTCGCGCGCGCAGCGGATCTCCTGATCGACGAGGGTCGGCAGGTCGTCGTCACGTGCGGGCCCGCCGACGCCGCGGTCGTCGACGAGATGGGGTCCGCGATGCGGTGGACGCCGGCGATCGTGCGGGACCTGGCCGCGCTCGGCGACCTCGTCGCCGTGCTGTCGCTCGCCGACGTGCTCGTGAGCAACAACACGGGACCTGCACATCTCGCGGCGCTCGTCGAGACCCCCGTCGTCGACCTGTACGCCCTCACGAACCTGCAGCACGCGCCGTGGGGCGTTCCGCACCGCGTGCTGTTCAACGACGTGCCGTGCCGCGGCTGCTTGCGCAGCGTGTGCCTCGAGGGCCACCACCGATGCCTCCGTGGCGTCCCCCCCGAGGCCGTCGTCCGCGCCGTGCGCGAGCTCACGGGGCCTGCGCGGATCCCGACCACGGCGTCGCAGCCGGCGCTCTCGACGATCTGACGAAGGAGGACCATCCCGATGGCGACGATCCTCGGCTTGAACGCCGTGTTCCACGATCCGGCGGCGGCGCTCGTCGTCGACGGCCGCATCGTGGCATGCGCCGAAGAGGAGCGCTTCTCGCGCCGGAAGCACGGCAAGACGTCGGTGCCGTTCTCGACGTGGGAGCTCCCGGTGAAGGCGGCGGCGTGGTGCCTCGCGCAGGCCGGCATCGATCCCGACGAGCTCGACGCCGTCGGCTACTCGTACGACCCCGATCTCGCCCCGTCGTCCGACGACGTCACCGCCGACGGCTGGGAGGGGCTCCGCACGCTGTACGTGCGACGGGCGCCGCTGTTCCTGCGGAGCGCGCTGCCGGGGCTCGATCCGGCGATCGTGCGCTTCGTCCCGCACCACGTCGCGCACGCGGCGTCGGCGCACCTGGCGGCGCCGTTCGTGTCGTCGGCGGTGCTCGTGCTCGACGGGCGCGGCGAGCGCGCGTCGTACCTCGCCGGCCACGCCCGCGAGGATGGCTCGCTCGAACCGCTCGCGGTGCAGACGCTGCCGCATTCGCTCGGCCTGCTCTACGAGGACCTCACGGAGCACCTCGGCTTCATGCGATCGTCGGACGAGTACAAGGTGATGGGGCTCGCGGCCTACGGCGCACCGCGGTACCTCGAGGAGTTCCGCGCGCTGATCCGCACGACGACGGACGGCGGCTTCCGGATCGAGCCGCCGTCGTGGGACGCCTTCGCGAAGCGACGGGTGGGGGAGGAGTGGGAGCCCGAGCACGCCGACCTCGCCGCCAGCGTCCAGGCGCGCCTCGAGGAGGTGCTGCTCGACCTCGCCGCGTGGGTGCACGACCGGACGGGAGAGCGACGCCTGACGATGGCGGGCGGCGTCGCGCTGAACTGCCTCGCGAACAGCCGTCTGTGGCGCGACGGCCCGTTCGACGACATCTGGATCCAACCCGCGGCGGGCGACGCCGGCACGGCGCTCGGAGCGGCGCTCGCGCTCGCCCGACGGGCCGGCGACCGGATCGAGCCGATGACGACCGCGGCGCTCGGCAGCGGCTTCGACGACGACACGATCGACGCGACGTTGCAGCGCGCGAAGGTTCCGTCGGAACGACCCGACGATCTCGCCGACACGGTCGCCGCGACGCTCGCCGACGACGGGATCGTGGCGTGGTTCCAGGGCCGCGCCGAGTACGGGCCGCGGGCGCTCGGCCATCGCAGCCTGCTCGCGGATCCCCGTCCCGTCGAGAACCTCGAGCGCATGAACGACGTCAAGGGCCGGGAACAGTTCCGCCCGATCGCCCCGATCGTGCTCGCCGACCGGGCAGCCGACGTCTTCGAGGGCCCGCTGCCGAGCCCGTACATGCTGTTCACGCACGAGGTGCGGCCGGCGTGGCGCGACCGGATCCCGGCCGTCACGCACGTCGACGGTTCGGCGCGGATCCAGACCGTCGACCCGGCGTCGGAGCCGCTCCTCGCCGAGGTCCTCCGCGCGTTCGAGCGACGCACCGGGGTGCCGGTGCTCGTGAACACGAGCCTCAACACGGCCGGACGCCCGATCGTCGACAGCCCGACGGACGTCCTCGAGCTGTTCGGGAGCGCGCCGGTCGACCTCCTCGCGATCGGTCCGCGCGTCGTCCGACGAGCGGAGATGTTCGTGCCGTGACGACCGACGTCGTCATCGTCGTTCCGACGGTCGGACGGCCGTCGCTCCGGGGGCTGCTGCGATCGCTGGCCGACGAGGATCCGGAGCTCCTCGAGCGGACGATCGTCGTCGACGACCGACGCGATCCGGCGGCCCCGCTCGACGTCCCCGCCGGCATCCGCGTGGTGCGGTCAGGCGGTCACGGCCCCGCGGCCGCGCGCAACGCCGGGTGGCGGGCCGCCGACGCGGCGTGGATCGCGTTCGTCGACGACGACGTCCTCGTCACGCGGGGGTGGGCCGCTGCCCTCCGGGCGGACCTCGCTCGGGCCGCGGACGACGTGGCGGGATCGCAGGGTCGGATCGAGGTGCCGCTCCCCGCCGACCGGGCCCCGACCGATCGCGAGCGGAACGTGCACGGCCTGGAGGGAGCGGTGTGGGCCACGGCCGACATGGCCTACCGGCGCGATGCGCTGCTCGCGGTCGGCGGGTTCGACGAGCGGTTCCCTCGCGCCTACCGCGAGGACGTCGACCTCGCCCTCCGCGTCATGGACGCCGGGTGGCGCCTCACCCGCGGCACGCGCCGGGTGGTGCATCCGGTGCGGTCGGCCGGCCCGTGGATCAGCGTGGCGCAGCAAGCCGGGAACGCCGACGACGCGTTGATGCGGAGGCTCCACGGTCCGCGATGGCGCGAGCGCGCGAGGGCGAGACGGGGGAGGCTCCGGTGGCACGTGGTCGCCGTGGCGGCCGCGGCGGGCGCCGCGGCCGCCGTCGCCGGTCGCCGTCC
>DATHTO010000114.1:0-6134 GCA_035463115.1 Actinomycetota bacterium | reverse complement strand
TGGTCGCCGGCATGGTGCTCGCGACGATCGGCTAATCGCGGGCGGTGGGAACGGCGGGTCGGCCCCCCTCAGATCGACGGCACGCGGAAGCCGGACCGCGCGATCACGTGGTCGCGCGACTCGGCGGCGAGTCGCTTCACCGCCTCCCAGTCCACGTGGAGCAGCGTGCCGTGCCGTTTCATCGTGCGGCCCGCGATCAGCACGGTGTCGACGTTCCCGGTGTCCATCCCCGTGACGACCGCGGTGGCGGGGTCGTTCAGCGGCGTCACGTTCATCCGATCCGTCCGCAGCACGATGACGTCGGCCTGCTTGCCGGGGGTCAGCGAGCCGGTCCTGTCGTCGAGGCCGTTCGCCCGCGCGCCGTCGATCGTCGCGCAGAGCAGGACGTCACGCGTCGTCATCGCAGGCTTGCCCTGCGCCGTCGCGACCGCACGCTGCAGCGCGAGGACCGAGCGCATCTGGTTGAACATGTCACCCGGCACGTTCGTCTCGACGTCGACACTGAGCGAGGGGCGCAGCCCGCGATCGAGGAACTTCTGGATCGGAGGCATGCCGTGGCCCATCATCATCTCGACCGGCGAGGCGAGCGAGACCGTGCCTCCGGAATCCACGATCATCGAGATCTCGGTCTCGTTCAGCGTCGTGCAGTGGATGTACGTGGTGTCGGGGCCGAGGAGCCCCGCCTCACCCATCTCCTGGACCTTGCCGTCGAGGCCGTAACTCCCGACGCCGACATGCGTGGTGATGCGCGCGCCGGCCTCGCGCGCGAGCTTCCAATGGTCCCGGGAGACCTCGAAGTCGGTGAACTCGGGGCCGGGCGCGGCGAGCGCGAGCGACAGCATCGCGTCGCGGGAGCTGAAGTGCTCGTTCGCCGCCCGCACGAACCAGCTCGGCTGACGCTCCTCCCACTTGCCCCACCACGGGAAGCCGTACGCGAAGACCGCGCGCATGCCCGAGTCCTTGAGCGCCTGCACCACCGCGTCGGTGTGCGCGGGCGATCCTTGGATGTGCGACCAGTCGAGCAGCGTCGTGATGCCCGCGTCGATCGCGCCGAGCGCCGAGATCAGATCGCCGACGTAGGCGTCCTCGGGACGGTACGCGGGGGCGAGCTTGTGCAGCACGTGGGAGATGTAGCTCGAGCGACCCTCGAGCGGGACGTCGGTTCCGATGTTGCGGAGCAGGCCCTCCCAGATGTGACGATGGGTGTCGACGAACCCCGGCATCACGATCGTGCCCGTGGCGTCGATCACGTCGGCATCGGCGACCTCGCCGACGTTCGGGCGCACCTCGACGATCCGGTCACCGTCGATCACGACGTCGGCACGCTCCAGCTCCCCGATCCGCGGGTCCATGGTGAGGACGGTGCCGCCGCGGATCACCGTCCGGCCGGACGGCACGACACGGAAGTCCGTCCCCGGCGCGTACAGCGCCGGGATCTCGGCCCGCGCGGGCGGGCGGCTGCCGATCACGAGACGACGCGCGCGCTTGTAGTTCCGCTTGACGAGCTCCTTCATGTCGCCGACCTGGAACAGGACGATCCCGAGGAGGACGAGGACGCCGATGATCATCTGCCCGTGCTCGGCGGCGAGGCCGAGGAACGGAAGGGCGCTGATGATGAGCGCGAGCAGCACCGATGCGACGAGCGCGCCGAGGAACGTCGCGCGACCGCCGGCGAGCGCCGCGCCACCGAGGACCGCAGCGGTGATGCTGTTGAGGGCGTAACTGTCGCCGATCGAGGCGTTCCCGATGCCGGAACGCGCCATCACGAAGAACGACGCGACGGCCGCGAACAGCGCCGAGAGCACGAGCGCTCGCGTGCGGACCCACTTCGTGCGGACGCCGTTGCGCTTCGCCGCGACGTCGTCGAACCCGGTCGCGCGCAGCTGCAGGCCCGAGCCCGTCGCGTGGAGCCAGTGGTCGAGCGCCGCCGCCGCGATCACGCAGACCACGAAGATCACCGGGATCGCGCCCACGTCGGCCCGCAGCGCCTCGGTGACGTCGCGGTTGATGATCCCGCCCGGCGTCTCGCGGAGCGTCAGCGACACGCCGTTCAGGATGCTGAGCGTCGCCAGCGTCGCGATGATCGACGGGATCTTCAGCCCGACGGCGAGGCCCGCGTTCACGAGTCCGAGCCCGAGCGCGGCGACGAACACCGCGCCGGCACCGAGCGCGAGCTCCGCGCTCGAGGCGTCGGCGGGCATCACGAACGAGGCGATCACGACGCCGAACGTCACCATCGCGCCGACGGACAGGTCGAGGTAGCCGACGAGCAGCGCGTGCGTCTGCCCGATCGCGACCATCGCGAGCGGCGCCGCGAGGATCAGGATGTTCGTGACGTTCGAGGCGTTGATGAAGGTGTCGAACCGCGTCGTCGTGTACCAGGCGACCGCGACGATCAACAGCAGCTGCAGCACGACGGGCATCCATAGTCGGAAGCGGACGACCTTCCGCCACTTGTTCTTGTCGCGCGCGTTGCGCAGGACCTTCCGCAGCTCGACCCGCGCCCGGTCCGCGAACGAGGCCGTCGTGTACGAGGCGGACGATCCGGTCGGATCGAGATCCGGCGGGCGAGTCTCGGTGTCGGTGCTCACGCGCTCGCTCCTGCGCTGGGCATGGCGGCCCCCAGCGGGGACCGGCTGGCGCGTGACATGCCGGGCCCGCGCACGATCGCTTCGACGATCCGCAGCTCGTCGAGCTCGTCGCCCGGGATCTCCTCGACGATCGTTCCGCGCGACATCACGAGGACCCGGTCGCAGAGCCCGCTCAGTTCGATCGGATCGCTCGACTTCACCAGGATCGCCGTGCCGGCGTCGCTCCGCGACCGCAGGGCCGCGTAGATGTCGAAGCGCGAACCGACGTCGACGCCCTGCGTCGGCTCGTAGGCGAGGATCACTGCCGGCTCGCGCAGGAACGTGCGTGACACCGCCACCTTCTGCTGGTTGCCGCCCGAGAGGAACCCCACAGGCTGGTCGAGCGACGGCGTGCGGATCTCGAGCCGTTCCACGAGCTCCCGCGCGGCCAGCTTCTCGCTGCGGCGTCGCAGGTATCCCATGACGCCGAACCGTCGGAGCGACTGCACCGTCGCGTTCACCTTCACGCCCAGCACGGGCATCAGCGCTTCGTGTGTGCGGTCGCCCGGGAGCATCATGATGCCGGCCCTCACGGCCTCGTTCGTCGAGACGAGCATCAGCTCCTTGCCGTCGACCACCACCTTGCCGGCGCGCGGCGGCTGCCGCCCCGCGAGGCAGTCGAACAACTGCGGCTGTCCGTTGCCTTCGGCGCCCGCGACGCCGACGATCTCGCCGCCCTCGAGCGTGAAGCTCACCGGGCCGAACGACTGCCCCTGCAGCCCGTCGACCACGAGCACCTCGCCGCGGTCGGACGTGACCGGGGCGGGCGGCGGGAAGGCCGCCTCGAACGAACGACCGACGATCAGGTCGACCAGCTCGTGCTCGGTCGTGCTCGCCGCGTCGAACGTGCCTTGCGTGTGCCCGTCGCGCAGCACCGTGATGCGATCGGCGATCTCGAGCACCTCCGGAAGCCGGTGGCTGACGTACACCACGCCCACGCCGCGATCGCGACACGCTGCCAACGCCCGGTGCAGCGCCTCGACCTCGTGGGGGCCGAGCGCCGTGGTCGGCTCGTCGAGCAACAGGACCTTCGGATCGGTGACGAGAGCCTTCGCCACTTCGAACAGCTGGCGATCCGCGAGCGTCAGCATGCCCGCGGGCGCGTCCGGGAACAGCTCGATGTCGAGATCGAAGTCGGCGAGGACCTTCCGGGCCCATCGCTTGCGCCGCCAGTACCGCGGGCGCTGCTCCGGCGGCGCCGCGAGATAGAGGTTGTTCTTCACGGGCTGCGCCAGGATCAGCGACGTGTCCTGGTACGCCATCGCGAGTCCGAGCTTCCGTGCCTCGGCGGGGGAATCGTGCCGCAAGCGCGTGCCGCCGATCGTCACGGTGCCGCGATCGGGATCGACGAAGCCGCTCGCGATCCCCATCAGCGTCGACTTCCCGCTGCCGTTCTCACCGACGATCGCGTGGACCTCGCCCGACCGGCAGTCGAAGCTCACGTCCGACAGCGCTCGCACGGCGCCGAACTGACGGGAGACGCCCCGGAGCTCAAGCACGAGCTCCGGGGCGGTCGCCCCATCGGAGGAGGGAAGGATCTGCGTCATCCCTCCGGGTACATCTGGGCGAGGACGTCGTCGGGAACGAGCGACGTGCCCGACACGGTCGGCGTCACGCGGTCCTGATCACAGTCCTCGGCGGTGACCTCGCGCATCACGTGCGGAACCACGATCTCCGCGGGCACCTCGTAGTCCTGCAGGTGCAGCATCGCCGCCGTGACGGCGGTCCGGCTCTGGAAGTTGCCGCCGGCCGAGAAGAAGATCTTGTAGGTCGGCTCGTCGCGCTCCGCCCAATCGCAGAACAGCGTCTGCTCGTCGGTGCGCACGACCACCGTCAGATCTTCGACCGGGATGTCGAGCTGCTCGTACGCGTCGAGGGCCGTGTACATGCCATCGGCGTACTCGTAGGCGTAGCCCTTGATGTCGGGATCCTTCGACAGCCATCCGAGGACGGTCTGCAGGGCGAAGTCGTTCACCCAGTAGGTGTCCGCCGGAGGTGAGACCGGCTCGACCCCCTCGTCGAGCGCGTCGATCATGCACCGCTGCCAGCCGGCCGACAGAGCGTTGCCCGGCGTGCCGCCCATGATCCCGATCTTGCCTTGCCCGACCTCCTGGTTCAGGACGTCGGCGAACGACTCGCCGAGCGCACAGAGGTCCTCGCCGACGATCGTCGTGTAGTCCTCGCCCGGAACGAGCGCGCCTTCGTCGCCGGGAAGTCCCACCCATCCCGCGGAGTACGGGATGTACGGGATGCCGGCGGCCTCGGCCTCGAGGATCGCGCCGGCGATGTTCGTGCCCTGGTCGGGGTAGCCGATGATGAAGTCGACCCCACGCTGGATCAGGAACCGGATGTCCGCCTCGGCGACGGCCGGGTCCTCGTTCCACTGCGCGTCCCTCGACACGATCGTGCCGATCTCGTCGTAGGTCAGCGCCTGGAGGATCGCCTCCATGTGCGTGACCTGACGCCACACGTTGCCGCGGCCGCCGTCGGCGACGCCCATCACGAGCTCGCCACCGCTGCCGGTGTCGCACTCGACGTTGCTCCAGCACTCCATCGCCGTCGCGATCGTCTCGTCGTCGAGCTCCTGCTCGGCGCGCGCGATCGACGCGAGCACGATGTCCGGCACGTCCTCGACCGGCCCGAGCGCCTTCTCGACGAGCGCCGGGTCGGCGTCGGTGGTCTCGCCGAACTCCTCGAGCTCGCTGCCCGCCGCCGTCGGTGAACCGCCGTCGGTGGGCTCGGTGCCCGTGTCGGTTCCGTCGTCGCCGCACGCCGCGAGGATCATCGCGAACGCGAGCACGACGCCGATCGATCTGAAGCGTCGCATGCCCCTCCTCCCCCTCGTTGGTCGGCCTCCGGAACGTCGGCCGCTCGTTCGTCGTCCCGAGCGGTGCTCGGGGTCGCGCCCGGTCAGTGGGTGCCTCCTTTCTCCACGTGGTTCACGTCGACGACGGCGCGTCGCTCATCGGGCGGCTCCGGCCGCGCTCGCGGAGCACCTGCTCCACGGCGCGGATGATCCGGTCGCCTGAGACCAACATGCCGCCGATGATCACGAGCCCGAAGACGACGAACTGCAGCGCCGTCGACAGTCCCATCACGCGCATCATCTGGTTCAGCCCCGCGAGGAACATCGCGCCGGCCCACGTCGACAGCGGGCTCGCGAGCCCGCCGGTGAGCGCGGCGCCGCCGATCACGACGGCCGCGATCGGACCGAGCAGGTACGGGGTCCCGATGTTGATGCTCGGCGTCTTCAGGAACGCCGCGAGCAGCACCCCGGCGATGCCGTAGAGCACGGCCGCGACGACGTACGCCGAGATCTGGTTCAGGTTCACGCGGAGCCCGGCGATCCAGCTCGCCACGGGGTTCGCGCCGACCACCTGGAACTTGCGCCCGAACGTCGTGAACCGGAACACGACGATGAGCACGACGGTCAACGCGACGCCGAGCCAGAAGGTGTACGTCACGCCGAGGAAGCGGGTCGACGTCCACGCCGACAGCCCCGCC
>DATHTO010000113.1:0-2942 GCA_035463115.1 Actinomycetota bacterium | reverse complement strand
CGTCGACGACCTCCGCGGGGCGATCGCCGACGCCGACCTCGTCGTGCTGCTCACGCCGCACACCGGATACGACCTCGACGAGCTCGCCGCGAACGCGCGCCTGATCTTCGACACGCGGAACGCCTTCAGCGAGGACCGCCGTCCGAACGTCGTCCCGCTGTAGGCGACCGGAACGGACCCCGCGGGCAGGGTCCGTTCCCCGTCTCGAGCGTTAGCGGCGCCGGCCGATCGCGAGTCCCAGGAAGATGCCGATGATGAGCATCCCCGCCCCGGCGGCCATCGTCGACCACGTACCGGCCTGCATCGCGGCCTGTGTCGCCTGGGCGCCCGCGATCGTGGCGGCTTGTCCGGCCTGGCTCACCTCGAGCCCCTTGACCTCATCCTGAAGCTTGCTGAGGTCGTCTTCGGTCGTCGTCATCCCGTCCTCCCTTTCCGTGGAGGCCGGGGTTGTTCCCGGCGGTCGCGACGCGAAACGCGGACCGGCGCACATACGTGCGCCAGTTGCGATCCGAGGCGAGCCGGCGCCGCCGGTGGAGGGGCGCGGTCGACGTCGTCAGGCGTCGGTGGTGACGGTCTCGACGCCCTTGGGCTTCGTCGGATCGATCCGGACGCCGGGGCTCATCGTCGCCGAGACCGCGAGCGACCTGATGTAGCGCCCCTTCGCGCTCGACGGCTTCGACCGGAGCACCTCCTCGACGATCGCGAGGTAGTTCTCGAAGAGCTGCTCCTCGCTGAACGACTTCTTGCCGATGATCGCGTGGACGTTGCCGGTGCGGTCGGCGCGGTACTCGATCCGGCCGCCCTTGATGTCGCGGACGGCCTTGCCGATGTCGTTCGTCACCGTTCCGGTCTTCGGGTTCGGCATCAGTCCGCGAGGACCGAGGACCCGCCCCGCCTTCCCGACGGTCGCCATCATGTCGGGCGTCGCGACCGTGGCGTCGAAGTCGATCTCGCCCTTCATCACCGTCTCGACGAGCTCCTCGCCTCCGACGATGTCGGCGCCGGCCTCGGTGGCTTCGCGCGCCTTCTCGCCCACCGCGAACGCGGCGACGCGGGCCGTCTTGCCGGTGCCGTGCGGGAGCGACACGGTGCCGCGGATCGCCTGATCGGCCTTCCGCGTGTCGACGCCGAGGCGGAACGCCACCTCGACGGTCTCGTCGAACTTCGCCGACGGAAGCTCCTTCAGGATCTTCACGGCCTCGCGCGGCGTGTGCTCGCGCTCGCGGTCGAAGATCGTCGTCGCGGCGGTGAAGCGCTTGCCCGCCTTCGTGCTCATGCCTCCACCTCCACGCCCATCGAACGAGCGGTGCCGGCGATGATCAGCATCGCGTTGTCGACGTCGTTCGCGTTGAGGTCGGCCATCTTGCGCTCGGCGATGTCGCGCACCTGCTGCTGCGAGAGCTTCGCGACCTTGTCGCGCTGCGGAACGCCCGACCCCTTCTCGATGCCGGCGGCCTGCTTGATCAGCTCGGCGGCCGGCGGCTGCTTCGTGATGAACGAGAACGAACGGTCCTCGTAGATCGTCAGCTCGACGGGGATGACCTGTCCCTGGAACTGCTGCGTCGCGTCGTTGTACTGCTTGCAGAACTCCATGATGTTGACGCCGTGCTGCCCCAAGGCGGTGCCGACGGGCGGTGCGGGCGTGGCCTGTCCGGCCTTGATCTGGAGCTTGACGTTCGCGAGCACCTTCTTCTTCGGTGCCATGCTCTTCCACCTCCTGCGGTCCCAGCGGCCGTCACGGCCTCCCGCTCTCGAAGTCGTTTGTCGCTAGACCTTCGCGACCTGATCGAACGACAGCTCGACCGGGGTCTCGCGGTCGAAGATGTTGACCAAGACCTTGAGCTTGGCCTGATCCGGGTTGATCTCGCTGATCGTGCCGTTGAAGTCGGCGAACGGGCCGCTCGTGATGCGGACGACGTCGCCCTCCTCGAAGCCGAGGCGGACCTGCGGCTTCGCCTCCTCCTTCTTCACGACGAGGATCTTCTCGACCTCGCGCTTCGACAGCGGCGTCGGCTTCGATCCGGTGCCCGCGCTCACGAACCCCGTGACGCCGGGCGTGTTCCGCACGACGTACCAGGAGTCGTTGTCGTAGTACATCTTCACGAGCAGGTAGCCCGGGAAGACCTTCTTCTGCACGACCTGCTTCTTGCCGGACTTGATCTCCATCACGTCTTCCATCGGGATGTGGACGCGGAAGATCTTGTCCTCCATCTGCATCGTGTGGATCCGGCTCTCGAGGTTCGCCTTCACCTTGTTCTCGTAGCCGGCGTACGTGTGCACGACGTACCAGTCGCCGGGCCCGCGGAACGGATCGCCGTCGGTGTCGGCCGGCTCCTCGACGACCGGCTCCTCGACGACGGGCTCGTCTTCGACCCCGGCGACGGAGGTCGCCTCGGGGACCTCGACGGCGTCGGTCTCCGTCGAAGTGGGAGCCGCGGTGGCCTCGGGTCCGTCGTTCGGAGCCGCGTCCGCGGAGGTGGCCGCGTCGTCGGTCGTGACCGCGTCAGCGGACGTGTCCGCCGGCTGGTGGCCCATGTCGATCGGGAGCTCGCCGTCGCCTTGCATCGACTCCATCTGGAGGTACTCGGCGTCGCTCGGGCTGAGGTCGGCGTCGTCGCCGGCGGTGTCGTCGCTCACGGCGGCGCCGGCGCCCGCGTCGTCGGTCGGAGCGACGTACGCGTCGTCGTCGAGCGTGAGGTCGGCGTCGGCCGCCTCGGCCACGGCCTGCTCGTCGGCCGCGTCGGTGGCGGCCGGCGATCCGGTCTGCACGGTGAGCTCGTCGACGTCGGGCGTGGCGACGGTCTCGTCGGTGAGGGCTTCGTCGCCGGCCGACGGGGCGTCGACGTCCATCTGGTTCAGGTCTTCGGTCACAGGGTTGGGTCCTTCGATCGTCATGCGGAGGACGCGCGGATCAGCTGCCGATCACGTTGAAGATCGCGCGC
>DATHTO010000112.1:0-45991 GCA_035463115.1 Actinomycetota bacterium | reverse complement strand
GTGAGCTGGAAGTACTACGCGAACCCCGACGTCTGGATGAACGGCCTCCAGAGCATCGACCACGTCCGGAACGGTCCGATGTGGCAGAAGGTGCAACCGCCCGATCAGTATCTCGCCGACATCGATCGCGGTCGTCTCCCCGAGGTGTCGTGGTTGATCCCGCCCGAGGGCATCAACGAGCATCCGGGCGCCGGCACGAACGTGTGCAAGGGAGAGAACTGGACCGTCGAACAGGTCAACGCGATCATGGGCTCGGAGTACTGGGCGTCGACGGCGATCGTGATCGTTTGGGACGACTTCGGCGGCTTCTACGACCACGAGCCGCCACCGCACTACGACATCATGGGTCTCGGGCCGCGGACGCCGGCGCTCATCATCAGTCCGTGGACGCGCCCCGGAGACAATCCCGACGGCGGTTCGATCGACAGCACCGTGTACGAGTTCTCGTCGGTGCTCCGGTTCATCGAGGAGCTCCACGAGCTCGAACCGATGACCGAGCGTGACGCGACCGCCGATCCGCTGTCGGGCGCGTTCGACTTCACCCGGAACCCTCGCCTCGAACCGCTCGTCCTCGAGCCGCGTGACGATTGCGACGCCGCCGCGGCCGCGCACGACGGGTGACGCGGGCGACGTTCCGTCTCGTGGCCGTCGTGAGCACGCTCCTCGTCGCGGCGACGGATCCGGCCGGTGACGTGGGGCCGTGCCCGCCCGGCACGGCGGAGGGCGGGGACCCGAGGATCGACATCCTCGAGGCGCGCGGCGAGACGATCGAGCGCGGCACCGCGCTCCGGTTCACGATCAGGTTCGGGCCCACGTTCGAGGCGCCCGATACCGAGGGGCGACCGCTGCGCGTCGACGTGCTCCTCCACGATCCCAGCGTGCCCACCGTGGACTTCCGCTTCTACCGTGGCCTGAACCGGATCGTGCGGTTCGACGCGGTGCCCGACCCGGCGCTCCAGGTCGTGCTCCTGCCCGAGCAAGGCGCCAACGTGTCGCTCGGCGCCGTCGCGCTGGGCGACACGGTCACGATGACGCTGCCGGGTCGCCTCGTGACCCGTGACATGGACCTGGAGGGACTCGGGCTCGATCGGATGCGCTGGGGGGTGATCGCGCGGGACGAGGGCGATTGCGACGCGCTCGGGGACGGCCGTCCGACGCGGCAGCTGGTGCCCGAGCCGACCGCGTCCGCGTCGTCAACCGCGTCGGCATCCCCGGCGAACGCGCCATCGCCCGCGGTCGTCGGACCGGGTTCGGTGCCGCCGACGGGGGACGATCCTCCCGCGTGGGTCGTCTGGGGCATCGCCGGCGGTGCCGTCGCGGCCCTCTGGATCGCAGCGGTTGCGCTCCGGCGCCGGTCGCGTGACGGGAGCGCCCTGGCGGAGGATCCGTCGGGCGCGGTGCGCGGAGCCCCCGAGGACCGGAACGATCGGCGCCGTTCCTAGGCGCCGACCTGGATGCCCTGCTCTTCGGCGAGATCCGCGAGCAGCTGGTCGAGGTCCTCGTGGATCCGGCGACGCCACCAGTCCTGACCCTCGTCGGGCAGGGTCGAGATCGGGTCGTAGTAGTGGTACTGCCGGGTGAGGGCTTCGGGGTCGTCGTCCTCGATGCCGGTCCGGTAGTTCTTGGTCCAGTACGAGATGCCCCGGGTGCGGTCGTAGTCGGCGAGCATGTGGACCCACCGCTTCCCGACGAACGGCACGTCGCACACGACACGCGGGGTCGCGAACCCCGGCATGTAGCCGAGCAACCCGAACTGCAGCTGCTGCGCCTCGTGCACCGACGTCCGCCAGTGCTCGGCGTTCGGGATCATGTCGCACATGTAGAAGTAGTACGGGAGGATCTTCCCGTGGTCGAGCAGCGTGAAGCACAGCTCGAGCAGGTCGTTCACCGTCGCGTTCACGCCCCGCAGGAGCACGCCCTGGTTCCGGACGTCGCGGAAGCCCGAGTCGAGCACCATCTGCGCCGCGTCTCGGACGAGCGGCGTCACCTGGTTCGCGTGGTTCACGTGCGTGTGCACGGCGATGTCGACGCCGCGCTCGTCGGCCCTCGCGCCCATCCGGGCGAACGCCTCACGCACGTCGTCCTGCAGGAAGTGCTGGGGCAGGCCCATCAAGCCCTTCGTGGCGATCCGGATGTCGCGGATGTTCTCGATGTCGAGCAACGACATCACGAAGCCCTCGAGGCGCTTGATCGGAACGTTCGCCATGTCGCCGCCCGACACGACCACGTCGCGGACCGCAGGCGTGCGTCGCAGATAGTCGAGCATCAGGTCCCATCGCTCGTTCTGCTTCGTCTCGAACTTGTACTTCAGGACCTGGAGCGTGTCGTTGCCGACGAGATCCATCCGGGTGCAGTGCCCGCAGTACTGCGGGCACGTCGGGATCAGCTCGGCAAGCACCTTCGTCGGGTAGCGATGCGTGAGCCCCTCGACGGCCCACATGTCGGCTTCGTGGAGCGAGTCACGTGAGCTGAGCGGGTGGCTCGGCCACTCCGTCTCACGTTCGGAGAGCGCAGGGGCCATGTAGCGCCGCACGGGGTCGAACCGGAGGTCGGTCTCGATCATCGTGTTGATCATCTGCGGAGGCAGCAGCATCGACATCGTCGCGCGCTCCTCCTGGTCCCGGCGGATGTCGTCGAGCAGCTCGTCGTCGAGGAAGTCGCCGAGCGCCTCCTTGAACTCCCTCAGGTTCTTGATCGTGTGGGCGCGCTGCCACTGGGCTGAGCGCCACTGCTCGTCGGTGACGTCGCGGTAGCCGGGAAGGCGCCGATGGTCGGGCTCGACGAACGCACGCTTCAGCGGGTACTCGAAGGGCTGCCGGGCGGCGTGGGCATGCGCCTCACGGTGCGACGGCCGCTCGCTCGATGGGTTCGGGTGGACGTCCACGCTCATCCGACACCTCCTGGGATCTCCGAGGGCGCCGCCGGCGGAAACGGCCGTGCGGCGAACGGTTCACGGCAGAAACCCAGGATACCCGAACAGCATCCGGTCGAACCACCGTTCCACCGGAGGATGTTCGCCAGGAGCGAGCGGAGGGTGGCCCGGATCGGGAGCGGGACGGTTCGGAACGCGGTCCGTCAGCGGCGACCGCGCCCGCCCTGACCGTCGCGCCGTGGTCGGCGCTCGATCCGGACCTCGGGAGCCGCCTTCGGCAGGCGCGCACGCATCGGCGCGTGGCCGGTGCGCTCGAGGCGGACGCGGATGAAGTCCGTCTCCTGCGATCGTTCCGTCTCGCGCCAGCCGTTCGTGAGCAGGTGCTTCAGGCGCGCCGCGGCGGTCCGTCGCAGCTTGTCGGTCCCCGGAACGCGCACGTACAGGCGCTCGTGCGTCACTTCCTTGTAGTCGGCCATCGCGGCTCAGGGTAACAGCCGGGCGACGCAGCCACGCGGCCTGACGGCGCCCCCCGCCCGCGGGTCCTTCAGGCGGCTGCGGGGGATGCCGATGGTTCGGGGGACATGGGGGCTCCCGAGGCTTCAGGGGGCGTCCTCGCCGCTGCCGTGAGCTGGGTCCTCGAGCTCCTCCGCGGCGACGACGCGTGGGACCAGCGGCTCTCCGAGGCGATGGAACGCCTCGGCGAAGCCGCTGGCGTCGACCGCGCGTTCGTGTTCCAGAACGTCCGCGATCCGCAGGGCCGGCTGTGGATGGACAAGGTCGCATGGTGGCGCGCCGAGGGCGTGCCCGCCCGGCTCGGGAGCGACGACACCCACCTGCACCCCTACTTCCCCGACTTCGCCGGATGGATCGACGTCCTGCAGCAGGGTGGGACGATCGAGGGACCGGTGGGCTCGATCCCGGGCGGACGCATCCTCGCGAACGACGGGACGCAGGTGACGATCCAGGTGCCGTTGCGGTGCAGCGGTGATTGGTGGGGGTTCATCGGGTTCGACGACCGCGCCGCCGATCGCGCGTGGACCGCCGAGGAGCGTCGCGCGCTCGAGACGGTCGCCGGAGCGATGGACGCGGCTCTTCAGCGCCTGCGCCGCGAGGAGGACCTTCGGCTCCACGAGGACCGCTACCGGTCGATGGTCGAGAACGGGCCGGCGATCACGTACATCGACGGCGTCGACGAGAGCGCGTCGACCGTGTACATCAGCTCGCAGGTGGAGCGCATCCTCGGCTACACACCGCACGAATGGCGTTCGGACCCCGACCTGTGGCCGCGGATCCTGCATCCGGACGATCGCACGCGTGCGCTCGCCGAGAACGAGCGCCACAACGAGACCGGCGAGCCGTTCAAGATGGAGTACCGGATGGTGGCGAAGGACGGTCGGATCGTCTGGGTCCACGACGAGGCGACGATCGTCCGGGACGAGCGCGGCGTCCCCCGGTACTCGCACGGCGTCATGGTCGACATCTCCGACCGCAAGGGCGCCGAGGAGCAGGTCGTGTTCCGCGCGTACCACGACGAGCTGACGGGGTTGCCGAGCCAAGCCATGTTCGAGGAGCTCCTCGGGCTGTCGGTCTCACGCGCGGAACGCCACGACGGCGCCGTCGCCGTCCTCTGCGTCGACATCGACGACTTCCGGCTCGTGAACGATTCGCTCGGCCACGATGCGGGCGATCGGATCCTGCGGGCGGTCGCGGATCGTCTCCGGGAAGCCACCCGCGAGACCGATCTCGTCGCGCGGCGAGGAGGCGACCGCTTCCTGATGCTGCTCGCCGACCTCGACCGAGGCGAGGCCGGCGAAGCTGCGGCGATCCGCGCCGAGGCGGTCGCGCAGCGGATCCGCGATTCCTTGGACGCGCCGCTCGTCCTCGACGGCACCGAGCTCTACGTGCAGGCGAGCATCGGCATCAGCTTGTTCCCGCAGGACGCCGAGGACGCCGCCTCGCTGCAACGCAACGCCGAGGCCGCGATGTTCGAGGCGAAGAAGTCGGGGAGCGCCGGGTACGTGATGTCGGCTCGCGGCGCGTTCGATTCCGCGGCGAAGCTGCAGTTCGTGACGCGCCTGCGCAAGGCGGTCGACGCCCAGCGATGGACGCTGCACTACCAACCCGTGATCCAGCTCGAGACCGGGCGGATGGTCGGCGTGGAGGCGCTGATCCGGTGGATCGAACCCGACGGCACGATGGTGCCGCCGAACGAGTTCATCCCGCTCGCCGAAGAGCTCGGTCTGATCGAGCTGATCGGGGACTGGGTCGTGCGCGAGCTCGTCTTCCAGTACCGGGCGTGGAAGGACCTCGACATCGATCTCGAGGTCGGCTTCAACCTCTCGCCGCGGCAGTTCTGGCAGCCGGACCTCGCCCAACGCATCGTGGGGCAGATCGAAGGGGCGGACGTCGACCCGGCACGAGTGATGGTCGAGGTCACCGAATCGTCGGCGATGATGGATCCCGACCGCGCGCAGGTCATCCTCGACGAGCTGCACGCCGCCGGCCTCGCGATCGCGATCGACGACTTCGGAACGGGATACTCCTCGCTGTCACGCCTGCGGACGATGCCGGTCAAGGTGCTCAAGATCGACCGCTCGTTCGTGAGCAACGTGCACGACGATCCCCAGGCCGCGTCGATCGTGTCGGCGTTCCTCGAGCTGGCGCGCGGCCTCGGCATGACGACCCTCGCCGAGGGCATCGAGACGCCCGAAGAGCTGGCGTTCCTCCGGCGCCGGGGATGCGAGCTCGGCCAGGGCTACCTCTTCTCGAGGCCGGTGCCGCCGGAAGAGATCGTTGCGTACGCGTTCGGCGGGATCCCGGGCGTGGCGGCGGCCCGGAGCGCCTGAACCGCGGCTCTACCCGGTGTCTCCGCCGACCAGGTCGCGCGCCGCTCGCTCGATCGCCGCGGCGTCGATCCCCGCCCACGCACGCATCTCGTCGGCGGTGCCCGATCCGGGGATCTCGGTGACGCCGAGCTTCACGACACGGCCGTGGAGCGCGCCGGTCGACGCGAGCGCGTCGAGGACGGCGTCTCCGAGGCCACCTTCGACGCGATGGTCCTCCACGACCACGACCTGGCCCGTCGTGTCGAGCGCCGAGCGCAGAGCCGCGGCGTCGATCGGCTTCACGCTGTAGCAGTCGAGCACGCGGGCGGCGATGCCGTCGGCGGCCAGGCGCTCGCGGGCGTCGAGGCACTGGTGCACGGTCACCCCCGCGCCCACGAGGGTGACGTCGTCGCCGTCGGCCAACCGCTTCGATCCACCGATCGGGAACGACTCGTCGGGCCCGTACAGCCGCGGCGTCGCCTCCCGTGTCGTGCGGAGGTACGAGATGCCCTCGAGATCGGCCATCGCGGTCGTCAGGGCGACGGTGCTGTTGCCGTCGGCCGGGTACAGGACGGTCGTTCCGTCGATCGCCCGGAACGCCGCGAGGTCCTCGACGGCCATCTGCGACGGTCCGTCCTCGCCGATCGAGACGCCGGCGTGGGAACCGCAGAGCCGGAGGTCCGCGCGGCTGATCGCGCCCATCCGGATCTGGTCGTAGGCGCGGCTCCAGAAGGCTCCGAAGGTCGCTGCGTACGGGATCTTCCGGTACGCCTGCAGCCCGACCGCGACGCCCGCCATGCATTGCTCGGCGATGTAGAGCTGGACGAACCGCTCCGGGGCGACGGCACGTGCGTCCTCGGTGTGGGTCGAGTTCCCGACCTCGCCGTCGAGCACGACGACGTCGGCGCGCTCGCCGACGAGCCAGGCGAGCGACTCGCCGAAGGCCTTCCGCGTGGCGATCGCGTCGTCGTACGCCGGCGCCGGTTCGCCCCGCGGCTCCGACGGCTCAGGCGGGGTGAACCCCTCTGGCGTCGGCGGCGTGATCCGCAGGTCACGGATGCCGCCCAGCTCGTCGATCGCCTCGCGTTCCCGATCGGCCGGCACGGGCTTGCCGTGCCAGCCCTCCTCGTCGGACAGGAACGACACGCCGTGGCCCTTCTGGGTCCGAGCGACGATCATCGTCGGGCGACCGTTCGTGCGTGCCTCGCGGTAGGCCGCGTCGATCGCGACGACGTCGTGGCCGTCGATCGCCGTCGAGTTCCAGCCGAACGCCTCGGCCCGACGGACGAACACGTCGGCGTCCCAGCCGTGCATCGTCGGGCCCCGCTGGCCGAGCCGGTTCAGATCCACGATCGCGACCAGGTTCGCGACGCCGTGATACGCCCCGGCCTCCATCGCCTCCCAGACCGAGCCTTCCGCCATCTCGGAATCCCCCAGCACGACCCATGCCGTTCCGGGCGCCCCGTCCATCCGCATCCCGATGGCGAGGCCGACGCCGATCGCGAGTCCCTGCCCGAGGGAACCCGTCGCGACGTCGACCGACGGCATCGCCTCGAGCGGCGCCGGGTGCCCCTCGACGGGGGAGCCGAACGTCCGCAGCGAGAGCAACTGGTCGTCGTCGAGCGCGCCGATCGCCTTCAGCGCCGCGTACAGCGCCGGCGCGGCGTGGCCCTTCGACAGCACGAACCGGTCGTTCGCCGGCGCCTTCGGGTCCTTGACGTCGGTGCGCAGGTGGTCGGCGAACAGCACGGCGAGCAGATGCGCGCACGACATCGAGGACGTCGGATGCCCGGAGTTCGCGGCGGTCGTCGCGCGGATGCTGTCGACCGCGATCTGCGCGGCGAGGTCGTTCCAGAGCTCGATGCGGTCGTCCACGATCGTGTCCCTCCGGGTGCGTCGCAAGGCCGTCGGGCGCTCGCTCTCGTCGCCACGGCTCGGAGCTCGGCGCCTCGAGCCAGCCTAGTCCCGGCCCGTGCCAGCGTCCCCCGCCGTCGCCGCGACCGACGGTCGCCGGCGCGCTATCGGAATGACGCAACGCTGCGGTAGCGTCGGAACCTCCGATGGACGACCCGACGATCGCTCCGCCGTCCCACGCCTCGTCCCCGCCGAGGCCCGGCGCGGGCGGGCGCGTCGCGTCGTCGGTCTCGACGGGGCTCCGCCCGGTGCTCCTCGGACTCGCGGGCGACAGCGCTTCGGGCAAGAGCACGCTGTCCCGCGGGCTCGAGTACGTGCTCGGCGTCGAACGGGTGGGCCGCGTGTGTACCGACGACTACCACCGGTACGACCGCGCGACACGGACGGCGATCGGCGTGACGCCGCTCGCCCCGGAGGCCAACCGCATCGACGTGATGGCCGAGCACCTTCACCGGCTCGCTGCCGGCGATCCGGTGACGAAGCCGACGTACGACCACCTCACCGGCGGGTTCGGCCCCGACGAGACGATCGAGCCCAGCGAGATCGTGATCGTGGAGGGGCTCCTGCCGCTCGCCGACCGCGCCGTCCGTGACGCGATCGACGTCGCCGTGTTCCTCGATCCCGACGAGGAACTCCGGCGCCGGTGGAAGCTCGAGCGCGATGTCTTCGAGCGCGGATACTCGCCGCGGGACGTCGTCGCCGAGCTCGAGCGACGCGAGCGCGACGCCGACCGACACGTCCGACCACAGCGCGACGTCGCCGACGTGATCGTGCGGTTCTTCCGTCGCGGCGGGGCCGACCGTCGCGGCCGCGCCGGTCGTCGCGGCAGCCGCGCGGACGGCGACCGCGACGCGCGGCTGTCGGCGATGGTGACCGTCCGTCCGACGCTTCCGTATCCGGCGCTCCGAGAAGTCCTCGGGCGGTTCCGTGCCCGTGGCGTCGAGCCCGTCCGGTGGTCGACCCGGACCGACCGTCGCGGCCCGATGAGCGTGCTCGAGATCGACGGCGACTGCCCGGCGGATCTCGGCTCCGAGCTCGAGGAAGCGCTCTGGAGCTCGATGCGCCCCGACGACCGGCTCCAGCGCGACCGGATCGGCGTGATCCGCAAGCCCGGGCAGCCCGAGATCCGCAGCGAAGCCCTCGCCCTCGCGCAGCTCCTGATCGTCGCGCACCTCGTCGGCGCGTTCGACGGGGCGTTCGAGCTCTAACGACGCGTGTAGCCTGCAGGCTGGATGAACGGCGCCGACCTTCCGCTCACGTTGCTCCCGACGTTCGGCGACCTCGGCGTCAGCGACGAGGTGGTCGAGACGCTTCGCCGGCGCGGCATCGAACGCGCCTTCCCGATCCAGGCGATGGTGTGGGAGGACGCACGGGCCGGCCGCGACACGCTCGCCCGGTCCCGGACGGGCTCGGGCAAGACCCTCGGGTTCGCGGTGCCGATCGTCGAGCGGCTGGATCCATCGACGTCGAAGCTGCCCGCCGCGCTCGTCCTCGTGCCGACGCGCGAGCTGGCGCAACAGGTGAAGGACGAGCTGAGCGACATCGCGAAGGCGAAAGGGTTGCGGTCGAAGGTCGTCTACGGCGGCACGCGGGTGCGGGAGCAGTCGAAGGGCGTCGCGGACGCCCACGTCCTGATCGCCACGCCCGGGCGCTTGCAGGATCTCGCGGACCGCCGCCTCGTCGATCTCGGCGGCGTCCGGATCCTCGTCCTCGACGAGGCCGACCGCATGCTCGACATGGGTTTCCAGCCCCAGGTCGATCGCATCGTGCGTCAGCTGCCGAAGGATCGCCAGACCATGTTCTTCTCGGCGACGCTCGACGGGGCCGTCGGCCGGATCGCCCAGGCGTACACGCGCGAACCCGTCCGTCACGAGGTCGAGGGCGAGGGTCACACCGTCGAAGAGGCTGACCACCGGTTCGTGCCCGTGGAGCGCGAGGACAAGCTCACGACGCTCGTCGAGCTCGCCGCCGCCGAGGGGTCCGGCCTCACGCTCGTGTTCGTCAACACGAAGCGGGCCGTGGATGCGCTGGCGCGCCAGCTGCGCGCCGCCGGCATGCCGGCCGTCGCGATGCACGGAGATCTGAGCCAGGAGGCCCGCGAGCGGGCGCTCCACCGGTTCGAGCAGCGGCACGTCGGCGTGCTCGTCGCGACCGACGTCGCCGCCCGCGGCCTCGACCTCGAGGGGATCTCGCTCGTCGTGAACTACGATCCGCCGCTCGACGACAAGGGATACGTCCACCGGGTCGGCCGCACCGCGCGAGCGGGCCGCACCGGAACCAGCGTGACGTTCGTGACGCCCGAACAGCGGGGCGACGTCTCACGGATGGCGGCGCGCCTCGATCTCCATCAGGAGTTCGAACAGGAGGGGATGAAGGTGGCCGCACCCCGCGTCGTGTTCAGCGGCGGCGCCCGCGGCAAGCGGAGCGGATTGCGGCGCCCGAAGCGTCGTTGAGGTCACCGCCCGATCGGAACGGGCGCGTGCCGGCGGATCGATCAGCCCGAGAGGCCGCCGTGCACGAGCTGCATCGCCGCGCGTCGGTGCATCGTCAACACCTCGCCGGCGGGCACGGGCCGGGAGAAGTAGTAGCCCTGACCGAACGGGCATCCGCGTTCGGCGAGGAACCGCCACTCGTCCTCCGTCTCGATCCCTTCGGCGAGCGCGTCCATGCCGAGGTTCGACGCGAGCGCGATGATCGCCGAGACCATGCTGGCGCTCTGCGGATCGCTGTGGACCTCGCGGACGAACATCCGGTCGATCTTCAGGACGTCGACGGGCATGTGCCGCAAGCGTGCGAGCGAGGAGTAGCCGGTTCCGAAGTCGTCGATCGCGAGCCGCACGCCGCGCTCGTGCAGGGCGTTCAAGATCGCGAGCGTGCGTTCCGGATCCGTCATCGCGGTCGATTCGGTGATCTCGACGGTGAGGTTGCGCGCGTCCATACCGCTGCTGGTGACGGTCGACACGATCCGGTCCACCAGATCGTCCTGCCAGAGCTGCCGCGGTGAGAGATTGAACCCGATCTCGAGCTCGAGGCCTTCGTTCCGCCACGCTTCGTCCTGACGGGCGATCTCCTCGACGACCCAGTCGCCGATCGCCTCGATCAGCCCCATCTCCTCGGCGAGCGGGATGAACTCACCGGGCGGAACCAGGCCGCCGTTCGGCTCCGGCCAGCGGATCAGCGCCTCGACGCCGAACATCGAGCCCGTGCGGAGGTCGACCAGCGGCTGGTAGTGGAGCATCCACGCCTTCTGCTCGACCGCCTTGCGCAACCGCGTCGACAGCGACAGCTTCGTGAGCGCGTCGGCGTCGTCGGCTTCGTGCATCACGTAGCCGCCGGGGCCGGCCTTCTTCGAGCGGAACATCGCCGTGTCGGCGTTCTTCATCATCGTCTGGCCGTCCTGCGCGTCGATCGGGAAGACGCTGATGCCGATCGACGCCGTGACGTAGAGCTCGGTGCCGTCGACGTCGAACGGCTCGACCAGGGCTTGCTGCACCCGGTTCGCGACCGATTCCGCGACGATCAGCGCGCCGTCGCCGTCGGCGACCGGCGACGTCCGCTCCATGTCGGCGAGCAGCAACAGGAACTCGTCGCCACCTTGGCGAGCGACGAGGTCGGTCTCACGCGTCGCCTCCTTCAGGCGCTCCGCGAGCTGGACGATCAACGCGTCGCCGGCCTCGTGCCCGAGCGAGTCGTTCACGAGCTTGAAGTTGTCGACGTCGACGTAGAGCACCGCCACCCCGAGATCGTGACGTCGGGCCCTCGCCAACGAGAGCTCGAGGAGCTCGTCGAACATCGCCTTGTTCGGCAGCGCCGTGAGGCTGTCGTGGTAGGCGAGGAACGCGACCTGTTCCTCGGCCTCCTTGCGTTCGGTGATGTCGAGCATCACGCCCTGGATCACGCCCGGTCCTCCGTCGGCGCCGGGGATCACGACGGCGCTGTCCCGGAACCACACGATCCGGCCGTCCTCCGCGAGCAGACGGTACTCGTACGCGAACGGCTCGCCGGCCTCGCGGCCCCGCGTGTACGTCTCGATCGCCGCCTCGCGGTCGTCCGGATGCAGCATCCGGGCCCAGAGGTCGGGGTCGTCCACGTACCGCTGTGGCGACACGCCGAGGATCGACTCGATCTGCGGGCTGACGAAGGTCGTCACCATCGACTCGTCGGCACGGTCGACGTACACGATCGCCGGAAGGTCCTCGACGAGGGCGCGATAGCGATTCTCGGCCTCGTGGAGCTGGTCCTCCGTGTCCTTCAGGTCCGTGATGTCGAACATCACGCCCTGCCAGCACCGCCGGCCGCCGGCCTCGTCGCGGACGAGGACGGCGTGGTCGCGGATCCACACGGGTCGACCGTCGGGTCGGACGAGCCGATATTCGCTGACGAAGTCCTCGCCGCGCGCGAGCGCGCGCTCGTTCTCGGCGAGCACCCGGTCACGGTCGTCGGGATGGAGCATCGACTCCCAGGTGTGGTCCTCGGACCACTGCTCGGGCGTGATGCCGAGGATCTCGGTGACCTGCGGGCTCGTGTAGAGGTTCAGCGCGAGGTCATCGGCCGCATCGACGTAGACGATCCCCGGGAGACGCTCGATGACGGCGTCGCGGACGTCGCCGAACTCCGGCAACGCGGGCATGCGTCGCTCCTCCCCCATGGGGGCGGCGTCCGTCGGCGCGTGGCGGGAGGCATCCATCGTCTGTCGGCGTACCGGTGTTGAGGTACCAGAACAGCATCGGTGCTGGTGAGATAGGACTTGAGACCGCTGCGGAAGCGTTCTCGCAAGTCGCGACCATCGTCGCCCACCGTCGGGGGGACACGTCGGGATGCAACCTCACCTCGGTCGGTGGTCAGCAGCCGCTCTCGTCAGGCAACAGTGGTCGGAACGCGATGAACCGCTCCGTCGCTCCGTCGGTCCACGGCGTGAGTTGGTTCGCGCGCTCGGCGGCCGATCGCAGGACGGACCAGTCGTCGCCGGCGACGACGGCGCACCGTGTCCGGTCGTCCCACGTGACGGGATCGCCGAGCGTCCGCAGCTTCGCGTCGAGCGGCCACGTGATGGGGTCTTGCGGCAGCTCCGGGTCCTCTCGAGCCGGCGAGATCAGCAGCCTCGCGGCGTCGCCGACGTAGAACGACTCGTCCCCGAGCGCCCCGCCGCGCTCCTGGACCCACGACAGGTCGGACAGATCGGCGGCGAGCGCGGAAAGATCCTTGCGGATCCGTCGCTGCTCCTCGGACAGGCCGGGGAGCGCCGCCGCGTCCCCGTCGAAGCCGAGGGCGTACACCCGCGCGGTCGTCGTTCGACCGTCGACCGTGAGCGTGAAGACGGACGTCGACGCGTCGGCGATCCCCACGTCGCCGGTGTCGGTGAGCTCGATGTCGGTCTCACCGAGGCCCGCGGCGATCGCACGGTCGACGATCGCCCGGATCGCGGCCTCGTCGGCTCGGCGCTCGACGATCGCGGGAAGCGCCGGTCCGGGGTAGATCTCGATCTGCGCCCCCGGGGTGATGATCGTGCCGTCGCCGTAGAGCGTGAACGCGGGCAGGTCGAGCAACGGGAAGCCTGCGGGAACGAAGCCTCCCTCGTAGGACAGCCGTAGGACGACGTCGTCCGCCGATCCGGGTGGTCGTGCGCTCGGCGTCGCGCCGTTACCCGAGGGAACCGGCTCGTCCGCGCACGCGGTCAGCGCGAGCGCGGCGACGGCGATGGCGAGCACACGACGGACGTTCATCGGACCTCCTGACGGGCGTCGGCCCACGCCGGGCCGGGTCCGCTTGGACGGTCGGGAGCGGTCATCGGTTCCCGACGTCGCCGGCGTGCCGGCCTCGGGCGCCGCGCGGCTCCCGGTCTACGCGTCGCGGCGAGCGGCGCGCGCGGCGAGCCCGTCGAGCATCAGGTCGAGCCCGAACTCGAACTGCGCGTCCACGTCGCAGTCGGCCATGTACGGGATCGTGGCCGCGATGCAGGGCAGCTCGTCGGCGGGCAGTTCGAGCGCGAAGACGCCGGCGTCGTCGTCCCCCGGTGTGAACATCTGCCCGGTCTCCATCATCACGTAGCCCATGATGTACCCGCCGATCACCTGGAAGGCGCGCAACGAGTCCTCGACCGATAGGCCCATGTCGCGGAGCGTCTGCAGCGCTACCTCCATCGGACGCAGCGATCCGAGGGACCGCATCGGCTTGTGCTGGTGCGCGAAGAGCGCGATCACGTTCGGATGAGCTTTCAACAGTGCGCGCCACTCGAGCGCGATCGTACGGCCGTAGGTGACGGGATCGGTGACGGCGCCGCCGTCGGGGAAGCGGAAGCCGGCCATGATCCGCTCGACGACGCCGTCGAGGAGATCCTCCTTGTCGCGAACGTGGTTGTAGAGCGACATCGCTTCGACGCCGACCTCGCGCGCGACGCGGCGCATCGAGACGGCGTCGAGACCCTCGTCGTCCATCAACCGGAGGGCGGCGTCGACGACCTGGTCGCGCGTCAGCGGCTCGCGGTGTCTCGTGACCTTCGTCGGCATCGTCGTGGGACCTTCTCCGGTCGTTCAGCTCGTGGAGGTTGACACCCTTACGGTGTACGTCCTAGGGTCCGTACGCCGTAAGCATACAGCGTACGTCCCGACGGCCGCGAGGCCTTCAGGATCGAGCCTGGGGAACGGGCCGGAAGAACGGGCCGGAAGGGGGAGGGATGAGGATCAACCCGGAAACGCTCGCGCGGTCGAGCGCGCGGCATCCGTGGCGGGTGCTGGTCGTGTGGGTGCTCGTCACGGCCGGTCTCGCGACCGCGTCCAGCATGTTCCTGACCGACGCGCTGACGAACGACATCGCCTTCACGAACGAACCCGAGTCGGTCCAGGCGATGAACGCGATCGAGGACCGCGTGACCGGCGAGCAGCCGAACACCGAATTCCTGATCGTCCGAAGCGCCGACCGCAGCGTCGACGACCCGGCCTTCGAGGCGTACGTCGAGCGGCTCCGCGGTGAGGTCGTCGCGCTCGGCGACGACGTGATCGCGCCGCCGCGGCAGGGCCAGCCGACGAGCGTGCTCACCGTCTACGATTTGCGCGCCGCCGCCGAAGCCGCGGCGAGCGAACGGGAGCGCGCCGCGCTCCAGGCGCAGGCGGCGTCGATGGTCTCGCAGAACCAGCGGGCGACCATCATCTCCGTGCCGATCGTCGACATGGAGTCCGCCACGATCGAAGCGCTCCACGAGGCCGTCGAGGCGCAGCCCGACGAGGGGTACGAACTGCTCGTGGCGGGCAACGCGACGCTCCAGCAGGACACGCTCGAGGTCGCCGAGGAGGACCTGGCGAAGGGCGAGCGGATCGGCTTGCTCGTCGCTCTGGTGGTGCTCGTGGTGGTGTTCGGCGCGATCGTCGCGGCGCTGCTTCCGATCGGGATCGCGATGATGGCGATCCCGATCGCGCTCGGGCTCGTCGCGGTGATCGCCGAGGTCTTCGGGGTCGAGTTCAGCATCTTCACGCAGAACATCGTGCCGATGCTCGGTCTCGCGGTCGGCATCGACTACGCGCTCTTCATCGTGGCGCGCTACCGCGAGGAGCGGCACAAGGGCTTCGATCGCCAGGGAGCGATCGGCGCGACCGGCGCCACGGCGAGCCGCGCCGTGTTCTTCAGCGGCCTGACCGTCGTCTTCGCGCTGCTCGGCATGTTCATCCTTCCGACGACGATCTTCCGCTCGATGGCGGCGGGCTCGATCCTCGTCGTGCTCGCGTCGATCGCGGCGACGCTCACGCTGCTGCCGGCCCTGCTCTCGCTGATCGGCGACCGCATCAATTGGCCGCGGTTCACGGCGCGCGCACGGATGGAAGGCGACCACGATCCGCAGGGCGGGTTCTGGGACCGGTTCACGCGCACCGTGATGGCCCGGCCGGTCGTGTTCCTCGTCGCCGCGGTCGCTCTCCTCGGCGGGCTCGGCTCGGTCTACTTCACGATCGAAGAAGGCACGTCGCAGAGCGCCGCTTCGCTGCCGGACGACGTCGAGTCCAAGCGGGCGTTCATGATCCTCGTCGAGGACTTCGGGCTCGGCGGTCAGACGCAACCGGTGCAGATCTTCGTGGACGCGCCCGTCGGCGACCCCGGAACGCAGCAGGTGATCGGCGATCTGCAACAGGGGATCGCCGGGCTCCCTGCCTTCTCGCCACAGACGGCGGTTCAGCCCGCACCCGACGGGAGCGCCGTCGTCGTGAACGCGATCCCGGCGGGCGACGCGTTCTCGCAAGACGCGTTCGACGCCGTGCGCGCGCTCCGCGATGACGTCGTGCCGGCGGCGACGGGCGGCTCCGGCGTCGAGGTGTTGGTGGGCGGCAATCCCGCGATCTTCACCGACTTCATCTCGACGACCGACACGTACCAGCCGATCGTGCTCGCGTTCGTGCTGGGACTGTCGTTCGTGCTGCTGATGATGGTCTTCCGCTCGATCGTCGTGCCGATCAAGGCCGTGATCATGAACCTGTTGTCGGTCGGCGCGGCCTACGGCGCGATCGTGCTCGTGTTCCAGCACGGCGTCGGCATCGGGTTCTTCAACGCGATCGGCTTCCAGTTCGAGCAGGTCGACGCGATCGAGGCGTGGCTGCCGCTGATGCTGTTCTCGATCCTGTTCGGGCTCTCGATGGACTACCACGTGTTCCTGCTGAGCCGGATCAAGGAGGAATACGACAAGACCGGCGACAACGACGAGGCCGTCGCCTACGGGTTGCGGACGACCGCCGGGATCATCACCGGCGCGGCCCTGATCATGGTGGCGGTCTTCACAGCGTTCGCCGCGGGACGGCTGACGATGCTGCAGCAGATGGGCTTCGGACTCGCCGTCGCCGTGTTCATGGACGCGACGATCGTGCGGTCCGTGCTCGTGCCGTCGACGATGAAGCTGCTCGGCGATCGGAACTGGTACCTCCCGAGGTGGCTCGCGTGGCTCCCGAACCTGAACGTCGAGGGCCACGAGCCGCCGGTCGTGCAGGTGCCGGATACGCCGGCCGAACTGGTCGAGTCTTCGTCGGTCGCCGAAGCCGCCGGGACCGAACAGGACGGGGCGCCGCAGGCGTAGCACGCCTCGGCCGACGCGATGGGGTCGCCCGCCGCGCGAGGCGGTAGCGTGCGCGCGATGGTGAGCGCCCACGACCTTCTCCGCGACCGGCTCGGCCGGGTCGGCGTCTGGACGTTCGCCTTCGACGGGCGGCCGTGGTCGCAGGTCGCCGTCGACGTCACGGCGATCGAGTCGCTCGGGTATCCGGCGCTCTGGGTCCCGGAAGGTGGAGGGTCGCGCGACGTCACCTCGCACCTCGCGCTGCTGCTCGGCGCGAGCGAGCGCCTCACGGTGTGCTCCGGCATCGCGAACATCACCGCCCGCGAGCCCGACGTGCTGCAGGCGGCGGCGCTCACGCTCGCCGACGCGTTCGGTGACCGGCTCGTGCTCGGCGTCGGCGTCGGCCACGAGTACACGACCGAACGACGCGGCCGCGAGTGGGACGGCCCGCTCGACCGGATGCGCGCCTACCTCGACCGGATGGACGCCTCGCAGCACCTCCCGGCGCCGGCGTCGCCGCCACAGCGGATGCTCGCCGCGCTCGGCGACGGCATGCTGCGCCTGTCGGCGGAGCGCGCGCTCGGTGCGCACTCGTACTTCGTGCCGGTGGAGCACACCGCGCATGCCCGAGAGGTCCTCGGACCCGACCCCGTGCTCGCCGTCGAGCAGACCGTGGTGCTATCGAGCGACCCGATCGAGGCGCATCGGATCGGTCGCGCGTGGACCGGCGACTACCTGGAGCTTCCGAACTACGCGAACAACTGGCGTCGCCTCGGCTACGGCGACGCCGACGTCTCGGGTGGCGGAAGCGATCGCCTCGTCGACGCCGCGATCGCGTGGGGCGACGCCGACGCGGTGGTCGAGCGCGTCCGGTCGCATCTCGACGCCGGCGCCGATCACGTCTGCGTGCAGCTGATCTCCGACGACGACGCCGAGGTCGGTGTGCCGCAGTTGCGGGAGCTCGCGCCGGCGCTGCAGGCGCTCTAGCGTCTGCGCCCGGCCCCGAGCCGCGCACGCACGGCGTCGCTCCGCAGCTCCCGCAGCACGTCCCGCGCGACCCATCGGCCGCCGCGCGAGCCCGACCGTTCCGCCTCCGCCGCGATCCGCTCTGCGGTCGCGACGGCGTCGGCGTGGAGGGCGAGGTTCCGTTTGCCGATCTGGCGGAGCGCCCAGCTGATGCCCTTGCGGACCTCGTTCCGATCGTCGTGCGCGGCGCGGCGGATCGTCGCCAGGTACCGGCGGAACGCCGCGTCGCTCGCGGTGCGGTCGCTCACGGCGCGCCTCGCGATCATCGCGAACGCCGCTCGCTTCACGTACGGCAGCTCGCTGCGCGACCACGAGGCGATCTTCGCGTCGCGCGACGGCGTCGCCGCGAACAGATCCGCCGCCGCGTCGCCGACGTCCCACGAATCCAGGTCCTGCGCCCAGCGATCCATCTCGCGGTCCGTCATCGCCGCCGGGTCGGCGACGAGCGTCGCGAGGAACCTGGCCTCGTGGATCCCGGTGGTCCACAGGGCGCGGGCGAGCCGGTGGTCGGTTCCGGCGCGTCGCGCGATCCGGCGGATGGCGGGGACCGACACGCCGAGCGCGCGTTCCACGTTGATGCCGACGCGGGCCATGCCCGGCGTGCGCGTCGGGTCCGCCGCCGCACGCAGCGCATCGAGCGCTTCGTCGAGCGTCACGCGTGCGGCGCGCCCGACGACCCGTGCGTCGGGGCGTCGCTCGCCGCCGGCGCCGCATCACGCGCCGCGCGGCTCGGGTCGACGGCGCAGGCGTCGGCGCCGAGCGCACGGCCGATGGCCCTCCGTCGGCGAGCGACCGCGCGGTACGCGGCGTCGGTGAGCGGCGGCGACAGGCTCGCCAGGAGGGCGAGGGGTGCGCCTGCGGGCAGTCGGTCGAGGACCGGCGGGAGCGCAGCGCCTCCGGAGAGCCGCGTGCCGTCGGGCATCACGACGTGCCACGACGCCAGACGGTCGGCGGGCGCCATGTCGCCGAGCAACCGTCGCCCCGTCTCGCCTTGGATCGTCGCGAACGCGAGTCGCCGCTCGCGGTCCCAGCGGCGGAGCTTCTCGGCGCTCCACCGGCAGAACCCGCAATCGCCGTCGTACAGGATCGTCGGGCGGTCGTCGTCGGCCGTCATCGCCTCCAGCCTACGGCGGCGGGGCGCCTGGGAAGATGGACGAGTGACGCGCCCGCGGCTGACCGACGGCACCACGTCCGCACGGGTCACCCTCGTCGTGGACTGCCTCGCCCTCGCCCTGTTCGTCCTCGCGGGGATGCGGTCCCACCGGACGGCATCGCAGCTCGAGATCTTCGCGAGGAACGCCGTTCCGATCGGCGGGGCGTGGCTCGTCGTCTCGCTCGTGATGCGGACGTACCGTCCGCCGTCGCTGGCGCGGCTCGTCCTGACGTGGGCGGTCGCGGTTCCGTCCGGTGTCGTGCTCCGGACGCTCTGGACGGGGTCGCCGAGCGGCGACGACCTGCTCGTGTTCGGCGCCGTCGCGATGGCCTTCACGCTCGCGTTCCTCGGCGCCGGGCGGGCCGTCGCGGCGTTCGTCGTGCCGCGCCTGCGTGCGGTCCCATGGGACGAGGCGCCTCGTGCGCTCTGAGGCGTCGGACCGAGACGCGTCGCGTTCGAGCGTGCCGATCCCGGGTCCTTCGCGCAGCTTCTGGTTACAGGACGCGCTCGCGCACGATCCGGGGGCGCCCTGTCCACCGCTCGAGGCCCACGTCGCGGCCGACGTCTGCATCGTCGGGGGCGGCTTCTGCGGTCTGTGGACGGCCCTCGAGCTCCGCCGGCGGGAGCCGGGGATGCGGATCGTCCTCGTCGAGGCCGACATCGTCGGCGGCGGGGCGAGCGGACGCAACGGCGGCTTCTTCTCGAGCTCGTGGTGGGACCTGCCGGCGTTCGTCGGGTTCTTCGGCGACGACGACGGTCTCCGGTACGCGCGACGACTGGCGGACGCCGTCGCCGAGGTCGGCGCGTTCGTGCGCGAGGAGTCGATCGACTGCTGGTGGCACCACGAGGGAACGCTCGCGATCCGGGCCGGCGCGTGGCAGTCGGGCATCGCCGACGATCAGGCGGTCGAGCTCGCGGCTCGGCTCGGAGAGGCCGAGCGCTTGCAGCCGCGGCCTGTCTCGGAGGCCCGCGGGGTCGCCGACTCGCCGCGGATCACCAGCGCCGTCTTCGCGCCCGACAACGCGACCGTCCAGCCGGCGCGCCTCGCGCGCGGTCTGCGCCGGGTCCTGCTCGCGAGGGGCGTCGCGATCCACGAGCGCACCCCCGCCGTCGCGATCGACGGGGGGCGTCCGGCCGTGGTCCGGACGCCGCACGGCGCGGTGAAGGCCGACCACGTCGTGCTCGCGCACGGGTCCTGGGCGGCGTCGTGGCCCGGGTTCGGCCGGAGCTTCGCGGTGATCGCCGACACGATGGTCGCCACCGAGCCGATCCCGGACCTGCTCGAGGAGATCAGGTGGACGTCGCACGTCGGCCTCGCCGACGGACGCGAGCTCCTCTTCTACCTCCGGAGGACCGACGACGATCGCATCGCGATCGGCGGCGGGGCCCTCGGCATCGCGTTCGGCGGGCGGGCGGCCTCGCGCGCCGTCACGCACGACCGGCGCGCGGCGCAGGTGGCGGCCGATGGGCTGACGTGGTTGTTCCCGCAGCTCGAGAGCGTGCGGTTCACGCACGCGTGGGGCGGTCCGATCGATCAGACCGCCTCGATGTTCCCGTTCTTCCGCACGCTGCGATCGGGCAACGTGCACGCTGGTCTCGGCTTCAGCGGGCATGGGTTGTCGCAGACCTACGTCGGCGGTGCGATCCTCGCCTCGATGGTGCTCGGGCTCGAGGACGAACACACCTCGCTCCCGGTGGCGCGTCCGGAGCTTGGTCGCGTGCCACCCGAGCCGATCCGGTGGCCGGCGGCGAGGCTCGCCGCGTGGGCCCTCGAGTCGGGGGATCGACGCGAGCGCGACGGTCGTCGGCGGGGCATCGTCAGGACGACGCTCGGCGATGCACCGAGCCGCGTCCGCACGTCGCTGATGAGCCGGCATGGTCGGCGGCCGGACGTGACTCGCCGGTCCGGTGCGTCAGCCGATCAGTAGCGGTCGTCGCGCGGAGGCGGGAGGTCCCCCGGGTCGTCGCGGTGGAAGCGCTCCACGCGCTGGTCCGCCATCCGTCGATCGACGTCGGTCATCAACCGACGGGCTTGGGACCTCACGACGTACCAGCCGATCGCCGCGAGGATCACGATCGACAGGACGACCGTCAGGACCACGAACGCGGCTGCCTTCAGCACGGCGCCGAGGATGCCGAACGCCGCCGCGAGCAGCACCAGGATCAGGATGAGCCAACCCATGCCTTCACCCTACCGTGGAGGTCGCGAACCGCTCGATGCGCCGTGCGAGGGCGTCCGGGTGCTGGAGCGGCAGGTCGTGGACGCCCGTCATCCACGCGACGCGCGTCGGCGCCTGGGACGCCGCCAGCGCGCGGACCGCCATGCGCTGCACGCGGTGGCGTTCCGGATCCGGCGCAACGCCCGAGTGCCGGGCGAGGATCGCGAGCGCCGGCACGCGCAGGTTCGTATGGAGCGCGAGGGGATCCTGCTCCCAGATCGCCCGCAGGATCCGGAGGTGGTTCGCGCGGGACAGTCGCGGCCGGATCGTGCCGTCGCGTCGCACGTGCATCACCGCGAGGACGATCGCCTCGATCTCGGGCGTGACGCGGAGCGCGTCGTCGAAGAACGACGGCATCATCGACCGGAACGCTCCGAGCGGCATGCCGGCGAGGCGCGGAGGAGCGAGCGCCTCGCGGACCTCGGTCCACCCGCGTCCGGCGCCGATAGGGGCCACGCCGCCGTCGACGAGGACCGCGCCGGCGACCGACCGTGGCCGCCTGGCCGCGATCTCGAGGGCGACCATCGCGCCCCACGAGTGGCCGACGACGATCGGCCGTCGCGATCGGGTCGCGCGGATCACCGCGACGGCATCCTCGACCACCGACGGGAACCCGTAGCCGCTCGCCGGCTTCGCGGACACGCCGTGCCCGCGCGCGTCGTACGTCACCACGCGGAACCGCCGTGCCAGCCGGGGGAGCATGAGGTCCCAGATGCGCTGGGATGACGCGAGGCCGTGGTGCAGCAGCAGCGTCGGCGCTCCCGCGACGTCGTCGCCCGCGATCCGGACGCGGAGCCGAACGCCGCCGGGGCCCGCAACGTCGCGCCAGGTCTCCGGCATACTGCGGCGGATGGTAGACGAGCTGCCGGCTGCGACCGCCCGGACGGCGTCGCCGTTCCGCTCGCCGCTCGCCGAGGATGCGCTCGCGGGTCGTGTGGCGATCGTCACCGGGGGCGGCACGGGCATCGGGCGCGCGACCGCGCTGGAGTTCGCTCGGACGGGCGCCGCGGTCGCGATCTGCGGTCGCCGTCCCGAGCCTCTCCACGATGCGCGGTCACGGTTGGAGAGCGCCGGCGCGGACGTGCTCGCGATGCCGTGCGACGTCCGTGAACCCGACGAGGTCGAGGCGTTCCTCGGCGAGGTCGACGGTCGGTTCGGTCGCGTCGACGTCCTCGTGAACAACGCCGGTGGCCAGTTCGCCGCGCCGCTCGAGAGCACGTCGATGAAGGGCCTGCGTGCGGTCCACCGGCTGAACGTGGACGCGCCGTGGGACCTGACGCAGCGTGTCGCGCAGCGCTGGATGATCCCGGCGCGTCGTGGGTTCGTCGCGTTCCTCGGGTTCAGCCCGCGACGAGGGATCCCGTCGATGGTGCACTCGTCGATGGCCCGGTCCGCGCTCGAGACGTTCGCCGCCGGCATCGCCCTGGAGTGGTCGCGGTACGGGATCCGTGCCGTCGCGGTGTCGTGCGGGCTGATCGAGAGCGAAGGTCTCCGCCGGTACGGCGGCGAGGAGGTCATCGACGCGTGGGCGCGGTCGGTCCCCTTGAAGCGCGCGGGCCTCGCCGAGGAGGTCGCCTCGACGATCGCGTTCCTCGCGTCGGACGGCGCCGGCTACATCACGGGCACGACCGTCGTCGTCGACGGCGGCGCCGACGCCTGGGGCCTGGGTGACCTGCCGCCCGACCTGGCTCCTCCCGACGATCCCGAGCCCTCCACGTCCTGACGGGGGCGCGGCGACGCAAGCCTATCGGCCGACGTGAACCCCGCGGTAGGCTTCGCGCGTTCGGGTCCGCGACCCTTCGAGGAGGGATCTTTGATGGCTGACGCCCTGCAGAACCACATCGACGGCAGATGGGTCGATGCGCAGGACGGCGATCGGTTCGACGTCTACAACCCCGCCACCGGAGAGGTGATCGCGACGGCCCCGCACTCGAAGCAGGCCGACGTCGACGCGGCCGTCGCGGCGGCGCGGCGGACGTTCGATGACGGGACGTGGTGGCCGGGAACGCCCGCCCGCGAACGGGGCAGGATCCTGTTGCGCGCGGCGGAGATCGTCCGGCGCGAGCACGAGCGTCTCGCCGCGATGGAGTCGCTCGACAGCGGCAAGCCGATCGGCGACGCGCGTGACGACATCGCCGAGGTCGCGTTCATGTTCGAGTACTACGGCGGGTGGGCCACGAAGATCGCCGGCGAGTCGCAGCACGTCGACGCCGACGCGATGTTCATGATCTGGAAGGAGCCGGTCGGCGTCGCCGTCGGCATCACGCCTTGGAACTACCCGATGATGATGGCCGTGCAGAAGGTCGCCCCGGCGATCGCGGCCGGTTGCACGTTCATCCTCAAGCCGCCGGAGCAGACGCCGCTCACGTGCCTCGAGATCCCGAAGATCCTCGAAGAGGCGGGCTTGCCCGCCGGCGTGTTCCACGTGCTGACGGGGTTCGGCGAGACCGCGGGCGCGCCGCTCACGACGCACGGAGGCGTCGACAAGGTCGGCTTCACGGGGTCCAAGGAGGTCGGCAAGATCATCATGCGATCGGGCGCCGACACCCTGAAACGCGTGACGCTCGAGCTCGGCGGGAAGTCGCCGAACATCGTCTTCTCCGACGCCGACTTCGACGCCGCCGTCGACGGTTCGGCGAACGGCGTGTTCTGGAACCAAGGCGAGATCTGTTCCGCGGGCACGCGCGTGTTCGTCGAGAAGCGGATCTACGACGATGCGGTGAACGCGCTCGTCGACCGCGCCACGAACATCACGCTCGGCGACCCGGCGAACGACGGGACGTCCATGGGTCCGCTCGTGTCGAAGGAGCAGCAGGACCGCGTCCAGACCTACCTCGAGGTCGGCGCGAACGAAGCCAGGCTCGCCGGACAGGGCCGGATCCCCGACGACCCGAGGCTCGCGAAAGGCTACTTCGTGCCGCCGACCGTCTTCGCCGACGTCGACAACCAGGCTCGGATCGCGCGGGAGGAGATCTTCGGGCCCGTCATGTCGGTGATCCCCTTCGAGACGCCCGACGACGTCCTGGCGATGTCGAACGACAACGAGTACGGCCTCGCGGCCGCGATCTGGACGAACGACGTCAAGAAGGCGATGCGGACCGCGCAAGCGATCCGCGCGGGCATCGTCTGGATCAACGACACGCAGCCCGCTCCGACGGAGATGCCGTGGGGGGGATACAAGCAGTCCGGCATCGGCCGCGAGCTCGGCAAGCACGGCCTCGACGACTACCTCGAGGAGAAGGCCGTCTACCTGAACCTGGCGGACTGACCGCGCCCGCCCTCGCGGCGAACGCCGGCGAGCGTCATGACGGCGACCCGCGGACGCTGTCCGTGGGTCGCGCCGTGCCGAGCCTGCGCGCTGACGCGAGGAACCCGGCGATGATGATGCCGAGGGTGGTGCTCACGATCACCGCCATCGCCGTGCGGAGCGAGAACGCATCGGCGAGCCAGCCGAAGATCGGCGGGCTCCAGACGAAGCCGGTGTAGCCCACGGTCGTGATCGCCGCGATCGCGTTCGTCTGATCGGTCGGCGCGATCCGCTCGACGAGGCCGAACGCGGCCGGCGCGGCCGCGGCGATCGAGAAGCCCATCAGGAGGAACGCGACCCCCACGACGAGCGCGCTGTCGGTGGCCGCGACGACGGCGCCACCGACGGCCGCGCCCACGCCCGCGAACAGGATCGTCGCCCGCTGCCCGAGGCCGAAGAGAACGCGACCGGCGAACATCCGTCCGAGGAAGAGCGAGGCCGAGAAGGCGGCGAACGCCACCGCCGCCTGGGCAGCCGTGGCGCCGAGCTGCTCCTGCAGGTACAGCCCCGACCACGTGTCCATCGACCCCTCGACGAGGAAGGCGAACAGCACGACGAGGCCGAGGACCCACAGGCCGCCGTGTCGGCGGAAGGCCGAGAGCGAGAAGCGGAGGGCCCCCTCGGCGTCGGCTCCCGCGTCGGAGGTGCCGACCTTCGCGTTCATCACGGCCGTGACGCAGAGCGCCGCCGCCGCGTACGCGAAGCCGGCTCGGAAGTCGAGCCCGACGGTCCCGACCAGCCCGCCCGCCGCGGCTCCGGTCACGCCGCCGGCGGCGTAGCTGGCGTGCAGCCACTGCAGCACCGGCTTGCGGGTGGCGACCTCGACGCGTTGGGCGTCGACGTTCATGAAGACGTCGATCAGCCCGTTCCCGGCGCCCACCACGGCGAACGCGATCAACAGGACCGCCCCAGGGGCGAACCCCATCCCGAGCGCGCCGATCGCGAGCGTCACGAGGGACGCGGGCACGATCCGTCCGAGCGGAAGGGATGCCAGACGAGGGGCGACGAGGGCCATCACGACGACCGCCGTGAGCGACAGCATCGTGAGGAGCCGCCCGTTCTCGGAGTACGTGAGGTCGTGCGTCGCGTTGAGGCTCGCGATCACGATGACCCAGACGCCCCAGAACTGCCCGAACGCCCAGTAGCCGGCGAGGAGGGCCGGGATCCGGCGGGCCGCGATCGTCGCGCCGCCACCGCCGCCGCCCGGCGAGGCGACGGTCGGCGGCCGGACCTCCTCCATGGCGGCCCATCATGGCACGCGGACCGGACGGCGGCGCCGCGTTGACCTGTCCGTCTGTGGTCGCGGTAGACTCCGCGGCCATGGCGGGAGGAGAGGTCCAGCTCGTCGACCTGGTGAAGCGCTTCGGCGACTTCACGGCCGTCGACGGCTTGAACCTGCGCATGCCCTCCGGCGAGTTCTTCTCGCTGCTCGGGCCGTCGGGATGCGGCAAGACGACGACCCTGCGGATGATCGCAGGGTTCGAGCGCCCGACCGAGGGCCAGATCCTCCTCGACGGCGACGACATGGCGTCGACACCCCCGCACAAGCGGAACGTCAACACCGTGTTCCAGAACTACGCGCTCTTCCCGCATCTGACGGTCGAGAAGAACGTGGCGTTCGGCCTCAAGTACCACGACGTCTCGAAGCAGGAACAGACCGAACGCGTCGGACGCGCCCTCGAGCTCGTGCGCCTCACGGGTTTCGAGAAGCGCCGACCGAACCAGCTCTCCGGCGGCCAGCAGCAGCGTGTGGCGCTCGCACGCGCGCTGATCCTGAACCCGTCCGTGTTGCTGCTCGACGAGCCGCTGGGCGCCCTCGACGCCAAGCTCCGCAAGGCCCTCCAGATCGAGCTCAAGACGATCCAGGAGGAGGTCGGCATCACGTTCATCTACGTGACGCACGACCAGGAAGAGGCGCTCACGATGTCCGATCGGATCGCCGTGATGTCGAACGGGCGCATCGAGCAGGTCGGCCCTCCGAAAGAGGTCTACGAGGAGCCGTCGACCGCCTACGTCGCGGACTTCCTCGGCATGTCGAACCTGATGGATGCGACCGCCTACGGCGCGGCCGCGGGCGGCGCCAAGGTGCGGCACGGCGAGTTCGAACTGGTCGCGGGTCAGGGTGAGGAAGACGCGCACGGTTCGGTCAAGCTCTGCATCCGGCCCGAGCGGGTCGAGCTCGAGCCGGCCGATACCACCGGACCGAACCGGGTCCCCGGCATGGTCGAGCGCGTCGTGTACGTGGGCTCGGTGCTCCATGTCCTCGTGAATCTCGCGCCCGGCGACAAGATCCAGGTCTGGCTCCAGAACGAAGGCGACGGCCTCCCGTGGACGCAGGGCACCCCGGTCACCGTGCACATGCCGCAGGAGGCGCTCCGGGTCCTGCCTGAGGGCGAGATCTCGGAAGAAGGCTTCTCCGCCGCCGCTGCGAGCTGACGCCGCGGCCCATGGACCGGCCGTCCCCTCCGATCGCGCGACGGACGTTCCTGTCGCGAGCGGCTGCGCTCGCGGCGTCGCTTCCAGTCGCGTCGATCCTGGCGGCGTGCTCCCGTGACGGTGAACGATCGCCGACGTCATCGGGCGCCGCGGCGGGAGAGCTGCCGCGGCACGACGACCTGCTCACCGATCCCGGCGCGCCGATCGAGCGGGGCGGCGTCCTGCACGTGTACGAGTGGCGTGACTACCTCGATCACGGCGTGGTCGAGCGGTTCGTCCGTCGGCACCGCGCCTTCGACGTCGACGTCCGCATCGAGAGTTTCGAGAGCATGCCCGAGGCGATCGCGCGGCTCCAGGAACCCGATGCGACCTTCGACGTGTTCTTCCCCGTGATCGACGCGCTTCCGGGGCTCGTGGCGCGCCGTCTGCTCCGTCCGCTCACCCACGACGCCCTGCCGCACCTGTCGAACCTGTGGCCGTTCTTCACCCGAGCCAACGGTCCCTTCTACGACGTCGGGCAGCGCTACTCCGTGCCGTACACGGTGTACGGGACGGGGATCGGTTGGCGCACCGACCTCGTGCCGGCGCAGCACGCCCCGGACCAGCTCGACAACCCGTACGACACGTACTGGGATCCCGTGCACACGGCCGAGGTCGGCCTCGTCGACGACCACCGCGAGGCGATCGCGATGGCGATGCTGCGACGCGGCGCCGACCCGAACGCCGCGTCGCCGGAGCAGGTCACCACCGCGGTCGACGATCTGATCGAGATGGGGCGCGTGGTCGACCTCGAGGTGTCGGCCGACGGACCCTACGAGGAGCTGCAGACCGGCGAGTACGCGATCCAGCAGGCATGGACCGGCGACGTCCTCGCAGCGAAGCGCTTCGGCGCCGGGACCGATCGCACGTTGACGAGGACCGGCTTCATCTGGCCGGCCGGCGGCGTCGTGGGATGCGATCTCACGGCCGTGTGCGCCGGTGGCCGGAACCCCGTCCTCGCGCACGCGTTCCTCGATTTCCTGCTCGAGGAGGAGGTCGCGCTCGACAACTTCGCGTGGAACGGCTACCAGCCGCCGGTCGCATCGGCCGTCCCGGACGCGTTCGCGGACCCGTCGTTCCGGTGGGCCCCGCTCGTGCCGCCGCACCTGTCGGGTGCGATCCTCGCGCCCGACGACCTCGCGAGCGGTCGGTTCCTCGAGCCGCTCGAGCCGTCGCAGGCCGCCGTGTGGCAGGACGGCTGGCGCCGGTTCCTCGACTCGCTCGACGCTCCCTGATCGACGTGGCGGGAGCGAACCGCCCGGGATCGGGTCCGCTCAGGCGAGGCCGGCGACGTCGGGTCGCCACGCCAGCGTCTCGTCGTAGCCGGTGATCGTGAGGAGGGACGCGCCCGTCGCCGCGTCGATGGCCACCAGGAGGAACGTCGATCGGGTGCAGGCGAGGTCATCGCCGGGGACGTCGCCACGCGCGTCGGACACGAGCTCGCCCTTGTCCTCTCGGATGCAGACGCCTCGCGCGACCAGCACCCATGCCGGGCCGACGTCGAGCCCTTCGATCGCGTCCCGCACCCGCGCGAGCGCGATCTCGACGTCGGCCCCGTCGGGAAGCGGCGCGCTCTCGATGGCGGCGGACGGGTCGAGCCGCGGATCGGCCTCGCCGGGCGGCTCGAGCGACGCGCTGAGCGTTCCGGGGATCGGCTGCGACGACCGCTGACGAAGCTCCGCGTACGGAGCGTCGACGCAGGCGCCGACGAGGAGCGCGAGCATCGACAGCAGCGCGACCCGCCGCATGCCGTTCAGATCTCGAGGCGAGCGAAATCCTCGACGGCGGAGCTCGAGCTCCCGTGCCGGCGGTTGTACCGCCGGAGGATCAGCACGGCGCACGCCACGGCGAACAGCGACGTGAAGAGCATGATCGTCGCGATCGCGTTGAGGCCCGGGTTCCCAGCGTTCCGCGCCGCCGCGTAGATCTTCATCGGGATCGTCGTGCAGTCGGCGATGCAGAGGAACTGGCTGATCACGAAGTCGTCGATCGTGATGGCGAACACGATGAAGGCGCTCGAGAAGATCGCGGGCGCGAGCAGCGGCAGCAGCACGCGCCGGAGGGCGCCTGCGGGCGACGCGCCGAGATCCATCGCGGCCTCCTCGAGGTCACGACCGATCGCGAAGAGCCGGCCCCGCGTGACGATCACGACGTATGAGATCGAGAACGTCACGAGGCCGAGGATCTGCGCCGTCGTTCCGAGCTTCACGAGCGCGTCGAACAGGTTCACGAAGATCAGGAACAGCCCCGTGCCCATCACGAGCTCCGGGGTCACGAGGGGGAACAGCATCAAGGTGTTCGCCGCTCCTGAGCCGCGACCACGCCACCGCGCGAGCCCGATCGCGAGACCGACGCCGAGGATCGTCGCGATCGGCATCGTGATGAGCGACAGCCGCAGGCTCTGGAACAGCGCGCTCAGGAGCGACGCGTCGTAGTTCACCGACGTCGGATCGAAGATCCCCTCGTACCACTGCAGGCTGAATCCCTGGAAGACGCTGCGGGAGCGCCCCGCGTTGAACGAGATCTGCACCGCGATCACGACCGGAGCGATCGACCAGACGATGTACAGCCACGTGAAGCCCGCCAGGAATCGCGGCCTGCCCCAAGGGTTCGAAACGAACCGGCGCATCCCTCCGATGGTCTTCGGCGTGCTCCGCTCCAGCGTCGCGATGTCGGAGCTCGTCGTCGCGGTCATCGCCGCGCCTCCTTCGACGCGCGCGCCACGCTGACGAGGTAGTAGATCATCAACACGCCGACGAACGCCGAGAGCAGCAACGTGAGCGACGCGCCTTGCGGCGCCCGCCCGGCGCTGGAACGGATGTACTCGCTGATCTGGTTCCCGATGATCCGCGTCTTGTTCTGCGCCGACATCAGGTCGGGCGTGTAGTAGTCACCGAACATCGGGAGCATGATGATCACCGTGCCGGCGAGGATGCCCTGTCGCGACAGCGGCAGCGTCACCCGCCAGAACGTCGATCCCGGGCGTCCGCCGAGGTCGCGGGCGGCTTCGAGCTGTGACCGGTCGATCCGGTCGAGCGCCGCGTAGAGGGGCAGGATGAAGAACGGGATGTACCCGTACACGAGCCCCAGGATTACGGTCATGTGCGCGGTCTCGCCCGCGGCCCAGTTCACCGGCGCGTCGAAGAACGGCGTCGCGACGAGGATCGCGTTGACGAGGCCCGGGTCGTCGGGCCGGTCGTTCAAGAGGTTCACCCACGCGAGCATCCGCATCAGGTAGCTCATCCAGAAGGGCGCGATCATCAGCGTCAGGAGCAGGACCTTCGAGCGGCCGCCGTGCCGGGCGACGTAGTAGGCCACGGGATAGCCGATCGCGATGCAGAGCGAGACCGCGATGCCGACGTAGATCAGGGTGCGGACGAAGAGCAGCTGCGCCGGGCCGCCGGAGACGAGCTCGTCGACGACCTGCCCGAAGGCGGTGAAGTCCCATTCCAGCGGGTTCCACGTGGGCACGCTCGCGTTGAAGATCGGGTCGAGCTGCCCGAAGGCGACGGCCGCGATCGCGAAGAACGGCAGGATGAACAGGACGAGGAGCCACGCGATCCCCGGGAACGCCATGAGCGGGTAGTACCAACGTCGTTGTCCGACGACGTCACCGGTCGGCGTGGGCATCGCTCTCCTTCCCGTGTGAGGCGCGCCGCGGATCGATCGCGATCCCGACGCGGTCGTGGCCCCGCCGCTCGGGCGTGGCCACGACGAGCATCAGGGTGTCGTCAGGCGTCTTGTTCGGTGTCGGCACCGGAGCGGAACTCCGAGAACGCGTCCGTCCAAAGCGTCAGCCCTTCGAGCGGGATGCCCGTGAACCGGTCGCCGACGTCGGCGTCTTCCTCGGTGACGATCGCGGGGATCAGGTTCGTCCAGCTCTCGCCCTTCGGGGCCTTCCACTCCCACGAGAAGTACCCCTCGAGACCGGGCCATCCTTCGGTGACGACCTCTTCCGGGTCGAGCGCCGTGAGGGGTGCCTGGTATCCGACCCACGAGAAGTTCTTCATCGAGTGGTCGTTGTCGAGCATGAAGTTCAGGAAGTGGTGCGCGAGCACCGGGTTCTCGGCGTCCTTCGGGATCACGTACGTGTCGTTGTCGTAGACGCCTCCGTGCCCGTCCCTCGCCGGCCAGTAGTACCGCATCAGGCCGTTCTCCTCGGCCGGGTTCGCCGTGTACCACGGCGTCGCCAGCATGTCGCCCGACCACGCCTGGTGCAGGGCGAAGCGACCCTCGGGGATGCCGACGTACGCGCCCTCGATCGTCACACGGAGGTCGAGCTCCTGGTCGAGATCGACCAACGCCTGCTTCGCGGCCTCGATCTTCTCGGGATCGACGGTGTTCGGGTCGACGGCGTCGCCTTCGAGGTAGTACATCGCCAACGCGAGGGCGTCGCGCGGGACGTCGTAGATGCCCGTCTTCCCCGGGATGCCGTGTTCCCAGAAGATCGCGTACGGATTGTCCATCGCCTGGACGTCCTCGACCTCCAGCGGCAGGAGGTCGTACCGCCAGCCGATCCCGGTGTGGTAGACGGCGTAGGGGACCGAGTACTGCGATCCCTTGTCGTAGAACGGATCGGCCAGCGACGGCCAGATGTTCGACAGGTTCGGGATGTAGTCGTGGTTCAGGGGCTGGATCAGCTTCGCGGCCGCGAGACGCGGGACCTCGTCGACGGTCGGGAAGAAGACGTCGAACGTCACCTGGCCGGTCTGGATCTTCCCGATCGCTTCCTCCATGTTGTAGAAGGTCTCGATCTCGACGTCGACGCCGTACTCCTTGGCGAAGTCGTCGACGACCTTCTTCCAGATGTACTGCTCCCAGTTGTAGAGCTTCAGGGGGCCTGCCTCGGGCTCGAGGTCGGATCCGATCGGCGGGTTGTCGTCGGACGTCGGAAGCGTGGCAGGGTTCTCCGGCGTGCCGAAGAGCACCTGCGAGCCTGCGTCGTCGCCGCCGTTCGTGCCCGGGGTCCCGTCGTCGCCGCCGCACGCGGCGAGGATCGCCGCCGCGCCCGGAAGCGCGATCCCCGTGGCGAGCGATCGGCGGAGGAACTGACGCCGACTCAGGTCCCGGTACTGCGGGTCCCTCGGATGGAAGACCACCTGACCTCTCCTTCCGCGCCCGACCGGACGCCCTGGTGCCGTCGGACTTTGAACGGCGAGCCAAATCCGTGGATACCATAGCCCTCTCGAGCGGCACAAGGGAACCGGCCGGGCCATGGCTCTCACCCGTTCGTACGAGGATGTGACCACGTCGGCTTGCGACCCGGATCTGGCGCGAGAGGCATTGCTAGTCTCCGCGCGCGGCGCCGCCGACCGGACGCCGAACGAGCGAAGGGACGCGAGGGGATGAGCGACGACGCGGCGACCGCTGACGTGCTGCTGGTGGAGGACCTCGGGCCGGTCCGACGCTTGACGCTGAACCGTCCGAAGGCGTTGAACGCCCTGAACGGGGCGCTGATGGACGCCCTCGAGCGCGCGCTCGACGACGCGGAACGCGACGACGCCGTCTCCGTCCTGATCCTGCGTGGCGCCGGGCGTGCCTTCTGCGCCGGCTACGACCTGAACGAAGACGCCTCCGGTGGCGAGCTCGACGCTCGGAAGTGGCACGAGGTGCTCCGCCACGACAACGAGCGGATGCTCCGGATCCTCGAGCATCCCAAGCCCGTGATCGCGAGCGTCCACTCCTACTGCCTGGCCGGCGGCACGGATCTGATGCTCGCGTGCGACCTCGCGGTCGCCGCCGACGACGCCTACTTCGGCTACGTCGACATCCGGTTCGGCTCCGGCGTGGTCTCGATGTTCCTTCCGTGGGTCGTCGGTGTGCGAGCCGCGAAGGAGCTGCTGTTCACCGGCGAGGACCGCGTGCCGGCGGACGAGGCGCACCGGATCGGTCTCGTCAACCGCGTGGTTCCGCGCGACGAGCTCGACGACGCCACGTTGGCGCTCGCGCAGGAGGTCGCGAAGAACGAGCCGTTCGTCGTGCAGACGACGAAGCGCGCGGTGAACCGCGCGTGGCAGGTCGCGGGGCTGCGTCAGGCGCTCGAGGCGAACATCGAGCTCGACGTGATGATCGAGACGGCGAACCTGCCGGCGCGTGACGAGTTCCGACGCATCACGCAGGAGCGGGGGCTGAAGGCCGCGATCGCCTGGCGTGACGAGAAGTTCCGCGGACAGGAGGCCTAGTGGCGCGCGCGCCGCGCTGGAACCTCGCGCCGCTGCTGGCGCCGCGCTCGATCGCGATCGTCGGCGCCTCGGAGTCGTCGGATTCCTGGGCGCCGGAGATCGAGCGCTCGCTGCACCACGTCGGCTTCGCCGGGGAGCTCTATCCGATCAACCCCAAGTACGACGAGGTCTGGGGGCGGCCGTGCCTGGAGAGCGTCGCGGAGCTCCCGACCGGCGTCGATCTCGTCGTCTTCGTGGTGCCCGCGCACGTGGTCGTGCGGATGATCGACGACTGCGGCGCGCGGAAGGTCCGCGGGATCATGGTGGTCAGCAGCGGCTTCGCCGAGGCGGGTGCGGAAGGCCGAGCGCTGCAGGAGCAGCTCCGCTCGGCGGCCCTCCGGAACCGGATCCCGGTCCTCGGGCCCAACGTCGAAGGATTCGTCAACTACGTTGACCATGTGGCTCCGTACGGAACGACGCCACCTCCCGAGCCGCTCCCCGGATCGATCAGCGTGCTCTCGCAGTCGGGGACCGTCGCGTGGGCGCTGAGCCAGCTCGCGAGCGATCGGGGCGTCGGACTCCGCATGATCCTCGGCGTCGGGAACGAGGCCGTGCTCGGGCTCGGCGAGCTGTACGCGTGGGCCGCCGCCGACCGTGCCACGAGGGTCGTCACGAGCTACATCGAGACGATGCGCGACATCGACGGCATCGGTCGCGGCCTCGATTCGCTGCGTGCGGCCGGCAAGCCGGTGCTGATCTGCGCGCCCGAAGGCCGGAGCGAGGCGGCGCGACGCTCGATCGTCGCGCACACCGGGGCGCTCGCGGGCAACACCACCCTGCGGGACGCGTGGCTGCGGGGCCACGGCGTCGTCCTCGTCGACGACCCCGTGACGATGTTCGAGGCGGCGCTCCTGCTGTCGCACACGAAGAAGCTGCGCACGACGGGCGTCGCGGCGGCGCTGCAGTCGGGAGGTGCGTGCACGCTCTTCGCCGAGGCCGCCGGGGCCGCCGGCCTGACGCTCCCCGAGTTCTCCGACGCCACGAAGCGCCGGCTGCAGGCCGTGCTGCCGTCGTTCGCGTCGCAGAACAACCCGCTCGACGTGACGGGACAGGCGGCCGTCGAGACGGACATGTTCGAAGGAGCGCTGGAGGCGCTCGCGGACGACCCGGCGGTCGGACTCGTCGCCTTCGACGCGTTCCCTCCGCGGCTCGCCGGCGAGACGCCATGGGCCGATCCCGTCCTCCGGACCGTCGTCGACCTCGAGAAGCGCACCCGCGTCGCGTTCGCGAGCGTGTCGATGAGCCCCCTCTCGTACATCCCCGAGGCGAAGGCGTTCACCCGGCGGTGGAAGCACCTGCCGTTCCTGCAGGGGCATCACGCGTCCGCGGGTGCGATCCGCGCCCTCGTCGAGTTCCAGGGGACGAAGGCTCGCGCGACGGTGGTGCGCGAGGCGCATGCGGCGCTGCCCGACGCGCGCCGTGTGCTGCGTGGCGCATCCGGTCCCGTCGACGAGGTGACCGGCGCACGGCTGCTCGAGCTCTACGGGCTCCGGCGGCCGGCGGAAGCGACGGTCGCGACGCCGGAGGACGCTGCCGCGGCGGCGCGGACGATCGGGTTCCCCGTCGTGATCAAGGCGCTCGCCTCCGAGATCCCGCACAAGGCGCGGATCGGCGGCGTGCGGGTCGGCGTGCGGAACGCGACCGACGCCGAGGTCGCAGCGGCCGAGGTGCTGCAGGCGGCACGTCGCGCCGGCGCGGCCGCCCCGAACGTGCTCGTGCAGGAGATGGCGGCGGGCGCGGAGGTCCTGATCGGGGCCGTGATCGACGACCGGTTCGGACCCTTCGTGACGATGCGCCCCGGCGGCGCGCTCGCCGAGGCGGGCGAGGCCGTGTTCGTTCCGTGCCCGGTCACCGCTGCGCAGGCGAAGCGTTACGTCGAGGAACAGGCGTCGCGCTGCGGTCTCGATCCGTCGGTCCACGCGCTCGGCGCCGTCGCGAAGGCCCTGGAAGGTGTGGCGCGCGCGGCGTCGGACCTCCGCGACCGTTTGACGTCGCTCGAAGCCAATCCGCTCCTCGTCTCGTCGCGGTCGGCCGTCGCCGTCGACGCGCTCGCCGAAGCCCGATAGCGCCCGCGTGCTGTACGGGTTCGTCGCGGCGCTCGGGTGGGGCCTGACCGACTTCTTCGGCGCCGTCGTCGGGCGCCGGATCGGAAGCCTCGCCACGGTGCTGCTCTCGCAGGCGTTCAGCGCGCTGTTCGTCTCGGTGGTGCTGCTCGGTGGCGAGCACGACGTGTCCGCGGCCGCGCCCTACCTCGGATGGATCGTGCTGAACGGTGCGGTCAGCGCGACGGCGTATTCGAGCCACTACCGAGCGCTCGAGCTCGGCCCCGTCGCGGTCGTGTCGCCGATCGGCGCGGCGTACGCGGTGGTCGGGGTCGCGCTGTCGATGATCGTGCTCGGCGAACGGCCGAGCGGGCTCGCGCTGCTCGGTGGGGCCGTCACGATCGCCGGCGTGATGCTGACCTCCACCGACCTGCGCGCCTTGAAGGCCGGGACGCACGGCGTCCCGCCGGGGTTGCCGTGGGCGCTCGTGGCGGCCGTGACGTTCGGGATCGGCGGCTTCCTCCTCGCGTACCTGTCGAAGGAGCTCGGCTGGGTCACCGGGTTGTGGTCGTCGCGCGTCGCGCAGCTCGTGGGGTTCGTGACCCTCGCGGCGTTCGCGGGTCGAGACGTTCCGCGACGGATCGTCGCAGCGCCCGCGATCGCGATCGCAGCGATCGGCGTCGGCCTCTGCGACCTGATCGGCGTGGTCGCGTACTCGATCGGCAACGAGACGGAGTTCGCGTCGATCCTGTTCGTGTCGTCGGCCGTCTTCCCGTTGCTCGCCGTGACGCTGTCGGTGGTGTTCCTCCACGAACGTCCGGTCCCGAACCAGTACGCGGGCGTCGCGATGACCGTCGGCGGGCTGGTGCTGCTCGGCTTCGGCTGACGCGGGACCGGCGATCGGTCAGACCGGTGCGCGATCGCGGCCGTGTCGGTAGTACGTGGCCGGGTCCGGGGCCAGGGGCGTGTTCCCGAGGATCAGGTCCGCCGCCTTCTCGGCCAGCATCATCACCGGCGCGTAGATGTTGCCGTTCGTGACGTACGGCATCACCGACGCGTCGACGACGCGCAAGCCATCGGTCCCGTGGACCCGCATCGTGAGCGGGTCCGTGACGCTCATGTCGTCGACGCCCATCCGCGCGGTGCAGCTCGGGTGCAGCGCCGTCTCGCCGTCCTTGCCGACCCACGCGAGGATCTGCTCGTCGGTCTCGACCTCGGGCCCCGGCGAGATCTCGCCGCCGTTGAACGCCTCCATCGCCGGTTGCGCCAGGATGTCGCGCGCGACGCGGATCGCCTCGACCCATTCGCGGCGGTCCTGCTCGGTCGACAGATAGTTGAAGCGCAGCGCCGGCTTCTCGCGCGGATCGGCGCTCTTGATCCGCACGCTGCCGCGCGCGTCCGAGTACATCGGCCCGATGTGGACCTGGTAGCCGTGACCGCCCTCCGGAGCGGAGCCGTCGTACCGCACCGCGATCGGCAGGAAGTGGAACATCAGGTTCGGGTACCGAACGTCGGGATTGCTGCGGGCGAAGCCACCGCCCTCGAAGTGGTTCGTGGCGCCGGGGCCTCGCCGGAAGAACAGCCACTGGAACCCGATCCACGGCCGGTACCGCCACTTCAGGTACGGCGCCATCGACACGGGCTGGAGGCACGCGTGCTGGATGTACACCTCGAGATGATCCTGGAGGTGCTCGCCGACGCCGGGCAGATCGTTGACGACGTCGACGCCGGTCGAGCGCAGCAGCTCCGCCGGGCCGACGCCGGAGAGCTGCAGCAGCTGCGGCGAATTGATCGCGCCGCCGCACAGGATCACCTCGCCGGCGCGGACCGTCGTGCGTCCGCGTCCGCGGCCCCAGAGGTGCTCGTACTCGACGCCGACCGCTCGATGGCCTTCGAACAGCACCCGGTTGACGAACGCTCGGGTCTTCACGACGAGGTTCGGCCGCGACCTGACAGGATGGAGGTACGCCCGAGCCGCCGACAGGCGGCGCCCGCGATGGACGTTCCGATCGAACGGTGCGAAGCCCTCCTGGCGGAACCCGTTGACGTCGTCGGTGAGGGGGTAGCCGGCCTGCTGGACCGCCTCGAAGAACGAGGTGAACAGCGGGTTCGTGGCGGGGCCCCGCTCGAGGACGAGCGGACCCTGGGTGCCCCGGAAGGCGTCGTCCTCGGCGGCGGCGAGGCACGACTCCATCCGCTTGAAGTAGGGGAGGCAGTGAGCGTAGTCCCACGTTCCCATGCCGGGGTCGGCGCCCCAGCGTTCGTAGTCCATCGCGTTGCCTCGCTGGAAGATCATCCCGTTGATGCTGCTCGAGCCGCCGAGCACCTTGCCCCTCGCGTGGTAGATCCGGCGGCCGTGCATGTGGGGCTCGGGTTCGGACTCGTACTTCCAGTCGTAGAAGCGGCTGCCGATCGGGAACGTGAGCGCCGCCGGCATGTGGATGAAGACGTCCCACCGGTAATCGGGCCGGCCGGCCTCGAGGACGAGGACCCTGATCGAGGGATCGGCGGACAGACGGTTCGCGAGCGCGCTCCCCGCCGAGCCGCCGCCGACGATCACGAAGTCGTAGTCCGCGTCTCCGCCCGCTCGCGCGCGTCCGACCACGGGCGGAGTCTGCACCATCGCGCGATGCGGCGCCCGCACGTCGTTGCTCGTTCCGCAACCCCTGGCTTGCCAGGGCGGTGGGCGAGGGACCACTATCCACCGGTCACCGGCCATCGCCGACCGGTCACCGGTCACCGGCCGCTCGGCGGTCGGGCCGCGCGTGGTGGGACATCAGGTTCGGCGAGCGGGGTGGGGGTGCTCGTGGTGAACGATCCAGCGGAACCGCGGCCGACGACGTCGCAGCCGACCGTCTCGTGCCGGAACCTGTGGAAGATCTACGGTCCGAAGGCCGACCGCATCGTGGGCACGCCCGACGCCGATCTGCCCCGCGGCGAGCTCCTGGAGAAGACCGGCTGCGTCGCCGCGGTCCGCGACGTGTCGTTCGAGGTCGATGCGGGTGAGGTCTTCGTCGTCATGGGACTGTCGGGCTCGGGCAAGTCCACCCTCGTGCGCATGGTCAACCGGATCCACGATCCGACCGCCGGCGAGGTGCTGATCGACGGCGAAGACGTGCTCCAGGTCCCGGAGGACCGCCTCCGCGAGATCCGCCGGAAGAAGATCAGCATGGTGTTCCAGCACTTCGGGCTGCTGCCGCACCGCAGGATCGTCGACAACGTCGCGTTCGGCCTCGAGGTCCAGGGCGTCGAGAAGGACGACCGGCAGCGGGCCGCGCGCGAGATCCTCGACAAGGTCGGTCTCGACGGATGGGCGAACGCCTATCCGGACGAGCTTTCCGGCGGCATGCAGCAGCGCGTGGGCTTGGCGCGCGCCCTCGCGAACGATCCGGAGATCCTCCTCTTCGACGAGCCGTTCAGCGCGCTCGACCCGCTGATCCGTCGCGACATGCAGGACGAGATGCTGAAGCTCCAGCGCGACCTGCGGAAGACCATGATCTTCATCACCCACGACCTCGCCGAGGCGCTGAAGCTCGGCAACCGGATCGCCATCATGAAGGACGGGAGGTTCGTCCAGGTCGGCACGCCCGAGGACATCGTCGCGAACCCCGCCGACGAGTACGTCGCCGACTTCACGCGTGACGTTCCGCGCGCGCACGTGCTCACGGCGCGCTCGATCATGCGACCGTTGAACGGCAACGCGACGTCGGTCGCCGCCGACACGCCCTCGGTGAACGGGAGCACCGTCCTCCAGGAGCTGCTGCCGATCGTGGCGGACGCGGACCGGACGATCCGCGTCGTCGACGGCGACGTCGTCGTCGGCGTCGTCGACCGGGGCGACGTCGTGCGTGCGCTCGTCGAGGACGACTGATGGCGATCACCGAGACGCCGGCGCCGCGCCTCGGGATCCCCGAGGCTCCGCCGGTCGCGACGAGGGAGCCCTCACCGTGGCGCCGGCGTGCGCTGTGGGTCGCTGCGATCGTGGCGGTGCTCGCCATCGGGATGGCGATCGGCGGCGGGTTCCCGGAACGGCTCGTGATCGGCATCGGGTCGCTCTTCGACGGTATCGACTCGTGGGTGATCGAGAACCAGCGCACCCACTGGCTTTTCACCGGGGTGTTGAACCCGATCAAGGATGCGATCAAGGGTGCGGTCGACGGCCTCACGACCGTGTTCGAGCGGATGACGTGGCTCGGGCTCCTCGCGGCTGCCACCGCGTTCGCGGGGCTCGTCGCCGGCTGGCGGATGGCGCTCCTCGCCGCCGTCGGCGTCGCGTCGTTCGGCCTGCTCGACGTGTGGGAGCGGAGCCTCCAGACGCTCGCGTTGGTGACGATCTCGGTGCTGGTCACGCTCGCGATCGGCGTTCCGTTGGGGATCTGGGCGGGCCGGCGACCGTCGGTGGAGCGGATCCTCAGGCCGATCCTCGACGCGATGCAGACCGTCCCCGCGTACTCCTACCTGCTGCCGTTCGTCCTGTTCCTCGGGACGGGGTATCCGCCGGCCGTCGCGGCGACCGTCGTGTTCGCGTTGCCGCCGGCGGTCCGGCTGACCGCGCTCGGGATCCGCTCGGTGTCGGGAACGACCCTCGAGGTCGCCGACGCGTTCGGCACAACCTCGCGGCAGACGCTCCGGAAGGTGCAGATCCCGATCGCGAAGCCCTCGATCATGCTCGGGGTCAACCAGACGATCATGATGGCGCTCGGCATGGTCGTGATCGCGGCCATCGTCGGCGCCGAGGGGCTCGGTCGGGAGGTCCTCGACGCGCTGAAGCTCCTGAACGTCGGCGACGCGCTGAACGCCGGCATCGCGATCGTGATGATGGCGATCGTCCTCGATCGCGTGACCACCACGTGGAGCCAGCGTGAGCGGACGCACCGCGGCAAGGCCCTGCGGATCGCGGGACGCGCCGTGTCGCGTCGGCTCCTGATCGGCGGGGCGGTCGCCGCCACGGTCGCCGGCGTGGTCGTCGGTCGCGAGGTCCTCCGCCAGCAGGAGTGGCCCGAGGGGCTCACGTTCTCGGTCGCCGGTCCCACCGACGACCTGGTCGAGTGGTCCCAGCGGAACCTCGGCGGCCTCGCCCGCGCGATCGGCGACAACCTGACCGACTACCTCCTCGATCCGTTCCAGTCGCTGTTGACGGGTCAGCCGTGGTGGATCGTCGCCGGGCTCGCCGCGCTCGCCGGCTACAAGGTCAAGGGCGTGCGGCTCGCCGTCTTCGCGTTCGTCGCCGTCTTCCTGCTCGGCGCGATCGGGATGTGGGAGCTGTCGATGGAGACGCTCAGCCTCGTGCTCGTGGCCGTCGCGATCACGCTCGTGTTCGCGATCCCGATCGGCATCCTCGCGTCGCGTAGCGACGGCGTCGATCGCGTGATCCGCCCGATCCTCGATGCGATGCAGACGATGCCCGCGTTCGTGTACCTCGTTCCGGTGCTGCTGCTGTTCTCGATCGGAACGCCGATCCCGGCCGTCATCGCCTCCGTCGTCTACGCGCTCCCCGTCGGGATCCGTCTGACGAACCTCGGGATCCGTCAGGTGCCGTCGACGATCGTCGAGGCCGCCGACGCGTACGGCGCGACGCGCGCCCAGCGGCTCCGGAAGGTCGAGCTGCCGCTCGCGCGACCGTCGATCCTGCTCGGCGTGAACCAGACGATCATGATGGTGCTGTCCGTCGTGATCATCGGCGGCATGATCGGCGCCGGCGGACTCGGGTTCGAGGCGCTCGTCGCGCTGTCGAAGAAGCGGATCGGTCAGGGCGTGATCGTCGGCCTGTCGATCCTCCTGATCGCCATCGTGCTCGACCGGATCACCCAGGCGATGGGCGCGGCGCCGCGCTCGCAGCGCGGCCCCGTCGGGCTCGGAGGGATGAGCCGGTGGCCACGGATCCGGACGATCGTCGCCGGCGGCGCGACGAACGAGCCGGCCGAAGGCGACCGAGCCGATCGATCGTGACGTATGAACCGTCAGGTGCAAGGGATGGAGGCGCGGAGCCGTCTCCACGGGGGCACGGAACCTCCGGTCGACGGATCTCGCGGTCCGGGACCTTCGGATCCGGGACCCCGTCGTTCAGGAAAGGAGACGGGATGAGGCATCGCACGTGGAGGTGGATCGCGCTCGGCGCGGTCCTCACCCTGGCGCTCGCGGCGTGCAGCGACGTCGAAGACCCGGGCGAAGGCGACGCGACGGCGACCGACGGAGGCGAGGGAACGACCGCGGCCGCGCAGTGCGGCGACGACACGATCACGATCGCGGTGAACCCGTGGACCGGCGCGGCCGTGAATGCTCACGTCGCGAAGACGGTCATGGAGCAGGAGATGGGATGCACGGTCGAGCTCGTCGACATGGACGAGTTCGCCCAGTTCCCGGCCCTCGCACAGGGTGACGTCGATGCGACGCTCGAGGTGTGGCCGTCGGGTCACGCGAAGGACTACAAGCAGTACATCGAAGGGGATGCCGGCGTCGTCGACGGCGGCGAGCTCGGGGTGATCGGCAACATCGGCTGGTGGACGCCGACCTACGTCGTCGACGAGAACCCCGACGCGGCGAGCTGGGAGACGCTGAAGGGCAACGAGGACATCTACGACAACACGTTCCTCGGCGCGGACCCCACGTTCTCGATCTACGACGAGGAGATCATCGAGAACCTGGACCTCGACATGGAGGTCACGTACAGCGGCTCCGAGGCAGCATCGCTCGCGGCGCTCGACCAGGCGTACCAGAACGAAGAGCCGATCCTGATGTACTTCTGGAGCCCGCACTGGGCGCAGGCGAAGTACGAGCTGACCGAGGTCGAGCTTCCGCCGTACGACGAGACCTGCGAGGAAGCCGCCACGAACGAGGACGGCGACGGGTACGCCTGCGACTACGCCGAGGACATCCTTTACAAGGCCTTCAGCGACCAGCTGGAGACGAAGGATCCCGCGGCGTTCGAGTTCCTGTCGAACTTCCAGTACACGAACGAGGACCAGAACGCGATCGCGCTCGCCGTCGACGACGGTGGCGAGAGCCTCGAGGACGCGGCCCAGGCATGGGTCGACGAGCACGAGGACGTCTGGTCGGGATGGGTGCCGGCGGCGTAGCCGACGGCAGGACGGAACGGCGTCGAGGGCGGCCCGGCAGGGCCGCCCTCGTGCATCGGTGGACCACGGCGGCGAGCGGAGGCGGGAACCGGCGATGAGCGAGCACGTGCAGATGTGGATCGGCGGCGCGTGGGTCGACGCCGAGGACGGGGCGACGTTCGAGGCGACCAGTCCGTCCACCGGCGAGGTGATCGGCACCGTCCCCGAGGGGACGCGCGGCGACGCGGTGAAGGCGATCGAGGCGGCCCAGCGCGCGTGGCCGGCATGGTCGCGTCTGTCGGCCTTCGACCGCGCCGCTGCGATGCGACGCGTCGCCGAGGCGATCGACGCGCGACGGGAGCTGCTGGCCGACACCCTGACGCTCGACCAAGGCAAGCCCCGGAAGGCCGAGGCGCTCGACGAGGTCGAAGAGCTGATCGCGTACTTCGAGATGGCCGCGGCCGACGCGATCAGGATGGACGGCGTCCTCCCGCCCTCGGTCGATGCGAACAAGCGCGTGCTCCTGCAGCGCGTCTCGCGCGGCGTGGTGTCGTTGATCAGCCCCTGGAACTGGCCGTACACGATGCCGGGCGAGATCCTCGCGCCCGCGATCGCGTACGGGAACACGGTGGCGTGGGCGCCGGCGCCGACGACGTCGCTGTGCGCCGTCCGCCTCGCCGGTTGCCTCGAGGCGGCCGACCTCCCGGCAGGCGTCGTCAACATGGTGACGGGGCCCGGACCGGTCGTCGGCGACGAGCTCGCGGCGAACCCCGGCACGCAGTCGGTCGGGTTCATCGGTTCGATCGCGACGGGCCTCCACGTCGCCCAGCGCGGGGCGGGGAAGGAGCTCCTGCTCGAGATGGGCGGGAACGGTCCGCTCGTGATCATGGACGACGGCGATCTCGACAAGGCGGTCGAGGCGACGCTCGTCGCATGCTTCCTCAACGCGGGCCAGAGCTGCACGGCCGGTGAGCGCGTCCTCGTCCACGACGCGGTGAAGGACGAGTACGTGGCGAAGCTGTCGGCCGCCGTCGCGGATCGGATCCGCCTCGGCGACCCGTTCGACGACGCGACGACGATGGGGCCGGTGAACAACGAGCCCACGGCCGCGAAGACCGAACGGCACGTCACCGAGGCGGTCGAGCGCGGCGCGTCGGTCGTCGCGGGTGGCGCGCGCGCCCCGCACCACGGGAGCGACCTGTTCTTCGAGGCGACCGTCCTCGACGGCGTCACGAACGACATGGCGATCGCGCGCGAGGAGACCTTCGGACCGGTGGTGCCGGTCACGGCGATCGGGAGCGAGCAGGAGGCGATCGACCTCGTGAACGGCTCGGAGTACGGGTTGCTCTCGGCGATCTTCACGGCGGACCTGGCGCGCGGCCTGCGGTTCGCCGAAGCCGTCCGGACCGGCTGGGTGAACGTGAACGAGGGTACGAACTACTGGGAGTCGCACCTGCCGTTCGGCGGGCGCGCGGGCTCGAAGAGCGGCGTCGGGCGCGTGGGTGGCCGCTCGTCGATGGAGCGCCTCACCGAGCTCAAGACGATCGTGATCGACATCGGATGATGCTCCGGCGACCCCGACGGGTGCGCCGGATGGCGCTCGCGCGCAGGTTGCGGCGCGTGCAACGACCGTCTTCCCGACGCAACGGAGCGTGGCACGATAGCCGCCATGCCTGAGCCGCTCGCCCGGGACCGAGCAGGGACGGTGATCGTCGGCGCCGGCATCGTCGGCGTGTCGGCGGCGTACCACCTCGCCGACCTCGGCGAGACCGACGTCGTCGTGCTGGAGCAAGGACCCCTCTTCGAGACCGGCGGCTCGACCTCGCACGCGCCCGGGATCATCTTCCAGACGAACCCGTCGCGGACGATGTGCCGCATCGCGCAGGATTCCGTCGCGCTCTACGACTCCTTGACGCTCGACGGCGAACGCGTCTGGTACGGGGTCGGCGGACTCGAGGTCGCCACGACGCCCGAGCGGATGCAGGAGCTGAAGCGGCGACAGGGGCTCGCCCGATCGTGGGGGATCGACGGCACCGAGCTGCTGTCGCCGGCCGAGGCCGCGGAACGTTCCCCCCTCCTGGACCCGTCGACGATCCTCGGCGCGTACTGGGTTCCGAGCGACGGCGCCGGCAAGGGCGTGAAGATCACGGAGGCGCTCGCGCGAGCTGCGGGCGAGCGCGGCGCCGTCTTCGAGGCCGGTGTCCGCGTGACCGGGTTCGACGTCCGGAACGGGCGCGTCCGCGGCGTGGAGACCGATCGCGGCCGCATCGAGTGCGAGCGCGTGCTGTGCTGCGCCGGCATCTGGGGACCGTCGGTCGGCGCGCTGGCGGGGGTGCCGATCCCGCTCGTCGCGGTCCAGCACCAGCTCGTCTGGACGGACCCGATCCCCGAGCTCGCGTCGCTCGAGGGCGACACGTGGGCCCAGCATCCGGTCGTGCGGCATCAGGACGTGTCGCTGTACATGCGGCAGCGCGACGATCACTACGGCGTCGGGAACTACCGGCACGAGCCGATCGTCACGGCGCAGCGCGACATCCGCGATCCCGGCGGCGAGATGCAGCCCTCGTTGATGCCGTTCACGCCGGACCATTTCGATCTCGCCGAAGCCGAGACGGCCCGGATGTTCCCGGCGCTCGCCGGCACGATGCGGCCCGCCGATCCGACACGGTCGCTGAACGGCATGTTCTCGTTCACGCCCGACGCGGGATCGATCGTCGGCGAGAGCGCGGCGGTCCGCGGCTTCTGGGTCTGCGAGGCCGTCTGGGTCACGCACGCGGCCGGCATGGCGCGCCAGGTCGCGGAGTGGATCGTCGAGGGCGAGCCCGGCTACGACCTCGCCGAAGCCGACGCGAACCGGTTCTACCCGTTCCAGACGTCGGCGCCGTACGTGCGGGCCCGGGGCGAGCAGCAGTACCGCGAGGTGTACGACATCATCCACCCGCTGCAGCAGCCCGCCGCGCCCCGCGGCCTGCGGCTCACGCCGTTCTTCGAACGGCAGCGGGACCTCGGCGCGGAGTTCTTCACCGGCGCAGGATGGGAGCGTCCGCAGTGGTACGCCGCGAACCGCGAGCTCGTCGGTGGCGTCGCGCACGAGTGGGCGCGCCGCACCGGATGGGCCGCGCGAGGCTGGTCGCCGATCGTCGGTGCCGAACACGTCGCGACACGTGCGGGCGTCGGCCTGTTCGACATCACGCCGTTCGCGAAGTTCGACGTCGAGGGACCCGACGCGCTGCCGTTCCTCGAGCGCGTCTTCGCGAACCGGATCGACCGGCCGGTCGGCTCGATCGTCTACACGGCGGCGCTGACGGACCGCGGCGGCATCCGCCTCGATCTCACGATCGCCCGGAAGGGCGACGAGCTCTTCCGGCTGGTGACGGGCGGCGGCACCGGTCAGCACGATGTGGCGTGGCTCCGTCGTCAGCTCCGGGACGGCGAGCGCGTCCGCATCACCGAGCGCACAGGGTCGTTGTTCGCGCTCGGGTTGTGGGGACCGAAGGCTCGCGACGTGCTGCGGGCGGTCACGGACGTCGACGTGTCGAACGACGCGTTCCCGTACATGACCGCGCGGTACCTGTCGATCGGCGAGGTGGCGCCGGTGTGGGCGCAGCGCATCTCGTACGCGGGCGAGCTCGGGTGGGAGCTCTACGGCCAGGTCGCGATGGGTGCCCGCGCGTGGGACCTCCTGATGGAGGCCGGACGCGACCACGGCATCGTCGCGGCCGGCGGCGGCGCGTTCGACTCGCTGCGCCTCGAGAAGGGGTATCGCCTCTGGGGTCAAGACATCGACACCGAACGCGATCCCCTCTCCGCGGGGCTCGGGTTCGCGGTCCGCTGGGACAAGGAGTTCCGAGGCA
>DATHTO010000111.1:0-38680 GCA_035463115.1 Actinomycetota bacterium | reverse complement strand
GTCCTGATGCGGTCCGCGCTGGAACTGCGCGGTGCTGAACCCGGCCATCAGGCTCCACACGGCCTCGGCGGCGGCACGCTTCCGGTCGAACCGCTTCGCACCCATCGCCGGGGACATGGTACCGCGGACGGGCAAGCAGTTCAACACCCTAGACAGTTGACATCACTCAACTACCTTGAGAGCCTTCACTCCATGACGAACGCACCCGCGATCGCCGTCGGCGGCCTCCGGAAGCGCTTCGGCGAGCTCGCCGCGCTCGACGGCGTCGACTTCGAGGTCCCCACCGGAAGCGTCTTCGGCCTGCTCGGTCCGAACGGCGCCGGGAAGACGACCGCCGTGCGCATCCTCGCGACGGTGCTCCGCCCCGACGAGGGCTCCGCCGAGGTGTTGGGTCGCGACGTCGTCCACGAGCCCGACGCCGTCCGGCGACGGATCGGCATGGCGGGGCAGTACGCCGCCGTCGATCCCAACCTGACGGGGCGCGAGAACCTCGAGCTGATCGGCACGCTGACGCAGCTTCCGAGGTCGACGCTGAAAGCGCGCGCGGTCGAGCTGCTCGAGCGGTTCGAGCTCAGCGATGCCGGCGACCGGCCGAGCCGGACGTATTCCGGTGGCATGCGTCGCCGGCTCGACATCGCGGCGTCGCTCGTGCAGTCGCCGCCCGTCCTCTTCCTCGACGAGCCGACGACCGGGCTCGACCTCCCGAGCCGCAACGAACTCTGGCGGATGGTGCGCGAGCTCGTCGGCGAAGGCACCACCGTCCTGCTCACGACGCAGTACCTCGAGGAGGCCGACGTGCTCGCCGACCGGATCGCGGTGATCGACCACGGCCACGTGATCGCGAACGACACGCCGGCGAACCTCAAGGCCGGGCTCGGCTCGACCGTGATCGAGATGACGTTCGACGACCTCGACGTCGATCGGGCGCTCGCCCTGATCGACGGCGAAGCCGAACGGGACGGGGCCATGGTGCGCATCACGACCGATCGCAGCACGAAGGTCCTGCTCGAGACGCTGCGTGCGCTCGACACGGCCGGCATCGAGCCGACCGGGTTGACGGTGCGGGAGCCGAGCATGGACGACGTGTTCCTGGTCCTCACGGGCCACCGTGCCGAGGACACGGCGCCGCCCGCCGAGGCCGCGACGGGAGGTCCGGCATGAGCGCCGCCGCCACGACCACCGCCGACGCTCGCGACGCGCGGATCCCGTTCGGCGCCGTCCGTGACACCGTCGCGCTCGCGAAACGCGGGCTGTACGCGTACCTACGCGTTCCGCAGCTGCTGGTGTTCTCGACGATCCAGCCGGTGATCTTCGTGCTGATGTTCCGCTACGTGTTCGGCGGCGCGATCGAGCTCGAGGGACCGGTCGACTACGTCGACTTCCTCATGCCCGGCATCTTCGTGCAGACGGTCGTCTTCGGCGCGATCGCGACGGCGATCGGGCTCGGGGCCGACATGAAGTCGGGGCTGATGGAGCGGTTCCACGCCCTTCCGATGTCACGCGCGGCGGTCCTCACCGGACGGACGCTGGCGGATCTCGTGCGGAACGTGTTCGTCGTCGCGCTCATGATGCTCGTGGGGTTCCTCGTCGGCTGGCGGATCCACACCGACGTGTTCGGGCTCCTCGCCGGTGCCGGCCTGGTGCTGCTGTTCGGCTACGCGATGTCGTGGATCTTCGCGACGGTCGGCCTCGCGGTCGGCGATCCCGAGACGGCGCAGGCCGCGGCGTTCCCCGTGCTCGCCCCCTTGGTGTTCGCCTCGGCGGCGTTCGTGCCGCTCGAGTCGATGCCGAGCTGGTTGCAGGTGTTCGCCGAGCACCAGCCCGTGACGCTCACCGCCGAGGCGGTCCGTGACCTGACGATCGGCGGCCCCGCCGCGAGCCACGTGCTGCAGGCGGTCGCCTGGGACCTCGGCATCCTGGCCGTCTTCGGCTTCCTGGCGGTCCGCATCTACCGACGCACCGGGTAGCGGGCACCCCTTCGGGTGGCGGCAACCCCCCGCCGTCCGCGCGCCTGGCCAACGACCCCCGGATCGACCGCTCATCGGCACGTGCTCGCGCGGGACCGGCGAGCGATGCTCGCATCGGAAGGGGTGGTGACGATGCGTCAGCTCGTTGCGATGCGACTGACGGTTGCCGTCGCCGTGGTCGTCGGAGCGTCCGTCCTGGCGATCCCGCGCGCCGCGGCCGCCGACGAACCAACGGTGCGATGGGAGCGGTCGGCCGGCGTCGAACTCGAGGCTGTAGCGACCGCCGAGGACGGCGACGCCGTCGTGACGGGGAGCGCCCATCGTGGCGACGAACGCCACCCGGCGATGATCGTCCGGCGTTACGACCGCTCCGGTGACATCGTGTGGACGCGGTGGTGGCACCCGCAGGGCACGCGCGTCGACGGGCTCGACGTCGCGATCGGACCCGATGGCGGCATCTACGTCGTCGGCACGGTCGCCCGTGCGAACCTGGAAGGCGGCGGGTTCTTCATCCGGAAGTACGGGCCTTCGGGAGCCTTCCTCTGGAAGGACATCTCCGACGGTGGCTACGGCCGCGGCGTCGGCGTGCCCGAGATCGCGACCGGCGTGGCGGTGAGCGGAACGAACGTCGCCGTCGTCGGCCACGAGTACGGCTGCTGCGGCGAGATGATCGACGACGGGTGGGTCCGCCTGTACCGGAGCGACGGTCTGCAGCGGTGGACGCGCGACTTCGAGGTCCCGGGCGTGGCGAACCGGACGAACGACACACCGCTCGCCGTCGAGGCGGATGCCACGGGCATGTACGTCGGCGGGCGCGTGGAGATGACGCCGCGCACCCTGGACTCGGTCGTCGTCGACAGCGAAGCTGTCGTGCAGAAGCTGCGGTACGACGGCACGAGGGCATGGTCGTGGCTGCTCGAGGACGTCGCGGTGAAGGACAACGACACCGTCACGGCGCTCGCGATCCGCGACGGCGCCGTGTTCGCGGCGGGATACGGGAACGGCGTGCGGTGGCCTCGTTCTGAGGGGATGCTCGCCCGCTTCACGCGGAACGGCGACGTGCGCTGGATGCGCACCTGGGGAGAGCCGATCGACCGGATCCGTCCGGCGGACGTGTCGACCTCGCCCTCCGGGCTGGTGCTCGTGACGGGGTCGCGGCGTCACGACGGGCGGTTCAGCTCGACGCTCTTCCTGCGGACGTTCGCGCCGGACGGCACCGCTCGCGCGAGAACCGTGCTGCAGGCGCTGGAGGACACGGCCGGGACCGGCGTCGACGCGGCGCCCGGCGGCGCGTACGTCTCCGGCTGGGTCGAGGTGTCGGCGGACGTGCACGGCGGGCGGCTGTACCGCTACGTCGTGTGACGTGCGAGCGGCACCTGACGGAGGAGCCGGCGTGTCAGCCGGTTCCTCCGCTCCCTCAGCCGCCGCTCAGCGCACGACCTTGGTCGACACGATGGGACTTCCGGTCGTCTGCATCAGGCGGAGCCAGAACAGCAGGTACGCCTCCTGTGCGCGAGCCGCGGTGAGGTCGCCGATGTCGAGGACGTCGCGCCAGCCGAACCAGTCGGTCAGCCATCCCGCCACCTCTCGCTTCGCCTCGTCGTCGTTCCCGCAGATCGGAATCGTGTGATCGCCGCCCGCCAACGAACCCGGATCGATCATCACCGCCGCCGTCACGGTGTTCAGTGCCTTCACGACGCGGGCGTTCGGGAACGCGCGCTGCAGCTGCTCGGCGAACGAGTCGGTCCCGATCGGCTCGAGCGTGACGCCGTTCTCGGAACGCGCGATCGGGTTCGAGATGTCGAGCACGATCGTGCCGTCGAGGCCGTCCGTTCCCGCGGCGGCCTGCAGGACGCCGACGGCCGCCGTGCCCGACGTGGCGTTCCACACCGTCTCGGCGTGCCGCACGGCTTCCTCGTTCGTCACGAGGCGCACGTCCGGATGCTGCTCGGCCCATCCGGCGAGCGTCGTGCCGGTCTGACGGTTGACGTCGTCGCGTGCGAGCGCGGCCTCGGGGTCGCGCGATCCGAGGACCACGTCGTGTCCCTTCTCGGTCAGTGCACCCGCGAGCATGCGCGCGACGCCGCCGGTCCCGATGATCCCGATCCGCATGGCGTTCCTCCCGTGTCGTCCCGTGGGCCGTGCGTGTGGCGGTGCGATGGCGCTCGTGTGGCGACGACCCCATCATCCGCGTTCCGACCCTAGGCTCGGCGGATGGAACCGACGCACTTCGCGACGTTCCGAGACGTGCTCGCCGGGCTGCCGCGCGGCCTTCCCGGAGGAACGGTCGGCGATCCCGGGCGATTCCCGGTCGGCTCCGTCGCTCGGCGGATCAACGCGGAGACCCGGCTGCTGCTCGGCGGCCCCCGTGCGCTCCTCCTGCAACTCGCGGAACCTCGGGTCGCCGCCGGCGTCGCCGACCACAGCGACTTCGCGTCCGACCCGTTCGGAAGGCTCTGGAACACCCTCGATCTCACGCTCACCGTCGGCTTCGGCGACGCGGAACAAGCGCGCGCCGCTGCTGGGCGGATCGCCCGAACCCACGCCGGCGTCACCGGTGCCCGCGGCGACGTGGCCTACCGGGCGACCGACCCGGAGCTCCTCGCGTGGGTGCACGCCACGCTCGTCGACTCGGCGCTCGTCACGTACGAACGGTTCGTCGGCCGCGTCGGACCGCGCGCGCGGGACATCTACGTGACGGAGATGAACGCGCAGGGCGCCGCCTTCGGGGTTCCGAGCGATCGCCTGTGGCGCGACCACGGAGGGTTCGCGGCCTCCGTGACCGACGCGATCCGCGCGCTCCGGGTCGACGACGAGGCGCGGACGCTCGCGAACGCCGTGCTGCATCCGGCCGTGTCGGCGCCGGTGCGGCCCGTCGGCGCCCTCCTCGCCTGGATCACCGCCGGCCTCCTGCCGTCGACGGTCCGCGACGCGTACGGCCTGCCGTGGACGGCGAGGGACGAGCGGGCGCTCGAGGTGGTCGGCGCCGCCGCTCGGATGGCAGGCGGGCTGCTCCCGGACGTGGTCCGGCGGTGGCCGCACGCACGCGCCGCCGATGCGCGCGTGAACGCCGCCGCGGCTGGGTAGCACTGCCGGCACGATGCCCGGCGAACCCGTCTACTTCGAGATCGGCGTCGACGACACCGAACGCGCGCGCCGGTTCTTCAGCGAGGTCCTCGGCTGGACCTACACCCCCGGTGCGGTCGACGACGGATGGAACGTCCAGACCGCCACGCTGGCCGGAGGCCTGCACGGTGGCGCTCCCGGCGAGGGCATGCGGGTCTACTTCGACGTGCCGGACGTCGACGCCGCCGCCGCCAAGGTCCGTGAGCTCGGCGGCGAGGTCGGCGAGATCCACACGAGCGAGGCGGCGGGCAGCCGGTACGTCCATTGCCGTGACGACCAGGGCACCTCGTTCGCCTTGTTCGAGCTGGGGCGCTAGCCTCCGGCGGTGACCTCGACGCTCCGGCGCGGGCCCTCGCCCGCGCACATCCGCGCGGCGAAGGACCTGATGGATCGTGATTTCGCGCGGCCGCTCGACCTCGACGCGCTCGCGCGGACGGCCGGGTATTCACGGTTCCACTTCGCGCGGGCGTTCCGCGAGACCTACGGTGAGACGCCCCACGCCTACCTCACGCGACGCCGGATCGAGCGCGCGAAGGATCTCCTGCGCTCCGCGAACCTCACGGTGACCGAGATCTGCGACCTCGTCGGGTTCGCCAGTCTCGGGTCCTTCAGCTCCCGGTTCTCGGAGCTGGTCGGGATGCCGCCGTCGGCGTACCGGGCCGACGCGGTCGCGCGCGGCGGACCCCCGCCGATCCCCGGGTGCTTCGTGCTGATGTGGACGCGCCCGCACGATGCCGACGGCGTCACTCGACCTGTTCGCTGACGCGGACGCCGGCGACGCCGTCGAGCCGCTGGATCGACTCGACGAGGTGGTGCCGGTCGCCCTTGCCTTCGGCGTCGAGCGTGACGGGAACGATGTCGTCGTCGCGCTCCTTGCGTCCGACGTCGAGGTTGGTGATGACGTAGCCGAGGTCGGTCGTCGTCTCGAGGATGTCGCGCAGGACCCCTCGCCCGTCGTGGTAGCTCACCTCGAGCGTCGTCACGACGAAGCGGGAGACCGGCATCCGGCGGAGGATCGGCGTGAAGACGAACGCGACGATCAGGTGCATCAGCGTGGCCGCCACCGCGAGGACCGCTGCGTCGCCGCCGGCGCCGGCCGCGAGCCCGATCGCGGCGACGACCCAGATCGTGGCCGCCGTCGTCAGTCCCCGGACCACGTCGCGACGCAGGAAGATGACACCGGCGCCGATGAAGCCGATGCCCGAGGCGACCTGTGCCGCGATCCTCGAGGCGTCGAAGGTCGTGCTCTCGGGGAAGCCGAAGCGGCCGGCGAGCGTGAACAGCGCGGCGCCGACGCCGACGAGCGTGTGCGTGCGGAGCCCGGCGTCCTTCTTCCGCAGTTCGCGCTCGAACCCGACGATCGACGCCAGGCCGAAGGCGAGGACGAGCGAGCCGATCGCGTCCCACTCCACGCCGCCCATCATGCGTCAGCGACGGTTCTCCCCGCCAACGGCGCAATCGTGGAGAAGCCGTCGTCGCAGCGCCCTCCGTAAGGTCGGCACCGATCCGCCATCCCGGCGGCGTCGTTCGAGAGGAGGCAGCCGTGATCTCCAAGCTCTCGCATGCGAACCTGTGGGTGTCGAACAAGGATGACGCGATCGCGTTCTATCGCGACGTGCTCGGCTTCGAGGTCAGGCAGGACATGACGCTCGACGGCTTCCGTTGGGTCGAGGTGGGACCCAAGGGGCAGCCGGATCTCGCGTTCACGCTGAACGAGCCGGGGCCGCCGATGATGGACGAGGAGAGCGCAGCGGCGATCCGGACGTTGCTCGAGAAGGGCGCCATGTCGGGTGGCGTCTTCGAGACCGACGACTGCCGGGCCACGTTCGAGGAGCTTCGCGCGAAGGGCGTGACGTTCCTGCAGGAGCCGGTCGACCGGCCCTACGGGGTCGAGGCGCTGTTCCGCGACGACTCCGGCAACTGGTTCAGCTTGACGCAGCCGAGCGGCTGGACGGGCTGAGCGTCACCACGCTCCGAAGCGCACGACCTCGTCGAACGCCCGGCGTTCCGGCCGGGCGATCGGCGTGAGCGGACGGTCCGCCGGATAGCCGAGCGAGATCAACCACTCGACGCGGTGATCGGCCGGGACGCCGAGCAGTCGCCGGGCGAGATCCTGGTCCGCGACGGCCGCGTGGCACGAGCCGACGCCGAGGTCGGCGGCGGCGAGCATGACGCTCATCGTCGCCTGGCCGAGGTCGTACTGGTAGGTCTCGCGCGTGTCGGGGTCGTCGGTCGTCGGCGCGACGACCGCGATCGTGGCCGCGGACCCCGCCACGTGCTCGGCGTACCGCCACACGTCGCCGAGCCGCCGGAGCGTGTCGTGGTCGGTCACGACGACGAACGTCCACGCCTGTTGGTTCATCGACGACGGGGTGCGCCATGCCGCTTCGGCGATCCTCCGGAGGTGATCGTCGGAGATCGCTCGGTCGGCGAACGAGCGGACGTTTCGACGAGCGCGGATCGCATCCCAGGTCTCCATGCACGCCATCCAACACGACACTCGCATGCGCGTCGCGTTACACCTGCGTGCGAGCGGGTAAGAGGCCCCCGTTCTCGAAGCGAGGAGGGGCAGATGGAAGGGTTGATCGATCGGGCGCGCGACGCCGGCGAGAAGGTGCTCGCGACGGACCCGGCGTCGAGCGTGATCGGAGCTGTCGTCGAACAGCTGGAGAACGCGGCCGACACGGCACAGGAAGCCGCGAGCGCGGTGGAGCAGGTGGGCGAGGAGCGTGGCGCGTCGCCCGCACCCGCGGAAGGACGCGGCGGCCGAGGGACCTCCTCGCGGACGTCCTCCGCCAAGAAGTCCGGCTCCCGGAAGTCCGCCGCGAAGCGCAGCGGCGGCGCCAAGAGGTCGACGGCGAAGAAGTCAACGGCGAAGAGGTCGACCGCCAAGAAGTCAAGCGCCAAGAAGTCGACGGCGAAGCGCTCCGGGTCGAAGCGGGCGGGAGCCAAGAGGTCGACGACCAAGAAGTCGACGGCGAAGCGCAGCGCCGCGAAGAGGTCCACCGGGCGGAAGTCGGCCGCCAAGAGGTCCACCGGGCGGAAGTCGGCCGCCAAGAAGTCGACCGCGCGGAAGTCGACCGCAAAGAAGTCGACCGCGCGGAAGTCGACCGCCAAGAAGTCGACCGCCAAGAAGTCGACCGCGCGGAAGTCCAGCGCCAAGACGTCGAGCGCCAAGAAGTCGACGTCGAAGTCGACGTCGCGCAAGTCGACCGCCAAGAGGTCGACGGCCAAGCGCAGCGGCGCGAAGAAGTCCGCCGGCAGGAAGTCGACCGTCCGGAAGCCGACGGCGAAGAGGACCTCGGCGACCCGAACCGGACGCTCCGGTCCTACGTGATCCCGTGGGCGGCCGGCGCCGGTGCCCGGCTGCCGGCCGCCCTCGGTTCGCGGATCAGTACTTCGAGGTGGCGCCTCCGCCCGAGGCAGCCATCGCCTGGTCCTCGATGGGTGCGCCGTCGGGCCCGACGACGTACCACACCTCGCCGACGCCCTGGCCGTTCGTGTCACCGGCCGCCGTGTCGGATGCGAACAGGTACAGCGGCCATCCGTCGTACGTGACCTGGGTCGATCCGTCCTCACGCTCGGTCGTTCCGAGCAGCGAGTCGTCGACGCCGTCGCCCGCGACCGGCTCGTCGCCGTCGACGAGGATCGGCGGCCACGCGGTCTCGCAGTCGTCGTAGCAGGTGCTCTCGCCGCCTTGCTCGTCGCTGAAGAAGACGTACGCGGTCATGCCGTCGGCGTCGACGAGGATCTCGCCGAGATCGGAGTCGGAGACCTCGAGGGTCGCGGTTCCGCCCCCATCGTCGTCGGCTTCCGTCGCGGTCGGCTCTTCGGTCGCTGTGTCGCCGCCCGCCGCGGGCGATGACGCGTCGTCACCGCCGTCGTCGGAGCACGCCGCCGTCAGCAGCACGGCGGCGGTCAACAGCGCGAGCAGCGTGCGAGGTCTCATGAGCGTTCCCTCCCGGTCGGTCGCGTCGGTGTACGCATCCTCGCGACGACGGGTTCACGCGCGGACCCGACTAGCATCGACGGCGTGCGCCAGCGCTCCGATTCCCTGCTGCGGCCCCTCCTCGCGTTCGGGGCGCTCGGGTCCATCGCGCTGATCGTCGTCGCCGTGGCGGGCGTCGTCGTGGTCCGGCGGCAGGCCGCCGAGCAGGCGCTCGCGGAGGCACGTCGGCTCACCCGTGTGTCCGCCAGCTTCGTCGAGCGATCACTGACGGAGGGCGTCATGACGGGCGACGCGCGGAGCCTCGCGACCATCGCCGACGCGGTCCTGGCGGTCAACGCGGACCCCGTCGTCCGTGTGAAGCTCTGGACGCGTGACGGGCGCGTGGTCTACTCCGACGAGCTCCGTCTGATCGACACGCGGGCGGAGCTCGACGACGGGGCGCTCGACGTGATCGACGACGGCGGCGTCGCGTCCGAGCTCTCGGACCTCAGCGGCCCGGAGAACCGCTTCGAGGCGTCGTTCGGGGAGCTCTTCGAGATCTACACGCGCATCCGGACGCCGGACGGGACGTCACTGCTCTTCGAGACCTACCAGCGCGCCTCCGCGATCGAGACCCGGCAGGGGGAGCTGCAGACCCGGTTCGCGCCCGTGCTGCTGATCACCCTCCTCGCGCTCGCGATCCTCATGGTGCCGATCGCCTGGATGCTCGCGAGTCGCGTTCGGGCGTCGCAGCGCGAACGCGAGCGACTGCTGCAGGGAGCCGTCGAGGCGGCCGACCTCGAACGTCGTCGGATCGCGGGTGACCTGCACGACGGTCCCGTCCAGGAGCTCGCCGGCCTCTCGATGCGCCTGTCCGCGGCGGCAGGAGGCGTGTCCGACGGCGCTGCGGAGATCCTTCGGGACGCGGCATCCGGCGTGCGGGCGAGCGTTCGCACGCTCCGGTCGGCGATCGTCGGCGTGTACCCGCCGAACCTTCGCACGGTCGGCCTGCGAGCGGCGCTCTCGGACCTCGCCGCGGCGACGGAACAGCGAGGACCCGCCACGACGCTCGACGTCGACCCCGCGGCCGAGGGCCTGCACGAGGACGTGGACGCGTTGATCTTCCGCGCGGCGCAAGAGGCCCTGCGGAACGCCGAGGAGCACGCGAACGCGACGCGGGTCGACATCTCGGTTCGGACGGCCGGCGATCGCGTCGTCCTCACGGTTGCGGACGACGGCGTCGGCATCGACCCCGGTCGCCTCGCTCGGGCGCGCGAGGAAGGCCACGTCGGGCTCTCGATCCTCACGGATCTCGCGAGGAGCGCCGGCGGCGACGTCCGCGTGGCTCGGAGCGAGGACGGCGGTACGGTCGTCTCGATGGAGGTGCCACGCAGATGATCCGCGTCGCGCTCGCCGACGATCATCGCGTCGTCCGTGTCGGCCTCGAGCAGCTCCTCGGCACGTTCGACGACGTGGCATGGGTCGGCTCGGCCGACGGAGGCGAGGCCGCCGTGGCGTTGTGTGAGCGGGAGCGCCCCGACGTGCTCTTGCTCGACCTCCAGATGCCGGGCGTCGACGGGATCCAGGCGACGCGGCGGATCCGTGACGCCGCTCCCGAGACGCACGTGGTCGTGTTCACGTCGTTCTCGGATCGAGATGGGATCGTGCAGGCGCTCGACGCCGGCGCCGTCGGCTACCTGCTGAAGGATGCGGAGCCCGAGGAGATCTCGGCGGCGATCCGCGCGGCCGCGCGGGGGGAGGCGCCGCTCGCGCCGCGTGCCGCGGCCGCGCTCCTCGCCGACCGGCGGTCGCGCGCGGCATCGGACGTCGAGCTCTCGCCGCGCGAGCGCGAGGTCCTCCAGCTCGTGCTCGACGGGCTCGCGAACAAGCAGATCGCCCGCCGACTCGGGATCAGCGAGAAGACCGTCAAGGGCCACCTCACGAACCTCTTCCAGCGGATCGGTGTCTCCGACCGGACGCAGGCGGCCCTGTGGGCCGAGCGGACGGGCGCCCTGCGCGACTGAGGTCGCGGGACCCAAGTCCCGTTGTGAGGCCCTCGGCGAGGCCACGAGCATGACGGCATGCCGGGATCGTTGTCGCGCGCGCTGTGCCTCGCGATGTGCGCCGTGCTGCTCGCCGCGATGCCCGCGGCGGCGAGCGGCGGCGTGCGCAAGCGGGGCGACTGCTCCGGTGGCGAAGGGGGATGGGAGCTGCGCGTCGATCGCGTCGACCGCGACACGCTGCGGATCCGGTTCAGGATCGACGACGTCGACGCCGGCGAGACGTGGCAGCTCTTCATCTCGGACAACGGCACGCGGGTGTACTCCGGCACGAAGCGCGCCACGAGCGACGGGGAGGTTCGCATCCGTCGGGCGATCCGTGACCGGGCCGGCACCGACAAGGTGGCGGCGAGCGGCGTCAACGTGAACGACGGCACGACGTGCCAGGGGTCGGTCGCGTTCTGAGCCGCTCCGGTCCCGGGACCGTCGTCCCGTTGTGACCGCGACCTCGTGCCGGCGAACCTTCGAGCAGGCGCCGGATCGACCGGCGGGACCGAGGAGGGAACGACATGATCCGCACGATCGCCCGTATCACCGTGGCGACGGCGCTCGCGGTCGCGACGATCGGCGTCACGCCGGCGTTCGCGAACGACGCCGACGTGATCCGTCGAGGCAACTGCAGCGGCGCGAGCGACTGGAAGCTCAAGCTGTCGCCCGAGGACGGCCGGATCGAGGTCGAGTACGAGGTCGACCAGAACAAGAACGGCGTCCAGTGGCGGGTCCGTATCTTCAAGGAAGGCGTCCGCATCTTCCGCGGGACCCGGACGACCCAGGCGCCGAGCGGCTCGTTCGAGGTCCGCGTGGTGACCGGCAACACGACGGGCGACGACTCGTTCACCGCCCGTGCCGTGAACCTCTCGAGCGGCGAGGTGTGCCGCGGGGCCGCGACCGGCTCCTTCTGAGCCGCACCCGTCGCAGAGCACGACCGACGCCCGGCCGGGACACCGGCCGGGCGTCGCGACGTTCGGTCGCGGCCCGCGCGCCGGATGTCGTTTGTCGCGCCCGCGCTTCGCGATGTTGGATGGACCACCCGACGACGGCAAGGAGGCCGCGTGATCCCGGACGACATCGGTGGACTCCATCGACGCTCGGTCGCGACGTTCGACCGACTGGTGCATGCGATCGACGCCGGCCGGTGGGATCTGGCCACGCCGTGCGCAGAGTGGACGGTCCGCGATCTCGTGAACCACCTGACGAACGAGAACCTGTGGGCCGAGGCCCTGTTCGGCGGCCGCACGATCGTCGAGGTCGGTGGCGCGTTCGACGGTGACGTCCTCGGTGAGGATCCGGTCGCGGCGTGGGAGGCCGCGTCCCGCGGCGCCCTCGAGCGCATGGGCGAGCCCGATGCGATGGACCGCCTGGTGGACCTCTCGCGCGGCCCGACGCCGGGGCGCGAGTACGCGGTCGAGCTGTTCGCCGACCACGTGATGCACAGCTGGGACCTCGCGAAGGCGATCGGCACCGACGATGCGTTGGATCCGGCCCTCGTCGCGGCCGCCAAGGACTGGTTCGGCGACGTCGAGGACGCCTACCGCGCCGCGGGTTCGATCGCGGAACGTCCTCCCGTCCCTCCCGACGCCGACGATCAGACGATCTTCCTCGCGATGACCGGTCGCTCCAGGGACTGGGCGCCTCCGGCCTGAGCGCGCGGCGCTGCGCCCGCGCGCCGGCCGCAGCGTGCCGCAGGCGACCGGCGACGCCGCCTCGCGATCGTCGCACCCGGCAGAGCACCCGCCATACTGGGCCGCCGTGGACCCCGATCTGACGCAGGAAGCGGGCGAGACGGCGCAGGCCGCGGAACTCGAGGCCGCCGCCAGGCGACCCCGCGGCTCGGACCAGCGCGTCATCGTCGGCCAGACCGGTCAGAACGTTCTCGGCCTCGGGATCGGCGCCGCCGCGACGTTCGCGGCGCAGGTCATCATGGCGAACCAGCTCGGCGAGACGGCGTACGGCGTCGTCACCCTCACCACGCAGTTCGCGTTCATCGCGGCCGCGGCGACGCGCTTCGGGATGGACGTCGCGAACATCCGCCTGGTCGCGATCCTCGTCGGGCGCGACGAGGCGGGCCGCGTGCGCGGGCTCGTGCGGCGGAGCGGGGCGATCGCGTTCCTCGTGTCGGTTCCGGTGGCGATCGTCGTGTTCGCGCTCGCCCCGTGGCTCGCCGACACGTTCAGCACCGGCGCCGGCGCCGAGGAGGCGTTCCGATGGGCCGCGGTGACGATCCCGCTCGCGGCGCTCGCCTTCGCGTACATGGGCGCGACCCGCGGGCTGAAGATCATGCGCTACACGCTGTTCGCGCAGTGGATCACGCAGCCGATCGGCTGGATCGTGCTCACGTTGGCGCTGTGGCAGGTGGCGGAGCGGACCTCCGGCATCGCGACCGCGGCCTTCGGCGCGTCGTGGGCGGCGGCGCTGGCGATCGCGTACGCCGGCTGGCGCCGAGAGGAGTCACGGCTCCCGCGCGCCGTCACCGGTGACGGGATCGCCGAGGAGCGCTCGGGGTCGCTCTGGCGGTTCGGAGCGCTGCGCGCGCCCGGCACGCTGTTCTCCCAGCTGATCTTCTGGACGGACCTGTTCGTCGTCGGGGTCCTGTTCGGGCGCGCCGGATCGGATCAGGTCGGCGTGTACAGCGGCGTCCTCCGCGCCGGCCAGTCGCTCTTCCTGTTCCTGACGAGCGTGTCGCTGACGTTCAGCCCGTTCGTCGCCGACCTCCACCACCGCGGCGAGCGCGGGCGCCTCGACCAGCTCTACAAGCAGGTCACGCGGTGGACGCTCGCGGCGACGATCCCCGTGCTCCTCGTCCTCGCTGTGCTCCCCGAGCTGGTCCTTCGGGTCTTCGGGCCGGAGTTCACGACCGGATCCGACGCCCTGCGGATCCTCATCGTCGGGATGATCGCCCCCGTGATGGTCGGAACGGTCGGGTTCATCCTGATCATGGCCGGTCGCACCGGCTGGGACCTCGTGGTTTACGTCGGCGGCGTCGTGATCGACGTCGGGCTCGCGCTCGCGCTCGCGCGTCCGGACGTGCTCGGGATCCGCGGGGCGGCGATCGCCCAGGCCGCGACGCTCACGGTGAGCGCGATCGCGCGTCTGGTGCTCGTGAAACGGTTCCTCGGGATCTGGCCCTTCGACGCGTCCTTCCTGCGGCTCGTGATCCCGGCCGTGGTCGGCGCGGCGGCGATGGTCGGGGCGCACGGAGCGCTGACCGACGGCGCGTGGCTGCTCGACCTCGCGGGGTCGGCGCTCGCCGGCACGGTCGCGTACGTGGTCGCGATGCTCGCCGTCGGCGTTACGCCGGCCGAACGCACGGCGCTGCGGCGGCTCGTCGCGAGGGTCGCGGGCGGCGCTCGCTGACCGCGGGTCGCGGAACGCCGCGCCGGTCGACGTTCAGTGCCGCGGTGGCTCGGAACCGCGCTCCGCGACGTCCGGGACCACCGTGAGGCGATCGGGCGTTCCGGCCGACGTTCCGGCCGACGGGTCGGCGAGCTCGCGTCGTGCGACCGCGAGCTCGCGGTGACGGTCGCGGACCTCGTCGGCCAGCTCCTCGCGGCGATGCCGCAGGCGCTCGACCTCGGTGAGGAGGTCGTCGCGCCGCGCGAGCAGGTCGTCGTGGTTGCGCTGGAGCTCGTCGAGGCGACCGTCGAGCATCAGCCGCCGGGCCTCGAGCGAGGCCTCGGCCCGCGAGATCTCTTCCTTCCGGCCGACGACGTCCACGCTGCGGTCCCGCCGGCGACGCCGGGCGATCGTCGCCGCGAGCAGGATGCCGGCGAGGGCGGACGCTCCCGCGATCGACAGGATCACGATCTCGGGCTCGAGCCCCGCCGCGAGCTCCTGTCCCGCGGCCACGATCGAGGTCCCGTCGGCGAAGGCGGACTCGACGGCGACGTCGGCGACGGCGGCGACCACGAGGAGCGCGAGGAGCACGAGCAACATGTGGGGAGGTCCTTTCCGGTGGGGGCCGGGTCGGGTGGGGCAGGTTGTGCGGGCCAGCATAGGCCCGCCCGGCGTCCCCGGGTCAAGGGCCGAAGGTCGGCACGAGTCGGTGCAGTTCCGCGATCGCGGCCTCGGGCGTGTCCGTCCGGACGAGCGGATCGCGGTCGAGGTCGTCTCGTCCGAGCTCCCAGGTGCCGAGGCCGATCACGGGGGTGCCCATCTTCAGCGCCAACGCGATCTCGCTCAGGGTCCCGAACTCCCCGCCGACGGCGATCACGGCGTCGGCGCTCCGAGCCACGATCGCGTTGCGGGCCTCGCCGAACCCGGTCGCGACCGCGACGGTGAGGTGCGGGCTCGCGAGCGCCCGGTCGTCACCGGGCAAGATGCCGATCGACGTGCCGCCGGCCGCTTCGCACCCGCGAGCCGCGGCGTCCATCACGCCCCCGAGCCCGCCGCAGACGAGGACGGCGCCCGCCTCGGCGAGGAGCGTTCCGAGCCGCTCCGCGGTCTCGCGCTCCCACGTGGTGGCGTTGCTCGCCCCGATCACCGCCACGTAGGGCACGCCGAGCGTGCTCATCGAGCGGGCGCCGCCGGTCCGGCCGCCGGGCCGGTCGTGGTCATCCCCATGCGTGGCCGAGTATCGCAGCGACGAGCGATGCGGCGGCGGCTTTGTCGAGGGGCTCGTTGCCGTTGCCGCATTTCGGTGACTGGACGCACGACGGGCAGCCATCGGGGCACGGGCAGTCGCGCAGGCGCTCGGCGGTCGCCTCCAACCAGCGTCGCGCGTCGCGGTACCCGCGCTCGGTGACCCCGGCCCCGCCCGGATAGCCGTCGTAGACGAAGATCGTCGTCATGCCGGTGTCCTGGTGCATCGGCGTCGAGACGCCGCCGATGTCCCACCGGTCACACGTCGCGACGAGGGGCAACAGTCCGATCGCGCAGTGCTCGGCGGCGTGGATCGCGCCGGGCAGGCGTCGGAGGTCGACGGCGGCACGATCGAGGAGCGCCGGCGGGAGCGTCCACCAGACGGCCTTCGTCTCGAGCGTCACCGGCGGCAACGGCAGCGGGATCTCGTCGATCACCTCGTTCGTCGACACGAGCTTCTTCACGTAACTCGTGACCTGGTTCGTGACGCGGACGACGCCGTACGACATCGTCGCCTGCCCGAACGCGCCGGAGTCCTCGAGCACGTCGACCACGTCGATGTCGGTGACGTCGCGGGACTGGGTGTAGTGGTCGGGATCGGCGGCGTCGACGAGCGCGACGCGATCGACGAGGTCGAGCGAACGCACGATGAAGCCGTCGCCCTGGTGCAGGTACACCGCGCCGGGATGCAGCGTGCCGTAGGCCCGGTGCTCGTCGGCCGTTCCCAGGAGCTCGCCGCTGTCGGCGAGGACGATCCGGTAGATGCGGCCGGCGCCGGCGCGCACGTCGACGGAGCGGTGCGGCGCGTCGCGACCGGCGTCGTGGAACACGTCGTTCGCGCGACGCCGCAGCAGGCCGTCGGCCTCGAGCGACGCCAGGGCGTCGCGGGCCGGCTCGCCGAAGTACGTGACCGCGTCGTCCATCGAGAGCGGTCGCTCGCGCGCGGCGCAGCGCAGGTGCGGACCGAGCACGTAGGGGTTCGTCGGATCGACGACCGCCGCTTCGGCGGGCTGGTCGAAGAGCGCGTCCGGATGCTCGACGAGGAACTGGTCCAACGGGTCGTCCTGAGCGACGAGCACCGCGAGGGAACCGGTGCCGCGGCGTCCGGCGCGGCCGGCCTGCTGCCACATCGACGCGCGCGTGCCCGGATATCCGGTCAGGATCGCCGCGTCGAGCGATCCGATGTCGATGCCGAGCTCGAGCGCGTTCGTCGCGGCGACGGCGACGAGATCGCCGTCGGCGAGCTCGCGTTCGAGCCGGCGCCGATCCTCGGCGAGGTAGCCGGCCCGGTACGCCTTCACGCGGCCGCGTGCCTGCGCGTCGCCGACGCCGCGCCGCGTGAACTCCGCGAGCAGCTCCGCGGCTCGACGGGACCGGGTGAACCCGATCGTGCGCACGTCGGCGTCGACGAGCTTCGCCATGAGCCACGATGCCTCGCTCAGCGCGGAGCGTCGCTCGCCGGTGTCGTCGTCGACGATCGGCGGGTTCCAGAGCACGAAGCGCTTCTCGCCCCGCGGCGACGCGTCGTCGGCCACGGCGTCGACGTCGAGGCCCGTGAGGCGCGACGCCAGCTCGCCCGGGTTGCCGATCGTCGCGCTCGCGAGGCACCAGCGTGGGTTCCCCCCGTGGGCGGCGACGAGCCGCCGCAGCCTGCGGAGCACCATCGCGACGTGCGAGCCGAAGACCCCTCGCAGCACGTGGGCCTCGTCGACGACGACGAGCGCGAGTCGGTGGAAGAAGTCGCCCCACCGCGCGTGATCGGGCAGCAGCGACAGATGGAGCATGTCGGGGTTCGACAGGACGAGGTTCGCGTTCTTCCGGATCAGCGGTCGTTCGGCCTGGGGCGTGTCGCCGTCGTACACCGACGCCTTGATCTGCGGGAGCTTGAGCGCGCGGACCTGCCGCAGCTGATCGCGCGCGAGCGCCTTCGTCGGGAAGAGGAACAGGGCGGAGGCCTTCGGTGTCGTGAGCGCCTGCTCGGCGAAGGCGAGGTCGTACACGAGCGTCTTGCCGCTCGCCGTTCCGGTGGCGAGGACGACGTCGCGTCCCGACCGGAGCGCCGCCAGGCCCTCGGCCTGGTGCGGGTACAGGCCGTCGATCCCGAGCAGGCCCATCCGCTGGACGAGGAGCTCGGGGAGGTCGGCGGGGAAGGGCTCGACGCGGGGCGAACGTGCCGGGATGTCGCGGACGTGCACCAGCGAGCCGGCGACCTCGGGATCGGCCGTGAGCGGCTCGAGGAACGCGTCCGCGTCCACGGCCGCGTCAGCGGCCGATCAGCGACGCGGGTGCCTTCCGCAGGATGCGGTCGCTCACGGACCCCAGCACCTTCGCGCGGAACCGCCCGAGGCCTCGCGCTCCGACGACGACGAGATGGTGCCCTTCGTCCTCGCACCGTTCGAGGATCGCGCGGACCGGCGCTCCGGGCAGCGCCGTGGCCGTCACGGAGAAGCCGGCGTCGCGCAGGATCGAGGCGCCGGCCTCGGCGTGCTCGCGGGCCGCGTCGAGCCCTCGCTCGGTGAACTCCGGCGCGTCCACCACCGCGCCGGCTGGCCCACCTGCCGGCAGCGGCGGCGCGGGGGCGACGCTCAGCACCTCGACCGTGCACCGCTCCGGATCGGCGAGGCCAGCGAAGGCACGGACCGCGCGTTCGGCACCGTCGGAGCCGTCGGTCGCCGCGAGGACCTTCACGGGACCTTCGTGCGATGGCGCCTCGTGGACGACCATCACCGGGCGCTCGGTCCCGTGGACGACCGAGCTGCTCACGCTGCCGAGCACGACCGTGTCGACCCACCGCTCCTTGGCGCTCCCGACGAGGATCAGGCCGACCGCGCGATCGTCGGCGATCCGGAGGATCTCGGTCGCCTCGTCGCCCTCGACCGCCTCGCCGTCGGCCGTGAAGCCGAGGTCCTTCACGCCGGCGACGGTCTCGTCGACGATGCGTTGAGCGTCGGCCTGTGCCGACTCGAACGAATAATGGCCCGCGGCGCCCGCGTGACGCATCGCGAACTCGAAACCGTTCACGGTGAGGACGTGGATCTCGACCCGACCGCGGTCGCCGAGCCGTCCGAGCATCTCGAGCACGATCTCGGAATGCCGACCGCCGTCGGTCGCGAGGAGGATCCTCACGATCGTGCCTCCGCGTCGTCGCCCGCGCCCGCCGTCGCGGCGTCGGTCGCCTCGAGCGGTCGCTCCTCACCCACGCCGGCGGCGGTGCCCGGCGTGCCCGGGAGCGGTTCGGGCTCGGCCTCGCCGCTCGTCTTGCGGAGCGACGCGACGATCGACACCGTGATCGCGAGCGCGATGAACGCGAGCGACAGCCAGATCGGGATCTCGACGTGCACGGCCGTCAGGAGCATCTTGAGCCCCACGTACACGAGCACGACGGCGAGCCCGAGCTTCAGGTAGACGAAGCGATGGATCATGCCGGCGAGCATGAAGTAGAGCGCGCGGAGGCCGAGGATCGCGAACGCGTTCGACGTGAACACGATGAACGGTTCGCGGGTCACCGCGAAGATCGCCGGGATCGAGTCGACCGCGAACAGGATGTCGCTCGTCTCGATCAGCACGAGGACGGCCATCAACGGCGTCGCGAGCCGTTTGCCGGCCTCCTTGATCACGAACTTCTGCCCGTGGTAGCCACCGGTCATCGGCACCAGGCGACGGAAGAGCCCGAGCACCGGGTTCTTCTCGGGGTGCACCTCTTCGTCGCGGTGCATCGCCATCCGGATGCCCGTGATGACGAGGAAGCCACCGAAGATGTAGATCGTCCAGTGGAAGCGTTCGAGGAGCGCGGCGCCGCCGGCGATGAACGCGGCTCGGAAGATGAGCGCGCCGAGGATGCCCCAGAACAGCACCCGGTGCTGGTACTTCGGCGGCACGCCGAAGTACGTGAAGATCAACGCGAAGACGAAGATGTTGTCGACCGAGAGCGACTTCTCGATCAGGTAGCCCGCGAGGTACTCACCGCCGGCCTGATGCCCGAACCACGCCCACACGACGCCGCCGAACGCCAGTCCGAGGCTGATCCAGAAGATCGAGAACTTCGTCGCCTCGCGGAACGTGACCTCGTGCGCCTCGCGGTGGAAGACGAACAGGTCGAGCGCGAGCAAGATCAGGATCAGGACGACGAAGCCGACCCACGTCAAGATCCCGACCTCGTGCTCCACCTCGCCCCTTCCCCGCGGCCGACGGCGCCGGCGGTCGCCGGCCCGAGACCCACGATACCGTCATCCCTCGATCACGCCCGCTCGCGCGCCGACCCGCGCACCTGTCGAACCCCGGCGGCTCAGCCTCGGCCGCCGGCTCCGATGTAGCCGTCGGCCTTCAGGTCGGCGTAGAGCTGCGAGGCCGAGGGCGAGAGGTTCACGATCGACGTGCCGCCGATCGTCCCGATCGTGCCGGGGGCGACCACGTTGGTGACGCCTTGCGGCTTCACGGTCATCGCCGTGAACGCGAGCCGCGAGAGCTCGTCGATCGAGAGGTCGGTCTCGACGCTCCGCAAGCCCGCGCCCAGCCAGACGAACATGCGGTTCGGGTCCTTCGCGAACTCCTTGCGGAACTGCGCCAGCGCCGCGGTCATCAGGCGCCCCTGGTTCTCCGAACGGCCGAAGTCGCCGTTCACGAGCGATTTCCGCGTGCGGGCGACCTGGAGGGCGTCGCGACCTGCGAGCCGTTGCACGCCCGCGGGGAACGTCGTGTCGTACCCCACGAGCTGCGTCGGAAGGTCGATCGTGAGGCCGCCGATCTGGTCGACGGCACGCGTCAGCCCGCCGAACCCGGTGAGCGCGTAGTAGTCGATCGTGATCCCCGTCAGCTTCTCGACCGTCGCGATCATCGCCTGGGGCCCGCCCTGTGGCATCGCGGCGTTGATCTTTCCCGTGCCGCCCGTCGACAGCGGCACGTACGAGTCGCGCGGGAACCCGAGCAGCGACGCCCTCTTCTTGGCCGGATCGATCCCGAGGATGTGGATCGAGTCGGCGAGACCACGATCGATCGGCGTGCCGGGCCGGGAGTCGCTGCCGAGCACGAGGATGAAGATCGGCTCCTTGCCGTCGAGCACGGGCTCGAACTCGGCGTGGGCGCGTCCCACCTGGAACATCGGACCGCCCGCCGCCGGCGGCGCGCCGCCGACCGAGCCGATCACGGTGCCGGCGATCCACGCCGACAGGGCGAGGATCGCGGCGAGCACCTTCCGCATCATCGTGCCGGGACCCGCCGTGCCGCCGATCATCCCGCTGACTCCGACGCGCCGGCGGAGGCCGACGCGGTCGCGGCCGGGGCATCGGTCGGCCGGTCCGTGCGCTCGACGCGGTACGAGTAGATCTTCCAGCCGCCGCCGGTGTGGCGGAGGAAGAACGACCCTGTGCTCCGCACCTGCGTGAACGAGCCGTCGTCTCGTTCGGCCACGGCGCTGAACTTCACGAACGCGAGCGCCTGCACCGGGCGGTCGGCGTGATCGGTCAGGACGTCGATCGCGACCGTGCCCTCGTCGGGCTGCACGAACGAGAACGTCTCGCTGCCGCTCGCGCCGAGCGTCAACGTGTCGAGGTCGGTCTCGGCCTGGGCGCGGGCCTCGCCGTCGAAGAGCCCTTCGATCTCGCCGAAGTCCCCCCACGTGTCGGACTCGACGAAGCCGTCGAAGTACAGCTCGTCGAGCGTCGCCTTCACGCGGCCGGCGACGTCGTCGGCTTCCTTCTTCAGATCCGCCGCCTTCGTCGTCGTCGTCGTCTCGGGGATGACCCTGCGCACGGTGAACGCGAACGCCGGCGTCTCGGGGCCGTCGTCACCGGGGAGCACGGGGCCGAGCGGCCCGTCCTCGCCACCGGTCAGGAGGAACGCCGCACCGCCGGCGACGAGCACGGCGACGACGCCGCCGACGATCGCCCGGCGGCGGGCGGTCGCGGCGCGCTTCGACGAGGAGCTGACGCGGGAGGCCGGCTCGGCGCCCTGCCCGGCGCCGTCACCGTGATCCTGGGTGGCCAAAACGCGTGAAGGGTACCGGTGGCGTCGAACCTCCACAACGACCCGAGGATCGGCGCACCGGACGACGCGCAGACGACCCGCGGTGCATCCGTTCCGCCGCTGTTCGTGTGAGAGGGCACGGGTAGGATTCCTCCTTCGACGTTTCGAGGTGTGCCGGGAAGACTGGTCGGCGGGGCGGTTGTGCATGGCCGAACATCACCAGTCGGAGCTCCGACGACCGTGGTCGCGTTCCGATCGGCTCGTCCCGAGGACGCTCCTGCGTCCGCTTCAGGACTTCCTCGAGACGTCCACCTCCGGTGGCTTCGTGATGCTCGCCGCGGTCGTCGTCGCGCTCGCCTGGGCGAACTCGCCGTGGGGCGACACGTACGAGCGGTTCTGGCACACCGAGTTCTCGTTCGTGCTCGCCCGGTGGGAGCTCGACCTCGATCTACGCCATTGGGTGAACGACGGGCTGATGACGGTCTTCTTCCTCCTCGTCGGCCTCGAGATCAAGCGCGAGCTCGCCACCGGTGAGCTGCGCCAGCTCAGGAGCGCGGCGCTCCCGATCGTGGCGGCGGTCGGCGGCATGGTGGTCCCGGCGGCGCTCTTCGTGGCGGTGAACGCGGGGGGTGCGGGAGAGCAGGGTTGGGGGATCCCGATGGCGACCGACATCGCCTTCGCGCTGGGTGTGCTCACCCTGGCCGCGAAGCACGCGCCGCCGTCGCTGAAGCCCATGTTGCTGACGCTCGCGATCGTCGACGACATCGGCGCGATCCTCGTGATCGCCATCTTCTACAGCGGCGGCCTCAGCTTCGCGTGGCTCGAGGCAGGGGCCGCGGTGCTCGTCGCCGTCGTCGTCCTCCGGCAGATCGGTGTACGGGCGATGGGGGTGTACTGGGTCCTCGGCGCCGTGCTGTGGCTCGAGCTGTACAACGCCGGCATCCATCCGACGATCGCCGGCGTGATCCTCGGTCTCCTTGCTCCGGCGGAGCCCTTCCAGCGTCCCGCCGCCGTGAGCGCCGAGGCGCGCAAGACCGCAGAGGAGACGAGCGACGACGTCGCCGTCGCGGACCAGGACGCGCCGGCGTGGCTCCGGCTCGCGGTGCTCTCGCGTGAGGCGGTGTCGCCGCTCGCTCGCACCGAGCACGCCCTGCTGCCGTGGTCGAGCTTCGTGATCGTGCCGATCTTCGCGCTCGCGAACGCCGGCGTCGTGCTCTCGGGGGAGGCGCTCGCAGGAGCCGCGACGGGCGCGGTCGGCGTGGGGGTCTTCCTCGGTCTCGTCGTGGGCAAGCCGCTCGGCATCTGGCTCGCGAGCGTGATCGCGGTACGCACGGGCATCGCCGTGCTGCCGTCCGGCGTTCGCATGATCCACGTGGCGCTCATGGGCGTCACCGCGGGCATCGGATTCACGGTGTCGCTGTTCATCGCCGAGCTGGCGTTCCCCGGGAGCGAGCTGCTCGCGCAGGCGAAGATCGCGATCCTCGTCGCGTCGCTGGTCGCGGGAGTCGCCGGGCTCCTGCTGTTCCGCATGGCGGCCGTGACCCGTGACGACACGGCCCTCGGTGACGAGCCCGTGCCGGCTTCCGTCGGCCGTGGCTGACCTTCCGGCCCTCCTGCCGGCGGTCCTCGTCGCGATCCTCCTGACAGCCGGCGTCGCGCCGTTCGCCGCTCGGGTCGCCGGTCGCGAGCTCGGCTATTGGATCGCGGCCCTGTTCGCGGCGTCGTCCGCGGCGCTCGCTCCGGCAGCGGCGAGCGCGGTCGAGGGCCGCGCGCTCGAGTTCCGCGTCGCATGGGTGCCATCGCTCGGGTTCGACGCCGTCCTTCGCCTCGACGCCCTGTCGGCGCTGTTCGGGGCGCTCGTGCTCGTGCTCGGCGCTCTCGTGTTCGCGTACGCCGCCCGGTACCTGTCGCCGAGCCCGCATCACGGCCGCTTGTTCGCGCAGCTGACGTTCTTCGCCGCGGCGATGCTGGGTCTCGTCCTCGCCGGCGACGCCGTGACGTTGTTCGTGTTCTGGGAGCTCACGAGCGTGGCCTCGTTCCTGCTGATCGGCGGCTCCGGCGCGCGTGACGCGGCTCGCGCCGCGCGCCGCGCGTTCCTCGTCACCGCAGGCGGCGGGCTCGCGCTCCTCGCCGCCGTCGTGCTCCTGACGCTCGTCGTCGGCACCGCCGATCTCGCGGTGATCGTACGGAACGCCGACCTGGTCCAGGACGCGGCGGTGTTCCCGGCGATCGCGGTGTTCGTCCTGCTCGCCGTCGCGACGAAGTCGGCGCTGTTCCCGTTCCACTTCTGGCTGCCTGGCGCGATGGTCGCACCGACGCCCGTGAGCGCGTACCTGCACTCCGCGACGATGGTCAAGGCGGGCATCTACCTCTTGCTGCGGACCGTGCCGCTGTTCGAGGGCGTGCACGCATGGGACGTGACGCTCGTCCTCCTCGGCCTCGGCACGTCGGTGCTCGGCGCGTCGATCGCGATCCGCCAGCACGATCTGAAGGCCCTGCTCGCGTACTCGACCGTGAGCCAGCTCGGGTTCCTGGCGGCGCTCGCCGGACTCGGAACGCAGAAGGCGGTGCTCGCCGCGTCGGCGCACGTGATCGCGCACGCGCTGTACAAGGGGACCCTCTTCATGGTCGTCGGGATCATCGACCGCGAGGCCGGGAGCCGCGACATCCGCGAGCTGTCCGGGTTGCGGCGAGCGATGCCCCTCGTCGCAGTGACGACCGGGCTCGCCGGCCTGTCGATGGCCGGGATCCCGCCTCTCGTCGGGTTCGTCAGCAAGGAAGAGGCCTTCGCCGCCTTCCTCGACGTGCCCGGCGGTGGGTGGCTCGCAGCCGCCGCGGTCGTGCTCGCGGTGGTCGCGTCGTCGCTGACGTTCGCGTACGGGTTCCGGATCTTCGAGGGAGCGTTCGCCGGTCCGCTGGTGCAGCGCCTGTACGAGCCCGTCCGGTCGTTCCTCCTCCCGGCACTCGTCACGGCGCTCGCCGGGCTGGCACTCGGGCCCGGCATCGGGGCGCTCGATCCGCTGGCGCGAGCGGTGACGGCCGAAGCGGTCGGCGACCGCGACTACCACCTCGCGTTGTGGCACGGGCTCACGCCCGCGCTCGCGATGTCGATCGTGACCTTCTCGGTCGGTGCCGCGCTGGTGGGCGGTCGCCGCCGCCTCGACGCGGCGTGGGGCGATCGGGTCTCGTCGGGGACGGGCGCCCGTCTCTTCGACGGGGCCTACGACGCGACGATCCGAGCGGGCGCGTGGCTCGGCCGGGTGACGGCGACGACGAGCACCCCGGGTCCCTACGTCGGCGCGATCCTCGTCACGGCCGTCGTGGCGGCCGCGTCGGCGGCGTGGTGGTGGGGTGACGAGCTCGGTCTCGACCCGCGGGTGGCGGGTGGCGCCGCGGACTGGCCGGTCGCGCTCCTGCTCATCCCGGCCGTCGCTGTGGTCGTCCGCGCGCGCGACCGGATCGCCGCCGTCGCCGCGATCGGCCTCGTCGGGTTCACGCTCGCGTTGTTCTACGCGTTGATCGGGGCGCCCGACCTCGCGATCACGCAGGTGCTCGTCGAGACGCTCACCGTCGCGCTCGTCGTGTTGGCGTTCCGGCGGTTGCCGCGCCGGTTCGCGGTCGTGCGTCGCGCCCGCACGATCGCCGCCGCCGCGATCGCCGCCGCCGTCGGGATCGCGGCCGCCGTGGGCACCGACGCGCTCACCGGACGGCGCCCGTTCTCGGAGGCTGGCCGCTACTACCTCCGCGCGGCGGAGCCCGAGACGGGCGGCCTGAACGTCGTGAACACGATCCTCGTGGACTTCCGCGCGCTCGACACGCTCGGTGAGATCGCCGTGCTGGCGCTCGCCGGCCTCGGTGCGCTCGGCCTCGTCGCGACCGCGGGCCGACGGAGGTCCCGATGACGGCGCCGACCCACGGACGGTCCGGCACGACGCTGATCCTTCGGGTGGCGGCGCGGGGGCTCACGCCCCCGGTGATCGCCCTCGCCGTGTTCTTCCTCTGGCGCGGGCACGACGCGCCCGGCGGCGGGTTCATCGCGGGCCTCGTCCTCGGGGCCGGCGTCGTCCTGCGGTGGCTGGCGTTCGGCGTGGACGGCATCGGCGCGCTGGTCCCCGGGCCGCCGGCGCGGGTGCTCGCGCTCGGTCTCGTCGTCGCGGTGACGGTCGGCGCCGTTCCGCTCGCGTTCGGCGAGCCGTTCCTGTCCGGCGCGATCTGGGAGCCGCGCGTCGGCGACGTCGAGGTCAAGCTCGCGTCGTCCCTCGTCTTCGATGTGGGCGTGACGCTCGTCGTCGTGGGCATGGTCGGGGCGTTCGTCCGGGGGATGGGGGCGCGACGCTGATGCAGGCTCCGCGCGCGGCGGCGTCGGGACGGTCGCGGTGAGCGCCGTCGCGGTCGTCGTCGGGATCCTCGCCGCCGGAGGCGCCTTCCTGGTGCTGCAGCGAGGGGTCGTCCGCGTCGCCCTCGGCTTCGTGCTCCTCGGCCACGCGGCCAACGTCCTGCTGCTGGCATCGGGCGGCCTGCGGAACCGCGGCGTTCCGATCGTCGGCGCGTCGCAGGACCCGGGCGACCCGCTCCCGCAGGCCTTCGTGCTCACGGCCATCGTGATCGGCTTCGGCATGACGGCGTTCCTGCTCGCGCTCGCCTTCCGCGCCGGAGAGCTCTTCGGCGTCGACGACACCGAGGGGGAGAGCCGCGACGAGGACGAGGACGACGGGGGGCCGTCCGAAGGCGGTTCCGAGAGGGGCGCCGCCGCCGATGCCGATGCCGAGGGATCTGCCGTGGAGGACGCGTGATCCGCGCGCTTCCGTTGGCCGCGATCGTGCCGCTCGTCGCCGCGGCGGTGAGCGCGGTCTCGCCCTCCGTTGCCGTCCGACGCCTGATCGCCGCGGTCGCGCTCGCCGTGACCGGCGGTATCGGCATCCTCGTCCTGCGAGAGACGGCCGGCGGCGACGTGCTCGTGACGGAGATCGGCGGGTTCCCGCCGCCCTTCGCGATCGCGTTCGCGGCCGACACCTTCGCCGCGCTCATGCTGGTCGTGTTCGCCGTCGTGCCGGGTCTGTGCCTCACGTTCGCGGCGCTCCGCGGACACGATGACGTTCCGCGGGCGCACGCCGGCGCGCTCGGACTCGTCGGCGCATCGGCGGGCGCCACGCTGACGGCCGATCTGTTCAACCTCTTCGTCTGGATCGAGGTCCTGCTGCTCGCGTCGTACGTGCTGATCACGCTCGGCGCCACGCCGCGTCGCGTCCGGACCGGGACGATCTACGTCGCGACGAACCTCCTCGGCTCGACGGTGTTCCTCTCGGGCGTCGCGCTCGTGTACGCGACGGCCGGCACCGTCAACCTCGGAGCGCTGCGCGGCGCGGCGGCCGCGTCGGGCGCCGTCGCGGTGGGAGCGACGCTCGTCGTCGTGGCGCTCGCGGTGAAGTCGTCGCTCGTCCCGGTCCACGCATGGCTCCCACGCACCTATCCCGATGCGCCCACGTGGGTGACGGCGCTGTTCTCGGGCACCCTCACGAAGGTTGGGATCGTTGCCCTGTTCCGTGTCGTGACCGTCGTCTTCGACGGGGAGCCGGTGATCGGTGCGCCGCTGCTGCTGATCGCTGGCCTCACGATGGTGATCGGTGTGGTCGGGGCGGTCGGGAGGACGTCGATGCGGTCGATCCTGTCGTTCCACATGGTGAGCCAGATGGGCTACCTCGTGATGGCGCTCGGGATCGGCACCGTCGGGGGCCTCACCGCCGGCGTCTTCTTCCTGGTTCAGTACATCGGCGTGAAGACCGCGCTGTTCCTCGTCGCCGGAACGGTCGAATCCGATGAGGGATCCGACGACCTCGACCAGCTCGGTGGGCTCGTCCACCGGCGACCCGCGCTCGCGGGGGTGTTCCTCCTCTCGGCGTTCGCCCTCGTGGGTGTCCCGCCGCTGTCGGGCTTCGTCGCGAAGTTCGGGCTCCTCCGCGCTGCGTTCGATGACGGCGCGTACGCGATCGGCGCGACGGCGGTCGCGGTGAGCTTCCTGACGCTCCTGTCGATGGTGAAGATCTGGAACGCGGCGTTCTGGGGCTCTTCCCCCGAGGAGCCCACGCCGGGCGCCAGCCGACCGTGGCTCTTCGTGCCGGCGGCCGTCCTCGCGCTCGCGACGCTCGCGATCGGGATCGCCGCTCAGCCACTGTGGCGGATCGCCGAACGCGCCGCGGCAGGGCTCGTCGACGTCGCCGCCTACGCGGGAGCGGTGGCGCCATGAGCGCACGTGCCGGGGCTCCGTCGACGACACCGACCCCCGACGTCCGCCCCGCGACGTCGAGAGGTGGCGCGCCGTGACACGGCTGTGGCTCCGTGCCCTCTCGCGCCCCTGGCGTCTCGCGTGGTTCATCACGCTGTACGTGGTCGACCTCGCGCGGGCGAACGCCGTGGTCGCATGGGAGGTCGTGACGCCGGCGATGTCGATGCGCCCCGGGATCGTCGCCTGCCCCGTCCGCGCTGCGACCGACGCCGAGCTCACGGTGCTCGCGAACCTCGTGTCGTTCACCCCCGGAACGCTCGCCCTCGAGGCCGCGGCGGACCGGACGGTGCTGTACGTCCACGCGCTGCACATCCGTGAGCCGGACGACGTCCGTGCCGCGGTCCGGCGGCTGGAGGACCGCCTGCGATGGATCTCCCGCTGATCGTCCTCGACGTCGCGCTCGGCGCGCTCGCGATCTCGTTCCTCCTCGCGCTCGTCCGCGTCGCGCTCGGGCCGACCGCCGCGGACCGGGCGGCCGCCGCCGACGTCTGCCTGTTCGCGCTCGTGGCGACGTTCGCGCTCCTCGCTATCCGCACCGAGGCTCCGTCCCTCCTCGACGGCGTGCTCGTCGTCACCCTGCTGGGATTCCTCGCGACCGTCGCGCTGGCGCGGCTGCTCTACCGAGGGGAGGACGATCGGTGACGGTGATCATCTCGATCGCGATCCTGCTCGGCAGCGCGCTCATGGTGCTGGCCGCTGTCGGCGTGGTTCGGCTGCCCGACGTCTACGCGCGGCTGCAGGCCGGCACGAAGGCCGCGAGCCTCGGCCTCGCGCTGATCTTCCTCGGCACCGCGCTCGCGTCGGACGGCCGCACGGGCGCGGTGAAGCTCGTGCTCGCCGCGCTGTTCCAGTTCGCGACGGCGCCGGTGGCGGCCCACGTGATCGGTCGCGCCGCGTACCTCAGCGGGGCGCCGCAGTGGGAGGGCACGGTCGTCGACGAGCTCGCCGACGCGTTCCGGACGGACGCCGGACGGGCCGACGCCGACGGCGGACCGGACGAGGGTCCGCCGTCGGCCGCCGGGCGCGCGTAGCGCGCGCCGTCAGAACCCGATCGCGGCGCCGTCGCCGCGTGGATCGGCGCCGCCTTCGAGGAACCCTCCCTCGCGGCGGACCCGGATCGCGTGCGCGTGGCCCATGTTGTCGTCCCAGTTCGCGAGCATCTTCACCGGCTGCCCGCGCCGGGCGAGCTCCCGAGCGACGTCGTCGCTGACGCGGCCCTCGAGGGAGAGGTCGCGCGAATCGACGCCCCATGTCCGTCCCATCAACCAGCGCGGGGCCTCGATCGCTTGCTGGACGTCGTAGCCGAAGTCCTCGAGGCGCGTGACGATCGCCGCCTGCGTCTGCGGCTGTCCCTCCCCGCCCATCGTGCCGTACACCAGCTCGACCTGACCGTCGCGGCGTGCCATCGAAGGGATCAACGTGTGGAACGTCCGCTTGCCGGGCTCGAGCCGGTTCGGGTGGTTCTCTTCGAGCGCGAAGAACGAGCCACGGTTCTGGACGAGCACGCCGGTGTCGCCGGCGATCTCGGCGCTTCCGAAGTCGTGGTAGATCGACTGGATCGCGGACACGGCGAGGCCGTCGCCGTCCACGGCCGAGAAGGCGCACGTGTCTCCTTCGGCGGACCGCCGGCCGCCTACGTCGGCGCGCTCGACGCCCGACGGCACCTCCGTCATCGTCATCGCCCGGTCGGGGTCGATCATCGACCGACGGCGCTCGGCGTAGCCCTTCGACACGAGCCGGTCGAGCGGGATCTCCTCGAATGCCGGGTCGGTGAGCCACGCGTCGCGGTCCGCGAACGCGAGCTTCACCGCCTCGGCGAGGTGGTGGTAGTAGTCGGCCGTTCCGTCACCCCAGGCCTGAACATCGAACCCCTCGATCACATTCAGGACCTGCAGCGCCGCGAACCCCTGGGTGTTGGGAGGGAAGGTCACGATCTCGAGCCCGCGATACGTCGACCGGATGGGATCGACCCAGGCGGCCCGGAACGTCGCGAGGTCCTCGGCGCGCAGCGGTGACCCCGTGGCTTCGAGCGCCGCCGTCACGCGCTCGCCCACGGAACCGTCGTACAGCTCGCGCGGACCGTGCTCCGCGATCGCGCGCAGCGTCCGCGCGAGATCGGCGTGCACCACCCGATCGCCTTCGCGGAGCGGTTGCCCGTCGCGGATGTACAGCTGCGCCATCGCCTCGCGAGGACCGATCACGTCGACGTCCTTCGCGATCCAGTCTGCGAGCGACCGCCCGACCGGCGCACCGTCGCCGGCGTACCCGATCGCCGGCGCGAGGAGGTCGCCCCACGAGAGCCGACCGTACGCCTCGTGCAGCTCGCGCCATCCGTCCACGGCACCGGGCACGGTCAGCGCGGCGAGCGGGCCGCGCGACGGGATCGCGTCGTGGCCCTTCTCTCGGAACCACGCGATCGTGGCGGCGCTCGCGGCGGGCCCGCTTCCGTTCAAGGCCCGGACGTCGTCGCCGTCGGCGACGAGCCAGAAGCCGTCGCCGCCGATGCCGGCCATGTGTGGGTACACGACGCACAGCACCGCGTTCGCTGCGATCGCCGCATCGGCGGCCGACCCGCCACGACGGAGCATCTCGAGCCCGGCCTGGCTGGCGAGGCTGTGCGAGCTCGTCACCATGGCCGTCGGCGCGAGGTTGGCGGGGCGTCCGGTGGCGGGGCCGTTCGGGTTCCGCATGTCCATCACTCCAAGGTCGGGTCGTAGGGTCTGGCTGTCGGTTGGCAGCGCCGCACGCAGCGCTAGCGGCCAGTGCGGTAGGGCGGAAAGCGTCAGTCGTCTCGGATCACGTACCGGGTGAGCGGCGGGATCACGCCGCCGACGACGAGCAGCGCGGCGCCGATCCACCACAGCGCATCGGCGTCGCCCGTCGTGCCGACGCTCACCAGCGGGAACGCCAGCAGCATCAGCACGAGCGCCGCGCCGAGCACCATCACGGTTCGCATGGCCACCTCCTCTCGAGCCGTTCACGCCTCATGGCACTCACCAGGCGTTCAACGCGACCGTCGCCAGACCGACGAGGACCGCGACGCCGATCGTCCACGGGAGCGTCCGGCGCAAGATCTCGCCCTCCTCGCCGACGTTGCCGGCGGTTCCGGTGCCGAGCACGACGTTCGCCGGTGCGATCGCGTTGCCGATCGCTCCGCCGGTGCTCTGCGCGCCGATGATCGGCGGCTGACGAAGGCCCTCGAGTGCGACGACCGTGTCCTGCTGCAGCGGCGCGAAAAGGATGTTCGACGCCGTGTTGCTCGAGGTCATGAACGCTCCGAGCACGCCGATCCACGTCGACAGGAAGGCGAAGATCGTTGGCGGCGCCACCTCGGCGATCCCTTGCGCGAGCACCGCTGTCTGTCCCGACGCCTCCATGACCGTGCTCATCACGAGGAAGCCCACGATCGCGACGGACGCCGGCACCGCGTCGTCGGCGAGCGACGCCAGCAATCCGGCCTCCCTATCGCGGCGTTCGGCGTACGCCTCGTAGTAGCCCTTCGTGCGGTAGACGATCCACACAACGATCGCTGACAGCAGCAGGAAGGTTCCCGGGTGCGTGAACGGTGCGAACGGCGAGTAGGGGTCCTCCGCCTCCGTCACGAGCCCGTAGTTCGTCGATACCTCGGGGAACGCGAGACCGACCTCGACGCCGCCGAGCGCCTCTTCGACGCGGTCGGGCACGAGCGCCGCGATCGAGATCACGGTGAGGACCGCGTACGGCAGCAACGCCATCGGAAGCGACATCACCGGCTCGCCTTCGTGCTCGATCTCCTCGTCGCGAGCGCGCGCCGTTGCGTCCGCATCCTCATCCTTCATCGCCGGACGCCGCTCGATCCCTTCGGCCGGCTCGGAGTAGCGCTTCCAGCGCGACAGGGGGTAGAGCAGCAGGAGCGCGATCGACGACGCGATGAACGTCGACAGCACCGGATCCCAGAGCGTGAGCAGCAACTGCCCGCCGCCGTGCACCGTCGCGATCACGAGGATCATCGGAAGCGCCGCGCGCACAGCGGCACCCCGACCGTAGAGCCACGCGATCGAGAACCCGGCGGCGATGCTCGGGATCCACAGCAGGATCGCCGTCTCGAACGCGACGCGCGTCGGGTCCTCGAGCTCGACGACGCGGAGCGTCGCGAGCCAGCCGACCGCGAGCGTCCCGAACATGTTGGCCCACGCGTGTCCGATCAACGGAAGCGCGACGGCGAACAGCGGCCGCACGCCCAGCGCGACGAGAAGCGGCGCGACCACTGCGATCGGCGCGCCGAACCCGGCGATCCCCTGCAGGAACGACGCGAAGACCCACGCGAACCCCATCACGAGGAAGAGCTCGTTCCTCGTGTAGCGCTCGATCCCGTTGCGGAGCGCGGCGAACGCGCCGGCGCGCTCGACCACCCGGTAGAGCAGCAGCGCAGGCCAGACGACGAACAGGATGAAGAGCGCGTCCCAGACGCCGCGCGCGCCGCCGACGATCAACGTCTCGAACGGCGTGCGGAAGAGCAGCAGCGCGATCGCCGCCGCGGTGAACATGCCGATCGGTCCGGCTTCGGGTGCCTTCCATCGCAGCACGACGAGCAGGAGCAAGAGCACGGCCAGCGGCACGAGCGCGGCGATCCAATGCAGGACATCGACCGGGAGTTGCGTGTCGTCCATCCGAGCTCCTCGCGGGGCACGCGGAGGGAACCTCGACGTGCGGCACGGGCCCAACCGACGTGCGGATGCATCCGAGGGGGCCCGTCCGCGCCTCGGTTGCTCGCCCGAGGTCTTCCCGGACTCCCTGAGTCCAGGCTGAGGCGTCCCTGAGAGATCGCTCAGGGACGCCTGCGAAGCTCGTAGCTCGCGCGCCGGTCGCCGCCGCTCTCCGAACCGGCGCGTGCGCCGTCGGTGGACGCGGCGTCGAAGCCGGCGTCGCGGTCGGGATCGTCGAGGAGGAACGTCGTACCGGTGATCTCGAACAGCCGTCGGATCCGATCGTTGCAGCCGACCACCCGGATCGTGCGACCGCCGGACGCGCCGCGACGGTGTGCACGGATCAGTACGTGCAGGGCGGTGGAGTCCATGAAGGTCACGCGCTGCATGTCGACGTCGACGGACGATGCGCGCGCTTCGGCTACGGTCAGCCGATCCGCGAGCCGTGGACTGCTCAGCATGTCGAGCTCGACGTCGGGGATGACGACCGTCCGCTCCGTGGCTTCCGGCGAGGCGGCGTCGAAGGGCTGCGTGTCGGGCGCGTGGTGGTGTTCGGTCATCGCCATCGTTCGTCCTTCGGGTCGCGGCGCCGACGAGGCCGCACCGGAGCGGCCTTCGATCGAGCTGCGGTCCACCGTAGGGCGGGAGGCTGAGAGTCGCCTGAGGCTAGGCTGAGATGACCATCAGGAACCGATCCGACGCACGTCGAAGGGGGTGGCCGTGCCCACGGCGTTGATCGTCGAAGACGAGGATGGCATCGCCTCGTTCATCCGGCGAGGCCTCGAGGCCGAGGGCTTCACCGTGATCACGACGGGTGACGGCCGAGAAGGGCTCTCGCTCGCCCGCTCGTCTGCCATCGACGTCATGGTCCTCGACCTGATGCTGCCCGGCATGCGCGGCGAGGACGTGCTCGAGCGGCTGCGCGAGCGCCGGCCCGACCTGCCCGTCATCGTCCTCACCGCCAAGGACGCCGTCGCGGACCGGGTCGCGAATCTGCATGCGGGGGCCGACGACTACATGACGAAGCCGTTCAGCCTCGCGGAGCTCGTCGCGCGCATCCGGGCGCGGCTTCGCACGCCCGCCCAGGGCGCGTCGGCGGTCCTCGCCGAAGGCCGCGTGACGCTCGACCTCCGTTCGCGGGAGGCGCGCACGGACGATCGCATCGTGGACCTGACCGCACGCGAGTTCTCCCTGCTCGAGACGTTCATGCGGCATCCCGGCCAGGTGTTGACGCAGCCGCAGCTGTTGGACCAAGCCTGGGGCTACGAACACGATCCGGGCTCGAACGTCGTGGAGGTCTACGTCGGCTACCTGCGCCGGAAGCTGGGTGTCGACGTCATCCAGACGGTGCGCGGCGCCGGCTACCGCTTCCGCGGCTGACGATGCGAACGACGCCCCTGCAGGTTCGGATCCCGCTCCTCGCGATGGGCGTTCTCGCCGTGACCCTGGCGATCACGACGCTCCTGTCCTTCCAGCTGCGGATGCTCACGGGTCGTGAAGGCCTCGCGACGACGCTCGAGCGCGAGCGTGGCCGGCTCCAGCGCGCGTTGCCCGCGATCGCTCGCCAGGTCGAGAGCCCGGGCGCGCCCGTCGCGTCCACCCTCCGTGGCGCGGCCGAGCGCTACTTCGAGCTGAATCCCGGAACGGAGACGTACCTCACGGTGATCCATCTCGGCGATGGGTCCCTGACGGCGGAGGTCGGCCCTCGTCCCATCGAACGGCTGATCGAGCGCGGCGAGGTGCCGCCCGACGGGTCCGGGGGGGTCGAGACGGTGGAGACGACGGAGGGCCGGATCCTCACCTCGTCGGGCGCCGTCGCCACCGACGCAGGGCCGATCGAGGTGCAGGTGCTCGCCCCGCTCGAACCCGTCCGGCGCGAAGCGGTCGCGGCGCTCCTGCGCGTCGGCGCGGCTTCCCTCGTGAGTCTCGTGATCGGCGCGCTCGTGCTGACCGTCATGCTCCGCCGTGCGCTGAAGCCGCTCGGCGATCTGGCGGCGACGGCGCGACATTCCGACCTCGAGCAGCTCAGCCTGCGTGTCCCCGAGCCGAGGCGCGCCGACGAGGTCGGCATCCTCGCGACGGAGGTCAATCACATGCTGGAGCGCCTCGAGACCGCCGTGACCGAGCAGCGCCGTCTCATGGCCAGCGTGTCGCACGAGCTGCGAACGCCCGTCACGATCGCCCGTGGCCACATCGAGGTCCTCGAACGGCTCGGTGCCGACGACGAGGACCGTCGTCGCATCGTCGAGCTCGTTCGCGACGAGCTGGCTCGGGTCACGCGGCTCGTCGACGACCTCATGACGCTCGCGCGGTCGACGGCTGCGGACTTCCTCGTGCCCGGCACCGTCAGCCTGCGCGACCTGATGGAGGACCTCGAGCTCCGCACGAAGGGGTTCGGGCTCGGCTCGATCGTGTTCCATCCGTGTCCCGACGCGACGTTCACCGGCGACGCGGATCGGCTCTCGCAGGCGGCTCTGAACCTGATCGTCAACGCTCACGTCCACACGCCGGCCGACACGCCGATCGAGGTCGAGGCCGCGTACGACGCTGCCGCGGTGTCGCTCGCGGTGCGGGATCACGGGCGGGGCATCGACCCCGAGGTGGCGGCCACCGCGTTCGAGCCGTTCGTGTCAGGCGCCGGTGCGCCGCGCCGTTCGACGGGGCTCGGCCTCGCCGTGGTGCGCGCCGTCGTCGACGCCCACCATGGGTCCGTCGACGTCAGGACCGGGGACGGCGGGACCTCCGTGACGCTCCGGATCCCGAACGCCGGCTGAGAGGGCGAAGCCGCGCGGGAGCTTGCCCCACGCCCGGCCCGGCCGAGCCGCCGGTGCCACCTTCTCGCAGGTCGGAGCGCACGTCGCTCCGGTATCCTCTGCCGGTCCCGGCGGCGGGTGACGCCCGACCGGGGGAGTCTTTCCTTCATCGCGCGGTTCCGACAGGAGGTTCGATGCTCGGCTTGCTGGCCCAGGAAGGCGGCCCCATCGAGGCGGAGTTCGGGTCGGGGGAGAACCTGGCCCTCTGGATCATCCTCGCCGTCTCGCTCGTGGCGCTGCTGTTCGCCTACTACCTCGTCCGGGAGGTCCTCGGCGCCTCCGAGGGCACCGAGAAGATGAAGGAGATCGCTCGCGCGATCCAGGAAGGCGCGAAGGCCTACCTGAGCCGGCAGTTCCGCACGCTCGGCATCTTCCTCGCGCTCCTCACGGTCGCGCTGTTCTTCATCCTGCCGGTGGCCGAGGGTGTCCAGGCGTCGATCCTCGGCCTCGACCCCGAGCTGTCGGTGCGGATCGGCCGTTCGATCGCCTTCATCCTCGGCGCCGGCGCTTCGATGGTCACCGGCTACACGGGCATGTGGCTCGCGGTCCGCGCGAACGTCCGAACCGCGAACGCCGCCAAGGAGTCGGGCCTCCGCCGCGCGCTGCGGATCGCGTTCCGCGCCGGCGGCGTCGCCGGCATGTTCACGGTGGGCCTCGGCCTGTTCGGCGCGACGCTGATCCTGCTGATCTACAAGGGCGACGCGACCAGCGTGCTGGTCGGGTTCGGGTTCGGCGGCGCGCTCCTCGCGATGTTCATGCGCGTGGGCGGCGGCATCTTCACGAAGGCAGCCGACGTGGGGGCCGACCTGGTGGGGAAGGTCGAGCAGGGGATCCCCGAGGACGACCCCCGGAACGCCGCCACCATCGCCGACAACGTCGGCGACAACGTCGGCGACTGCGCCGGCATGGCCGCCGACCTCTTCGAGTCGTACGAGGTCACGCTCGTCGCCGCGTTGATCCTCGGCGCCGCGGCGTTCGAGGATTCGACCGTCGGCGCGATCGCGGGCGTGATGTTCCCGCTGTGGGTCCGGGCGATCGGCGTCATCACGTCGATCGTCGGCATCATGCTGGTCTCGCCGCGCTCCGAGGAGGAGCACGGCATGAAGGCGATCAACCGTGGCTTCTTCGCGTCGGCCGCGCTCTCGGCCGCGGCGGTGTTCGTGGCGTCGGAACTCGTGACCGACAGCCTGAAGCCTGCGATCGCCGTCGGCATCGGCCTGATCCTCGCGTCGGTGATCCAGATCTTGACCCAGTACTTCACCGACACGAAGTTCAAGCCGGTGAAGGAGATCGCGGACGCGACCGTCACCGGGCCGGCGACCACGATCCTGCAGGGCTTCTCGGTCGGTCTGGAGTCGACCGTGTGGTCGGCGCTCATCATCGGCGCCGCCATCATGGCGTCGTTCTTCCTCGGCGACGGCCTCGCAGAGCAGCTGTACTACATCGCGCTCACCGGCATGGGCATGCTCACCACCGTCGGCGTCATCGTGTCGATGGACACCTACGGCCCGATCTCCGACAACGCGCAGGGCATCGCCGAGATGTCGGGCGAGTTCGAGGGGCGCCCGGCCGAGATCCTCGGTGGGCTCGACGCGGTCGGGAACTCGACGAAGGCGATCACGAAAGGCATGGCGATCGCGACCGCCGTGATCGCGGCGACGTCGCTGTTCGGGTCGTTCGAGGAGGCGCTCAGGGATGCTGGGGCCGAGGTCCTCGACATCCGCGTGAACCAACCCGACGTCCTCGTCGGCCTGCTGATCGGCGGCTGCGTCGCGTTCCTGTTCTCGTCGCTCGCGATCCGCGCGGTCGGACGCGCCGCGATGCAGGTGGTGGTCGAGGTGCGGAACCAGTTCCGCGACAACCCCGGCATCATGGACTACACCGTCAAGCCGGACTACGCCCGGGTGGTCGACATCTGCACGAGAACGTCGCTCCGAGAGCTGCTCACGCCCGGCCTCCTCGCGGTGCTCAGCCCCATCGTCGCCGGCTTCTTCCTCGGCGCCGAGGCGCTCGGCGCGTTCCTCGCCGGCTCGATCCTGACGGGACAGCTCCTCGCGGTGCTCCTCTCGAACGCGGGCGGCGCATGGGACAACTCCAAGAAGTACATCGAGGAGGGCCACTTCGGCGGCAAGGGGTCCGAGGCGCACAAGGCCGCCGTGATCGGCGACACCGTCGGCGACCCGTTCAAGGACACCGCCGGCCCGGCGCTGAACCCGCTCATCAAGGTGATGAACCTCGTCGCGCTCCTGATCGCACCGCTCGTCGTGGAATCCGCGGACGACCGCGCGCTCGGCTACGGGATCGCGATCGTCGCCGCGGTGGTCCTCGCCGTCGCGATCTGGGTGTCGAAGTCGCGCCGCAACGAGCTCGAGGCCGAGCTGCGAGCCGCCGACCAGATGGCGTCGGTCGGCGCGTAGAACCCGCGTGGCGGGCTAGGCTCGATCCATGGGTCTGTTCCGTCGCGCGTTCGACCGCCTCGCCGAGACCGACGAGGAGCGCTTGGCAGACGAGACGCGCGCGTGGGCATCGACGATCCCGTCGTGCACGAGCATCGCGGATGCGCCGCTCCGCTCACGCGTGACGATCGCGGGCGTGATCCGCCGGATCACCGTGCTGCCGATGGAGGACAACGAGGCGCTCGAGGTGCTCGTGACCGACGGTACGGGCGAGGCCGTCGTCCAGTTCATGGGCCGACGCTCGATCGCCGGGCTCGGCCTCGGGACGCGCGTCGTGGTCGAGGGCGTGCTCGGCGAGGACCGGGGCGTCGTGAAGATGCGGAACCCCCGCCTCGAGCTCTCGGCGTAGATCCTCGGGGTGCGCGTTCAGGCCGACGGACCGGCGAGCAGCTCGCGCAGCTGCTGTTCCGAGTCGGACTCCGTGAGGGCGACGACCTCGTCGCCTGCGGCGAGCACCGTTTCGGGCTGCGGTACCACGACGTGGCCCTCGCGCACGACGGCGACCACGGCCGATCCGGTCGGGAGCCGAAGCTCGTAGAGCGCCTTCCCGAGCGACGGTGAGTCGCCGGCGAGGGTCATCTCCACGATCGACACGCGTCCACCCTCGAGGTGGAGCAGACGGATCAGGTCGCCGCTCGTCACGGCCTCCTCGACGAGTGCCGTGAGGATGTGCGGCGGCGAGACCGCCTGGTCGACGCCCCACTGAGCGTTGAACAGCCATTCGTTCTTCGGATGGTTCACGCGCGCGAGCACCCGCGGGACGGCGAACTCGGTCTTCGCGAGCAGCGACGTGACGAGGTTGTCCTCGTCGTCGCCGGTGGCC